>JADDOQ010000308.1:0-1113 GCA_016782315.1 Nitrososphaeraceae archaeon | reverse complement strand
ATTTAATGCAAGTAATATGGTAAACGTGTAGTTTTCAAGTAGGCAACCAGGGGTCTTTTTGCTTCACGTTCAACTACTTTTAGAGTGTCAGCATCCAGGCCAAGTTCCTTTTGGATATAAGAAATGCCTCTGAGGAGGGTTCAACAACATCCATCCATAAACTATAGTCATTATCAATATCATTTTTGTCCCTTTTTCTCTCATTTCATCACGGTTGTAAAAAAGAGTTGTTCGCAATACAAATAATCGCACCTAAAACATAATAAAGAGTACACAGAGCAAACCCAGTGGCTCAATAATCATTTAACACATAGCAAAAGATGGAGAGGACATCGTTTAAAAATAGATTACCACTTAAGCCAGATGACCAAATTTGAATGCAATATCCAAATTATGTATCTTTATATCTTTGGCAATGGAGGATTCTTTTCTTTTAAGGCCAAAATTCCTGCGATTACAAAAAGAATAAGGCCCGGAATTGCAAGAAATTGAATTGCGAGAAATAATGCCGCCCCACACCCTATTAATGCTATTCCAACAATTTTGGTGTTTTTGATTTTAAACGCTACCACAAATCCTGCGATATTAATCGCGATTATCAATATTGCACTAAGTAATGCCCCACCAAGAACCAACCCCAAAACAGGGATTGGTATTAGACTGTTGACAAAAAAGAAAAAGAAGAGCCCAAGAATAGGTATAATAAGGCCAAGAATGACAGTTATAAGCGTAAATTTTTGATACGTTTTCATCCATGTAATAGATATTAATATAATATAATAACATAGACCACAGTCATATTATGCGTAAATTGCATAAATGGCATCAAAAACTTATATAAAAATAACCATTATTATTATTTATGGCAAAAAGGCCCACTAAATAAAAAATATACAAATAGACAGTTATTCAATCAAATAGCAATTTATGCGGGAATCATTTTTTTGTAATAGCTACTCACACACCAAATTTTGCCTGCATGTATTAAATTTGTATGATTACCAAGATAATTTTAATAATATTATAAGTTTGTTTATAAAAACGATTTTCCAAATTTTTGTCAATCATAGTAGTTATAAACTATATTTTTATTACATAGTGTATGAATAACTC
>JADDOQ010000044.1 GCA_016782315.1 Nitrososphaeraceae archaeon | reverse complement strand
AAACCTTTTTTTTGTCCTTGTTTTTGTTTTTGTTTTTGTACAGGTAATAATTTATAACATACATAGATTAGTTGCAAAGTTTCAATAACCAGTATTGTAATTTAGATGGATCCATTTCTGAAAGCTGTATATTAGCTTGTTTTAAGATTTCAGTACCGTCTTCAGTATATTTGGACAGGACAACAATTCTTCCTATTCCAACAGTAATAGCCATCTTACTGCATTCTATGCATGGAGACAGTGTAGAATACAGTGTAGCATTATGGGTACTGCCAGTATTGCCAAACATAACACACTGCATTATGGCGTTTGCTTCTGCATGGACACAGATACACCTGTCAAGAGATTCCCCGGATTTTATCACACCATTAATTCTTTCAGAGCACCTTTTGCATCCCCCTTCAAAACAATTAATGATACCCGTAGGAGTACCATTATAGCCGGTAGATATTTGTCTATTATTTTTTACCAGTACAGCACCTATTTGCCTAGATAAACAATTGGACCTGGATTTTGCCAAAATAGCCTGAATCATGAAATAGTCATCCCAACTTGGTCTTTCAAATGGCTTGTATGGTTCTATCACAATAAAGGGTAAAAAGCAACACAATATTAATTAAAACAAAATCAATCATCTCAGATTATAAAACTAATTGGATTAGGTAGGGAGATTTCATCATACAATAAAATCAGTTGTTTACAGTCCATGCCTGCCTCTCTCCATTTAGATGATACTGCATTATCGCATATCATCAAAATAAAGAGAGATAACATGCTATTAACATCTATATAAACAAATTTGATCAAAAAGGTTATTGTATATAATATACAGATAATAATGGTTTTTACAAAAAATTCTCATGCTGAAGATTTAGCAATTTAATGGAAGTATTTCAAAATATAATTATTTTATACTGATTGATTATGCAAGTAAACTAATTATTTACTTTGCTTCCTTTTTAATTCCCCCTATTTTAAACATTTTTGTATTACACACACTACATGTGCCTTGAGTAGCAGGTCTTCCATTTTTCATAGTAACTTGTTTTTCATCTTTCATTTCTCTTTTTGCTTTACATTTAACACAATATCCTTCCATCTGACTAACCTTCTGCAAATGTAGATAAAATACACGTAGTATAAAATTATTGTCATAAAGATGAGATAAAACACAACGAATGTTATCAATAAACTATCAATAAAAGATCTAATATCAAAATTTATTACGATATTTTAAAATAGTTATAATTTTAACAAATGTATAATGGAAGCAAAAGAGTTATACGATAATATTTTAAAGTTAATGAAAGAACATCACAATTGGTTTAATAATTCTATTCCATTAATAGCGAGTGAAAACATACCAAGTCCTGCAGTAAGAGAAGCAGTTGTTTCGGATTTTGGAAATAGATATGCAGAGGGATGGCCAGGGGAAAGAGTTTATGCAGGATGCACATATATCGATCAAGTAGAAAACATCTGTAACGAGTTAGCAAAAAAGGTTTTTAGATCAGAGTTTGCTGACTGCAGAGCAACATCTGGGGTTGTTGCAAATTTAGCAATATATTCCGCATTTTCAAATCCTGGTGATTATATGATAGCGTCATCTATTCCCAGTGGTGGTCATATTTCTCACGGGAAAAAAGAACATTCAGGAACGGCAGGGTTGGTACATGGTCTAACAATAGAACATTTTCCATTTTCCAAAGAGGAAATGACCATAGATACGGATATGACCAAGAAAAAAATTGAAACAATGGCAAATGAAGGAAAAAGCCCTAAAATTGCAATGTTTGGAGGAAGTCTGTTTCTATTCCCTCATCCGGTAAAGGAATTGTCGGATTTTCTACACAGTTATAATATCTATGTTAATTATGACGGGGCACATGTGGCTGGATTAATTGCAGGAAACCAGTTTCAAGATCCACTTAGAGAAGGTGCGGATTCTATGACCATGAGTTCTCATAAAACGTTATGGGGTCCACAAGGGGGAATAATAGTTTCACTTGAGAAATATGGAGAATCCATTAAAAAGGCGATATTTCCGGGTAATACGAGTAGTCATCATTTGCATCATGTTGCCGGAAAAGCTATAGCTTTGTCAGAAATAATAGAATTTGGAGAAGAATATGCAAAACAGGTAATCAAGAATGCAAAGATGCTTGCCTATTCTTTGGCAAATTATGGGTTTAATGTATTGGGAGAAAAAAGAGGGTATACAGAATCACACCAACTAGCAGTAAACATTTCAAAGTATGGGGACGGCGGAAACATTGAGAAAGACCTTGAAAAATGCAACATTATTTTAAATAGGCAACTGCTTCCAGGTGATATAAAGGAAGGTAGAAACTACCTACACCCCAGTGGAATAAGGATAGGTGTCCCTGAAGTAACAAGGTTAGGCATGAAAGAAAACGAAATGCATGAGATAGCAACATTCATTAAAAAAATAGTTATTGATAAACAAGACGGTAGCAAAATTTTGCATGATGTAATAGAATTTAGAAAAAGGTTTCAGAAGGTGCAATATGCATTTGATAACGAAACGTCAGCATATGAATACATACAACTGGTAAACAGAGATAAATAAAATATTTAAAAAATTTTTATTTTTATTTTACGCATCCATTACAACTCTAATTGAATTGAGTTTAAAAACCATTTGTTTAATTTATTGAATCAATAAGAATACCATATTTCATTTAGGATGTATATTCCTGATTATTTATTAAACCAGGCAAACAAAATGAATAAAATTATTTAAGTTTTTGCTGCACATGATTTATATAATATATAAAATCAAGTACCTCTAGAAAAAATATGCCAATAGATCCAGATTTTCCAAAGAATCATCAAGTTATCGGACAAATAAAACACTCCGATGGTGAACATTTTCACTATCTCTGGGGACCAGGCAAACTGGGCGAAGCTGCTGAGAATGCAGAAGTTAAAGAGGCCTTTCAAGCTAAAGGAGAAACTATCGAGCCGATAGGCGTTAGTGGAACTATGGTAGCAGTAGACTGGGATTCTTGTGTAGCAGATGGAGCTTGTATAGAAGCTTGCCCTGTTCAAGTTTTTCAATGGTATAGAACTGAGCACGACGTCCCTGCCAAAGAGGTAATAAATCACGAGTTTGCAGGCGAAGGTTCATCAGTAAAAGAAGAGAGAAAAGACTATACTGACAAAGCAGATCCAATCAGAGAACATGATTGCATCTGGTGTATGGCATGTGTATCGGTTTGTCCTCCACAAGCCATTAAAGTAGATCAATCCAATTTAGAATTTCACGAAAGAGCCGAAGGAACGTTTAATGAATCACTGTCAAAAGGAAGTGCACCACCACCACATGCACACTAAAATCTTTTTTTAAATCAAACCTAATTATTGACCCTTAAAAGTTATTGAAGCAGATTATCTGACAAAGCTTATTTACCAAATCATCCAAGATTCCAAAGATCTCAAAAAAGATTGTAATATATGCTTAGATTTTTGAGATAATATTATTTCTTTATTGGTAACAATCCTATCAATGCAGCAAATAAATAAAATCAAAGGAGAAGAAAATGATTCTAATTTTGCCCAGTTATCATCATCACAGACCTCCAATATAACATCAACTTTTTGATTGTAGTATTGAGATAACAAATTAACGATATTATTCAACTCTACACAGGGCACCGAATTATTAATTAAAAAGGATTTCAAATTATCAGAATTAATGATGAAAGAGTCCCTATAATGGCAATGTATTGATTTAGGCCTTCTAGTCATATCATTTGGAGAATTCATCATTAATAAAGTGTTCTATTTTCTGTTTTAAATATTCATTGATTTTATATCCATCAACTTTTCCTCTTAACATACTCATGCTTTTACCCATGAGTGCACCAATTGAATTGATGCCCTTTTCTTTAATAACACGAGCGTTATCATTTAATATTTTATCCAATATTTTATGTAATTCATCATCATTTATTTCGATCAAATTTAATGAATTCATTGCCTCTTTTACAGTCTTAGACTCCTTTTTCATGATTTTTTCAAATATCAAGGTCACAGATTCTTTAGCTATAAAACCTTTTTCAAGATTATCAAAAACTTCAATTAGTATATCATCTGTAAGCAGTGATTTATCAAGGTTATTTCTTGAAAGGCTAACTATATCTTCTGTCAGTTTAGAAGCGATAAAAGTTGGTGTGATATTTTTTGAAGTTGAAACAATTTTCTCAAAAATATCATAATATTGAGAATCAAAAATATGTTCGGATAGCTTATTATTTAATTCATATTTTTTCATTATTTGCCTAATCAGGTCATTCCAAGATAAGGGTATTTTTTGTTTTAGATCATCAAGTAATACTGACTCTACAGGTATAGGCAGAATATCAGTTTCAGGGTACATTCTTGATGAACCTGCCCTAGGTCTAGAGAAAATGGTAGACCCATCCATTGTTGCAGATCGTGTTTCTGCAACCACACCATGTTTAAACTCACGTATCCGTCGGATTAATGGCTCTAGTACAATATTTATCTTTTTTTCATTTCCCCCAATAATTAAAAAAGCATCACTATTAGAAAGACCAAGAAGTTCTTTGATATTTTCAATATCTTTGATAGTAATCCCATAATTTGGTAATTCATCAGAGTGAAAAATACCCCCCAAACCAAAAAATCTAACAAATTCGCCTAGTTCTTTGCCTAAACGAATACCATTAATGGGTTCATAACCAATTAAACCATTCAATCCCCTAAGCCTAATTGATAATAAAATCGAATTGGCATCTTTTAGGATCTTTTTCAATATAGTTGAAGATGAATCTTTAAACAGATAGGTAATATCTTGAATTCTATCGCCTATAAAACCATCATCAATGTTTCTTTTTTCAAATTCCTCGGCAATTTTTATTAATCCATATTGTCGCTTTGTTTCATAATCTAAAACTTTAACTAATTGAGACAATTGTTGAACACCTTTAACTTCAACAACTTTTCCGTCATTAACAGAGATATTTACATCCTGCCTTATGCTTCCAAGTCCCCTTGATACACGTTTACTGCTACGCAATAATCTGCCAAGTGTTAAAGCTACATTCACAATTTCATCTGGTTTTCCAGTTATTGGCTCCAGGGCGATTTCCACCAGTGGAATTCCAAGTCTATCCAGACCATATTCTTTATACAACTTGGAATGTGGCAACAATTTTGCAGCATCTTCTTCTAAACATATACTTTGAACGCCTATTTTTCTAAAACCATCAACTTTTAAGTTTCCACCAGTAGAGACAAGCATAGTTCTTTGGAATCCACTAGTGTTTGATCCATCTATTACTAGCTTTCTCATAACATGAATTTCATCAACGATGTTTGAGTTTAGTGCAAGCGAAAATAACAAAACTGTTTCTAATGCACCCCTATTTACTTCATGAGGTGGCTCCTCATCAGCTTCCACTAAACAACTTAAACCAACTTTAGAATAATACTTTATTGTATTCATCTTTGTATGTTCAAATATAGCAGCTCTATCAAAATTACCTAGCTCGCTTTTAGTAGGCCTTAGTATACGTATAAAATTATTATCATAACTGCCGTTAGCCTCTTCACACTTACAATTGCAAAAAAGTTTAGATTTTGTGTCTAATTGCTGATGTATTTCGAATCCAACTTTTACCTTCAAGCTATCAAAATCAAATTTCATCAAAATCATTCCAATATTTATCAAGATATAAGAGGAGAATTACTAGAGATTTCATTTGATAAATCGGTCCTCATTATTTCAACAAGCTCTTTCTTATTTGAACTATTACTTAGTGCCCACATAGCCTTAACTATTGCAGTCTCAGAACTCATATCAGATAATGGAATAACGCCTAAATCTAAAAGATCTCTGCCTGTGTCATAAACAGTCATTTGTACTCGCCCATAAATACATTGAGATGTCATAAAAATAACAATTCCAGAATCTATCAATTTTTCAAGGTAAGGAAAACAGTTTTTATTAACATGTCCAAGCCCTGTGCCCTCCAATATAATGACTCTATATTTAAAATTTGAAAAGCATTCAAGAAAAGAGGGATCGAAACCTGGATAGAATTTCAATAAAAATACCCTATCATCAAATGATGTCTTTGAAATAAGATTTTTTGAGGCATTGTTTCGTGTATTTATTCTTTTCAAGTCTGTATTACATACAATATCAGAATCATATATTAATGCAAAAGGAAAGTAATCTAACGATTGGAAAGCATTACGTTTACTAGTATGATTTTTTCGTAATCTAGTCCCTATATGGCATGCAATAGTTTCATCTGAAGAGGTATGATGCATGCATACAAAAATACCTGCATAATTTGTTTTTGTAATAAATTTTATTGCACCCAATAAATTAGTAAATGCATCCGAGGATGGCCGGTCAGATGACCGTTGGGACCCTACTAAAACAACAGGAATAGATAGATTTTGCAATGCAAAGCTCATTGCAGATGATGTGTAATGTATTGTATCTGTTCCATGAGATACAATAATTCCATCAAATTGCTCATGCAAAACCGCATAAGAGATTCGCTCTGACAACAGAGACCAATGAGAGGTATGAAGATTTTCGCTGTATTCATTAAATAAAAATTCAGGATAAATCGAGGCATAGTTAGAAATTTCTGGAAAAATCGAATAAAGATCAGATGCATTCAAAATTGAGGTTACCCCACCAGTTCTGTAATCAATTTTACTAGCAATAGTTCCACCTGTAGTAAGAAGCAAAATTTTTGGTAATGATGATGATAATATTGGTTTTTTGATATTATGATTGATTCCTTTTGTTAAAACAAACTCACCATTATGAAGGTCATCGGTCTTAGAAACGGGATTCAATGAGACGTTAACAGAGGTTTCGGATAATTTTTCAGTTGTAATATCTATAATATTTTCTATTGAAATACCAATATTATAACCGCTATTTAGCTTAATTACAACATAATCATCATTAAAAGATTCATATCTAGGCATTATTATGCCCGTGTAGTCTCCTTTATTTGAAATTAATTTAACACTATCACCAATTTTAACTTTATATTTGTTTAATAATTGCTTTGACCTACTAATATAATCATCTTTTCCACTATCAGAGTTATCTAAATTGGCTGTAGCTTCCTTTTTCAATCAAAGAATTATAGTAATGCCATAAAATATATATTTAGATATTTTAATTTGGGTTTTACTTGTATTTCCCATCATCCAAGGATGAAACAAACAGCTATATTCGTAAAGCCCAGGTTTATTAAAAACCATTATAAAAAAATACCAAAAGAATAGTCAAAAGTTAGTCTTCAATATAATGAAAGTAAAGGTTCCCAAATTAACACATATTGTTTTTTATATCGATATTACAGAATATCAAATAACGCATTATAACCAATATTCTAATACAAATGAATCATGTAATAAAATTATGCTACACTTTAGATAGAAAAATTAGTTAGTTAGAGTTCTTCAGGAAGTGTTTTTGATTCTATTAATTCCTGAATTTCTTCATTCATCTTTAAAAACCTGATACCTTTTTCGGTAGTTCTATACTTTCCACCATCTTCTAATTCAAGTAAATTGCTCTCTAAAAGCATAGGCAAATATTCTTTTATTTGAGCATAAGATAAAAATGCTTTATACATAATTTTTGTTTTAGATGCACTTCCATTTGCTGCATATAAAATATTAGATATTATCTCAGGCCTATTGCGATATTTCATATATAAATTATGGAAGAAAGTAATATATAACTTGTATTATGTATTATACTATAATAATATACCTTTTATTAAATAGACTCAATTTTTTGACAAAACTAACCTCAAAGATTCTTTTTTTAATAATATGAGCACAACAAGCATCACAAAATACACACCTTCACAGAATTTATCGGATTTAGATTGTATCTTTTATTTTTTCATTTAGACTATTATAAAGATATAAGTAAATCTGAAAAAAGGACTATTACAACCATTTATTTTTTTATCCAACCAAATTATGTTTTCAATGTAAAGGGGATACAAAAACATAAACCAAATAAGATATCCACTAAAGTAATAAGAGAGAGTGGGAAAAAGATCAATCAATACATCATCGGTAAAATATATTGATCAAGTTATCCGATTATCTGATTATAATTGGGGTTAATACTGCTGATTTGTTGTGGCTGCTTTCAAACCTAAAAAAATAAAGAAATTCTTCCCGGTTGAATTTGATATACACCAAGTTAGCTATAACAAAAAGTCTAAATTAATAATAGTTTTTATTAACTATTTATATAGTGCGGTATAAAGAAGGGATCAATTATAGCGAATATGATGCAATAATTTTTGACATAGATGGAGTGTTAATTGATGTAATTGACTCCTATAATCAAACAATCATAAAAACAATTCAACATATTTTGGATTCTAATTTTAAAATCAAAATGAATTTAACCTGCATTCCAATAGACAAAATAATTTCCAAATTTAGACATACGGGTGGGTTCAATAATGATATTGATACAACATATTCAATTATTCTAACAATTGTTTTTTGCAAAAAAATTAATAAATACAATAGATCTGAGATCATTAATTTTTTTTTTGATTTATTAGAAAAATTAGATGATAAAGGGATACTTTCTGTTGAAAATGAATTAGAGAAATTAGTGGATATCGAGGATATAAAAACTAGATTAGAATATCCCAAAGATGATAATATCATTTCAACGGTTTTTAACGAAATCTTCTATGGTCCGGATCTTTTTAAGGAGCAATTTAAAAAAAATCCAAAATATTATTTTGGCAAACCATTAATAAATAATGATAAAATAATTATTAAAGAAAAAACAATACGAAACCTTTCAAAAGAATTCAATGGAAAATTAATTTTGATTTCTGGCAGAAGTAGAGTAGCTTCATATTTTAGTTTAAATAATATTTCAGAATATTTTATAAAAGATGCATGTATTTTTTTAGAAGATGAAAAAAGAGAATATGCAAAACCTAGTACGTATTCAATACATAAAGTTTTCAATCAATTAAAATTAAATAGTGCTATTTATGTTGGTGACTCCATAGAAGATTTTCTAATGGTTGAAAGATTCAGATACGAAACCGGTGGAACAAAAATTGTTTTTTGTGGAGTATATGGAACAAATGCAAATTCATCAAAAGAGTTAAAGAGGTTGTTTGAATTAAAAGGGGCAGACATTATTGTTGAAAATGTAAATGATATACCAAATATATTAAATAATACAAAAAAATAAAACCAAGTATTGGTAAGTGAGGGTCAAGAACGTATAGCCCATCTTGAAAGGAGAACAACAGAGGTATCAATAAAAGTAGAGGTTAATCTGGATGGATCAGGAAAATCGAATATAAAATCAAATATCTCTTTCTTAGATCACCTTATAAATTCATTTGCAAGGTATAGTAAGATCGACATCAATTTAATATCCAATAGTGAAGACCAAATAAACCATCATTTAATTGAAGATATTGGAATCGTTTTAGGCCAAACCATAGATAAAGCACTTGGAGAAAGAGAAAAGATATCTCGATTCGGATATTCATTAATTCCAATGGATGAATCAATTTCAAAAGTTGCGGTAGATTTAATAAAAAGACCATATTATCACCTAGACTTAAAATTAGAAAGAGAACTAATTGAAAATATTTCAAAGGAAGATATAAATCATTTTTTTCAATCATTTGTATCAAATTTAAATTGTTGTGTTCATATTGTTGTAGAATACGGAATAAACGATCACCATAAAATAGAAGCTACAATGAAAGCTTTTGCAATAGCATTAAAAATAGCTATGAAAATAGACCCCACTAATGAAGAAAAACCTTCTACCAAAGGAATGATGTAAAAAGATATGATTAGAATAGCCATATTTGATTATGGTGCTGGCAACATCTTTAGTTTGAAATCAGCACTAAAAAGGAATGGTGCAAATGTCTCGGTAATAAATGACTTTAACGATGTAATAGAAAATCTTGATGGATTAATCCTTCCAGGAGTTGGCAATTTTGATCCTGCATTATTATCAGTATACAAATGTAAAAAAAAGTTTTTAAATTATATAGAAAAAAATATTCCAATACTGGGAATATGTTTGGGTATGGAAATGTTATTTGAAAAAAGCGAAGAAGGAAATCTTGAAGGCCTGAAAATCATTAAAGGAGAGGTTGTATCACTACCAAAATCTCTAATTAAAATACCTCATATTGGATGGAACAATTTAGAAATAGTCAACGAAAAAAGTAAACTATTCGAAGGAATACCAAATAATTCATGGGTTTATTTTGTTCATTCATATTACACAGTGCCTGAAGAAATAAACATAATAACAGCAAGAACAAATTATGGAATATCAATTCCCGCATGTATTGAAAAGAACAATATTTTTTGTACACAATTTCATCCAGAAAAATCAAGCGAAATTGGTGAAAGAATGATGAAAAACTTTATCAAAATCTGTACACAATCAAAATGAAAAGTATTGCTGCAATTGATTTAATAGATAATCAAGTAGTGAGATTAGTCAATGGTAAATTAGAAAACAAAACTGTCTATAGCAATGATCCTATAGAAACTGCAAAAAAATGGGAATCAGAAGGAGCAGATAGACTTCATTTGGTAGATCTTGACGCTGCCTTAAATACCGGAAAAAACAACACTGATGTAATTTTAAAAATTATTGATGCAGTGAATATTCCTATCCAAATTGCAGGAGGGATAAGAACAATAAATACAGTAAATAAATTCCTAGAGAAAAAGGAATTTATTAATGTCGTATTGGGAACAATGGCATTTAAAGAACCAGAGACTATAAAAAAAATTACAAAAAAAAAACTTTGTCGTATAATAATCGCAGTTGATCATTATAATGAAAATATCATGATATCAGGATGGAAAGAATTCTCAGGCATGAAACTTTTTGACGCAATTAAACTATATCAAGAAATAGGTATTAATAATTTCTTATTAACAAATATTAGCAAAGATGGTACTTTAGACGGGCCAGATGTAAACACAATTGTAAAAATAAATGATATCTTTAAAAGTATAAATATAATATCTAGTGGCGGAATAAGCGATATCACAGATATAATAAGACTAAGAAATACTAATTGCTATGGAGTAATACTCGGAAAAGCACTATATGATAAAAAACTAACAATAAATCAAGTGCAAAAAGTGATTTAATCATGCCTGTTGCAAAAAGAATAATCCCCTGTTTGGATGTTAATAAAGGTAGAGTTGTAAAAGGTATTAATTTCAAAGAATTAAAAGATGCAGGAAATCCAGCTATCTTAGCAAAAAGATATAGCGAAGAGGGGGCTGATGAGTTGGTGTTTTTAGACATTACTGCAGCAGAAGAACATAGGGAAATTATGAAAAACATCGTTAAAAAGGTGGCAAGTGTAATAAACATCCCCTTTACAGTTGGCGGAGGAATAAAAAAACTGGAAGACGCAAGAAATATTTTACTAAGCGGTGCAGATCGAGTATCAATAAATACAGCAGCAGTAATAAATCCAGATTTAATTCAAGAGTTAATGTCTATTTTCGGTAGGCAATGCATAGTTGTTGCATTAGATGTTAGCAGAAATTATGGCAAAGGTGGCAAAAACATTTTTTCCAAAGACGGAAAAAACTACTGGTTTGAAATAAAAACATATGGTGGTAAAAAATCAACACTAATTGACGCATTAGAATGGGCAAAAAAAGTAGAGAAACTCGGAGCTGGAGAGATACTTTTAACTAGTATTGATGCAGATGGTACGGAAAATGGTTATGATATCGAATTACTTAATGCTATTTGCAATAGGATAAATATCCCTGTAATTGCATCAGGAGGATGCGGATCAAAAGAAGACATATTAAAAGTATTCGAAAAAACACAAGTCGATGCGGCTTTGGCAGCATCATTATTTCATTTTAGACGGGCAAGTCTAAATGAAGTCAAAGAATATTTACATAAAAACAATATAATTATTAGGTTATAATTATGAATTAATTTTGTAATTCACTATAAAACTATATCTTAAAGTATAAAACTAGACGGTTGTTAAAATTTGAAAATTTGAAAATTCATTTCTATAAGTTTCATCCATAATTTCAATATTAGTTACTATTGCATTTTCAGGGCCATCATTACACCAATCTAACAATTTATTCATATTTTCCCTTTCACCTTCCAAAATAGCTTCGACTCGCCCATCCTTTAAATTTCTAACCCAACCCATAATATCCAACTCTTGTGCTTTATATGATGTATTCTGTCTAAAATACACTCCCTGTACTTTTCCACTAATAAAAATATGTAGCCTAACATATTGCATTATATTCACACTACCAAAATAATTTAATTGTCATAGAAAAATACTAGGATAATAAACCACCTTCTTCAATAAATAATTCTTCATGTGAGGTACCCTTTCTAATTAATTTGAAATTATCATCAATTGTCTTCATTAGAACAGGCGGTTTCGTTTGACAATGGAATGGCATGTTAAAAACTAAAGAATAAGCACCTATATTATAGAATAGAATATAGTTTCCTACGTTCGTATCAGACATGTCAGATACTTTAGAAATTGGAAAAACATCAAGTGTATCGCATAAACGCCCTACCAAATGGATATTTTTCACAGTAGAATGTTTCCTTTTGTCATTGGAGTTCATTTCATAAATATCATTGTGGCAAAGTATTACTTCTTGTGGGTATTCTTGTTTAAGTAACGCAGCATCCAATAGAAGATGATATCCCGTATCTAATATAACAATTTTATGATCATTGTATTCTTTGGTATTTACAACTTTCGATACCATAATAGAGGATTCTGCCACCAAGAATCGCCCGCTTTCGATCATTAATGTAAAATTACCATGACAAGACGCTAAATTATTTAGTTTTCCTATATATATTGATGCCATTTCTGCAGGTGTTGGCACAGGATCGTTATAAAATACAGGTGTTCCTCCACCAATATCTAAAGTATTTATTGAAAAATTATTGATTTCTTTTTTTAATTTATTTATAAGTGAGTTAAGTCTCTCTAATGCATTCACATAACATGCAAAATTTGTTATTTGAGAACCAAGATGAAAATGAAATCCTTCAAAATCCAATAAAGAACTATTATAGATAGATTTGACAATAAGATAGGCTGAATCAATTTTTCCACCATTAAGAGGCACACCAAATTTTCCATTTCTATAAGACGCGCGAACTTCTGCTTTAACACCTACTTCAGGATTTATGCGAACCATTATTTTAGGGCGTATATTTATAATATTCGCAGCTTTTGATAAATTTATAAATCCATAGTAAGAACTAACCACTATTCTTTTAATTCCATTTTTTAATACCTCTATATATTCCTCTAATTCTTCTGTAACACTAGTATAAACTATATTTTCAGGATTTCCTTTCAGTTGTTTTATAAAATATAATTCCCCTAATGATGTAAGATCAAAAGTTATGCCATCTTTCATAAAAGTTTTCAGAATAGAAGGATTAAAATTGGCCTTAACAGAATAAGCAATTTTTACATCACCTTGAAATCCCTTATAAGCATTATGTAGTTCTAATAATTTATTGTGTAAAGTTTTTTCATCTATAAGATACAAAGGCGTACCATATCTTTCCGCCAAATTGTTTATTTCTTTATCTGAAACAAAACGTTTTGTATTATGTAACGTTACTTTATTTTGAAAAACCTGTAATACATTTTCTACCATTCTTTGAGTGAAATTTATTCATATAGATAACGCTTAAAAACATTGCTCTTTAAAATATTTTCATTTTGTCCGTTTTATTAAATAATTTATGAAATATGTGAACAAAAGGAAAAAAATATTAGAAAATGGGGTTTTATAAAAAACAGATGAAAAATAGCCTATCTATAATATGGAACTGTCAATTTTTCTCCAGACCTATTTTCTTTCTGTCCTTTAATCTTTTTAACCGCATCCTCAAAATGCTTCATTGTGACATGGGTTTCTGATGCATGCTTAGCAGCATCTTCAGGGGTGCTGTATTTTTTAAGATACTCGTGTAGGACTATAGAGACCGCTGTGTTGGCAACTGAACTAACATCCGCTCCACTAAATCCTTCTGTAAGTTCCGATATTTTGTCAAAATCAATATCCTTAGAAATAGGTTTATCAGAAGAATGAATTTCTATTATTTTTTTTCTAGTATTTTTATCTGGTAATGGAACATATACTATTCTATCAAATCGACCCGGCCTCAATAAAGCAGGATCAATCATATCAGATCTATTAGTTGCAGCAATAGTAACTACACCATTTAATGAATGAATGCCATCCAATTCTGTTAGCAATTGTGAAACCACTCGTTCAGTGACCATGCTATCGCCACCTAGTCCTCTTATTGGTGCGATGGAGTCAATTTCATCAAAGAAAACAACACAAGGAG
>JADDOQ010000181.1:543-4091 GCA_016782315.1 Nitrososphaeraceae archaeon | reverse complement strand
CTCATGCGTTACTGGAACCTCAACTGTTTTAGTTTCAGTTATTGGCTCTTTTGTAATTGTTGCCCGACTCTCAGAAGTCCTTTTGGATACATCTAATTTTTCCTCTGTTAAAGGTATTGTTGTCTCTTCCTCAGTCCCCATCTTTTCCTGTGTTTGGTCATTTTGCATATCTGTAGTGGAAGAAGAATATTGGTCTTGATCTTGTGATGGAGGAGAATCTGTTTGATACGTATTTTTCGCCTCCTCCTCTGAAATTCTAAATCTAAGAACATCGCCATCATAGCTCTCTGCTTGATCCTGAGGAATGTAAAACTGTTCTTTGTTTATTATGCCTCTTTTAACCAGAACATAACCATTTGTTACTTCCTGAACTTCACCTAAATCTTCATCATTGCTTCCTCTTGCTTCTTTTTTTATAACGTCATTCCAATCAATACTAGAACTCATATTTGTTATAGGTGAAACATAGTATAAATAACACAATCAATCAGGCTACTAATTATCCAATCAACAAGTTGATTATCATTATGACAACAAAAAAAAACTATTCCAGGGATTTTTTGAAATACATTTCATCAAACACAAATATGTTTCCAAATTGCATTACAGTCGGCAAAACCATTCAAAGAATAATGGCATAATCGAAACAAATAACAGTAAGGGTTACCATCTAATGAATTTGATATTACAAGGGAGAACAGAACAGTATAATTCAAAAATTTGTTTATATTGCCCCTTTATTGCCGGATCTTGTAAATAATATGCCATTTATAAATTTAGGAATTCAAAAAACACCAACAGTGTCATTTCAGTTCCTTTAACCATAACTGCAGTTGCCGTATTTGGATTGGCATTATAAAGTATTAAACTCTTTGAACCCGCATTATTTTCTCTAATCCACCATTTGCAATATCTTTGGTTTTAGATTTGTAGTCGATTCTAAATGAAATTAAACTGGTGATTGATATCTTTAGTTATAATTTAATTGTTAGAGGCATTGATGATAGTATCTGGAAAAATTTGACAAATAAAAGTAATAACGATTTCTGGGTCCTGTTAGCAATACTCAGCTGCATAGTAGTGGTTATAGAATATGCTGAGACAACGCTGTTTCCCGCAATCCCAAACATAATTGATGATTTTAAAATAGAACTATAACACATCATCGGGATTCTCAGTCATTATCATAGCACATATAGTACAAATAGTTCTTTTAATGCAATCAAAATGGAAATAAACTATGAATCAATATTTTATCATCTGAGGAAAAATGTCTATCAGGATATTTATTTCCATATGCTGCTTCATCATCGCCATCATATAGTTATATCCACTAGATAAATTGAGAGGATATATGTAAAGTAATGTAAAGCAAACTTATCGTATTATATTTCTAGAGGCAAAATACAAATAGACAAAAAAATAAAATGATTAGTCTACTTTGTCTTTGGTTTCCTCGGCGCCTTCTTCCATACTATGCCCAGCTTTCTTTGTACCTCTTTTCATTTTTTCTCCGGCACTTTCAATAGATTCTTTTATTTCCGACACAGTAATCATATGCACAATAAAGTATAAAAGAATAAGGTTAAAAGAGGGTATATTTATCCTTATGATATCATACCTCTAAAATATTTGAAGTTTTTTCCTATAAAATTATAATATTTTGATTACTTTTGACATAAAGAATACTTGTTTTGAATTTAGTGGATCTAAAGGTGTAGCAACAATAACTTGGTCTGCATTAGTTATTTCACAAAAATATCTAGAAACCATCAATTATGCGGGAAAGAGGCTAAGGATAATAAAAAACGGTTAACACAATGGAGTATTTTTGCTAAATCGGTCAAGTCAAATAGTACAGAGTTTATGGATATACTATAATAATGCCTGGCTGCAAATATTATATCATTAACCTGCAATAAACACCAAATTAATCATATTCACACATAGTTAAAGAATACAATAAACAGACACCGATTAACTTACCAAAACATATGAACAAAGGCGTATAATTACAGTATCTTAAGAATGAAAAGTTCATTATATTTCCTCATGAAACGCCCATCAAATTACCCGAATAGCACGAAATTAGCTTATGTTTGGGTTTTGGGCGGTTTTAAATTCCATAAAATACCCATACTTATAAAGTATGCTGCCAATATATAGTGATGACATTTAAATCCGATAACTCAACGACAACTTCAACTAGCAGCAAAAACAACAACAACAACAATAACACATCAAAATATTCCCACGAAACTAAATCAAATAACAACAACAGCCAAAACAGCCAAAACTCTAATGATTTGAGTGAATCAATAAACAGGTCATTTGACGAGACCAAGGAAAACATCAACAGGTCAATAGAGGAGTCAAGAAACCAAATCCCACGTTACAACAACATTGTCAACAGCTACCAAGAACAATCACTGCAAACAGCCAAAGAAATTTCAGAACAATATATTGAGTCTCAAAAAGCAGTGATTAATTCACTTCAGTCAGCATGGAAGCCATACAATGAAAGCTTCAACGGCATGGTTAGCAGCTTTGCATCTCCAGACTCTATGACAAAGGCATACACCAAGTTTGTCAGCAGCTTTGCAGACAACGCAGTTTCAGCAATAAGACTGACAAACAACATGATCTTCTCAAACCTTGACTCCATGAAGTCAACATTACAGCAAGCAAGAGACAACTCAAAACACATCTCAAACCTCAACGTAAACGCAGCAAGGACGTTTGAGAACAACTCAAAGCAAATAGCATCAGCAGTTTCAGAAACTACTAACTCAAACAACAACCAAGGCAACCAAGGCAACCAAGGCAACCAAGGCAACAGCAATGACTCTTCTGCCAACAAAACCTCCTACTCCACCACAACAACAGCAACAACAAAAAAGCAATAAAATCAAAAAACAAACACAGACTCACAGCGTCTAAAATCATCTTTTTTTAAAAGATGCAAACTGACTCAACTATTCATTTTTCATTTTACAATTTATTGAACTACACCCAAAAATAGAGTGTGTTCCTAGAGCACCAAGAGCAAATATAGGATATCCTTGCCTCAAAACCATCTACAGAGAATCGATAGAACATTTCCGGCGCATTATGGCAATCTCAGAAACGCAGTCGATTTTACTGTACCGCATAACACTCCGGTTCTTGCCGCTGCAGACGGTACGGTCACATGCGTCAAGGATGACTCCAATGTAGGGTCCAAATCTGTCATACTGGAACTATTCAATTTTATTGCAATTATGCACCAAAATGACGAGTATACTATGTATGACCACTTGGATCATAACAGTTCGAAAGTAGGGTAGGTCAACAGGTTCGGGCGGTCCAGGAGATAGCCAGGTTTGGCATGACAGGCTATACCTAAACTCCACACCTTCACTTTCAGGTATTTGTATTTACAGTGTATAACTTGTGGACTGATTTTGACACCTCAGAGATTAATGATTTTTTTTCTTGATCTAAATGTGTGTTGTGTTGTGTTGTGCATACCCTTTTCTGATTGATATAAAAAGGCATTAACTTTATCA
>JADDOQ010000181.1:0-420 GCA_016782315.1 Nitrososphaeraceae archaeon | reverse complement strand
AGTGGGAACTCATTCCCTTGTGATCGGCGGTTCAATGATCTTTATGTTTCGCTCTGTTTCGGTAGACTCAAATTTTACTTCAAGAATTTCAGCACAGAATGTCAGCGGAATAAGATTCCTTGGTGCAGTGGTAATACTTAATGGCGAACTTGAAGGCAGAACAGAGTCTAAAATACGCAAAAAGTCGAACAAGGTATTGAACCTAACAACTGCCGCGAGTATATGGTTTTCCGGAGCCATTGAAATGGCAATGGCTTTGAGTATCATTTTATTGCGCTTGTTTGCATTGGGTATTTCATACTTGTTTCACATCTACATAACATAAAAAGAATGAAGGACAGGATATCCGATGATGAATGATTGATTGATAACTAATCGGCTTTAGCCGAGTATTAATAGAGGATATAAAGGCTAAACATG
>JADDOQ010000180.1 GCA_016782315.1 Nitrososphaeraceae archaeon | reverse complement strand
GCTCGATGCTGCATCGTCTGTTACCTTTGGCTACGTACCAATTTATCAGGCTTATGGGTATGGAGTAGAGAAATACAAAAACCCCCTTAACATTACGGAGGATGATTTTTTGATTCCATTTGAACGATTTTGCAGACTATACTAATAACAGCAAATAATCTAAATTTGAAAGTTTATAGCCAAATATCTATAAAGAACCTAAAATACTTGATTATACTATTTAATAATCATATTAATTATGGGAATAATAACAGTAATAAAACAGACAAGAGGGGGGAGTTTAGATTTATGAATTCAATAGTTGAATACGACAATGATGATAATACCTTGTATGTTAAACTAACAGACCAGAAAATAGTAAGTACCATTCCACTTGGGGATTCGGTATTTATTGATATTAGTGACAACAATAAGCCTGTGGGTATAAAATACATAGTGACTGACAAAAATCCAGAAACGATAAAGGCCTTACAATCACTATTTTTGTCTTAACCTATGGTCTTGTGTATTTTACATCTTTAGCTTGATTAAAACTGAAAATAGTGGACAGGATGGGCTTGGTGATGATACAAGACAATAAAATGGATTCTATTATCTTTAATGATAATAATAATAAATCTAAAGATTAGAATTTAGGAAACAAATATCAGTGGATGCTTTTGACAAAATGGAATTCACAATGTGAGTTAGATAAGATCAATAATAGTGTCCATATAGAATCCATTTAAAAAAGCCATATAGTAACGGGCCCGGAGGGCTTCGATCCCTCGACTTCCGGCTATCTTCCAAACTAAACTGATAGAAGGCAGGCGCTCTGTCCATGCTGAGCTACGGACCCACAAGACCTCTGATTGTTTTTCCTTATAAAATTGTTAGGCTAAATTAAACAGTATAAAAAAGTTAATAATGACCAAAATGTAAAATTATATTAGTGTTAATGATTAATATTATGATTATGAACATTTTCGGTTCAAGGTGAACTAAACTTGCAGTTAAAAAGTAATGACAATGATAAAGAGAATAACAATAGCATAGGCATCAATAGTGTTAATGATGTTGATATGACTGAATACAATTATGATAATAGATTTAAATCTGTGTTTGAAAGCTTTTTTAGGCAGATAACGGAGTTAAATAGCCTTACAACTTTTGGGCCTTTTACCTCATTAATAAATGACCCAAATACAAATATAAAGACTCTGACTGAGCACGGCAATTTGCTGATTAAATACCAATCGTTTCTTAATCTGTACTTGTCGCGGATGATAAATGCCTATTTTTTGGCTTTAAACAAAGTCTCTTCATTGATAGACGAAAAAAAACCCGAGGACATTAGAAAAATAATAATAAATACTTTTGAAGATGTGTATTCAGCAATGTTGGAGTCATCTGAGTTCTCCATCAGTTACAACAATTTGCTAAATTCCATCATAGATATAAATAAAAGTTATCAAAAATTTTTTGATTCAAACCAAATCGCATTCAGGCAACAAATGTCAAAAGAGGAGAAGGACTTATTGTTTTATAGTCTGTATGAAATTAAAAAATTGTCTTTGGAAATAAAAAAAAAATTAAACGAGAAGAAAAATGAATGAATTATTATATAACACTCTAACAAATGAATACCTTACATTTGTAAAGGATCCCAAAAATATTGTAAAAATAAGGGAAATAAGAAAACTACTGTCAAACATAGAAAGCATAAAGACGGGATTAACTGAATGTGAGGTAGTAAAGGAAACCAATCTCTATCGGTTATTGCATTACAAACCAACTAAAGAGCAGAACTACAAATATCCATTACTAATTGTTTATGCTTTGATAAACAAATCCTATATTTTCGATTTGCAGCAAAACAAAAGCTGGATAAGCAAATTACTTGAACAGGGAATCAATGTCTACCTGTTGGACTGGAAGTCGCCATCAAAGTTAGATAAATACACATCCATAGATGATTATGTCAACTTGTTCATTTATGACTGCATAGAGATAATCAAGGACATTGAAACAACAGATCAAGTCTCACTGCAGGGGTATTGTATGGGCGCTACAATGTGTTTGATGTACACTACCCTATATCAAAAAAACGTCAGAAATCTAACCACTATTGCACCAGTTGTTGATTCCGAAAAGGATACCACTGTAATAAAAAACATGGCTCAGCACATGGATATTGATAAAGTACTATCATACCATGATAACTTTCCATATGAGCTATTGTACTCGCTATACGCATCGCTTAAACCGTTCAAGCAAGGGGTGAACAAATACCTAACTTTGTTTAATAATTTGGAGGATGAAAGCTTCGTTCAAAATTTTTTGAGAATAGAAAAATGGCTGTATGACACCCCGCCTATCGCAGGGGAGACATTTAGACAGTGGATAAAGGACATATATCAAAAAAACCTTTTTGCAAAAAACAAAATGATTGTGGGCGACAATAAGATAAACTTGTCAAAAATCAAAGTTCCTCTTCTAAATTTAGTAGCTGATGCAGATCACCTTGTTTCCCCTGGCTGTAGTATTCCTCTTAATGATTTGGTTTCAAGCACAGATAAAAGCATGATGAATTTTCCTACTGGTCATGTGGGACTAATTGCTAGTGGTTATTCCCAAAAGAATGTTGTGCCAAGAGTGGGAAAATGGATTTTAAGCCATTAGTTTTTTTATTGTTCTACTAGCTGGTATTTTTCTTTTTTCTTGAAAGGGGTATGATGATTACCTGTACCAGGTCTCCATCCTCAATCCCTAAGGCATTTCTTTCTGCTTCAGGTATTGATATTCTGCCGCCTGTCTGAACCGTGGTTTTGAACATAGCATTGTAATTTGTAAATCCTTGTAACGATGAAAACATGTTTTGAAAGGCGTTGTACTGAATTGTAGAAAACTGCTTCAATAGATCTTGTTGAAATTCTGTAGCTTTTTCAATCGATTTCCTAAAGTCTATATCTTTATTTTCTTCATTATCTTTAGCCATGAAAAATCAAATACTTTAACAATATTTTAATGTTGAATGCTTTATTTGGTTAAAACTTAGGTTTCTAGAAAATCTTTGACTAATTTGTAAAATTCCTGAGGATTCTCAACAAAAGGTGTATGGCCGCAGTCTTCCATCACACAAGTCTTTATGAATGGATTTACTTTAAAGTACTCTATGTTATTCACTGGGATTGTGGCATCATTTCGTCCCCATATCACTAATGTAGGTACCTTAATTTCACTTAATTTATCCTTTAAATCATTATTCCTTCTTAACGCTAAAAGCGTTGATATATATGCGTATTTTGCATTGGGTAACCTCATTCTATTTACAAAATCTTTAATTATTGAATCTTTTATTTGATGATTATTGTTATTTGACATCATCTGAAAAGCCCTTTTCGCATTATCTATTGTTGGGTATAACGCAGAAAAAATGTATTGGCTCAATACAAATGTTGATCTAACTTGAGTTCCTGCTGGTGAAACAAGAATAATTTTCTTAAAGTAATCTGGATTCCTTAGACAATACTCTATTACTAATTGCCCGCCAAATGACGAGCCTATTATTATAGGGTTTTTTATTTCAAGTTTTTTGAAGAACTCGTCCAAGAATCTCATAAACAAATCTATGGAGTATTCAATCAGCGGTTTTTCGCTATAGCCAAACCCAATTATATCTGGTATGATTATGTTGTTATTATTATCAATGTGGGGTAATAATTCTGACCACCGTTCTGCTGAAGCTCCTATACCATGAAGTAAAACAATTGTTCCCGATGAGTTGATTTTGTTAATTTTGATGTATCTTATGTTGTAATTTAGTATTTTAATAAAATCCATTTCTTCTGTTGTCTTTTCATCAGTAACCAAACCCATACAATCATCTATTCTCACATTGGATAATATGAAATTTGTTAAAATCTACTGGTCAAACCCCATTAAAACATCTTATATAACAATATATATATAATATACAATATTGCATTCATTTTATACAATTATTAATCAATACAACACAATTTAAATAAAAATTATTTTACGTCATAGAAGAAATAAGTAAAGCAACCCTTTACGCGCATACTGCGAAACTGCAG
>JADDOQ010000179.1 GCA_016782315.1 Nitrososphaeraceae archaeon | reverse complement strand
AAAGAATTAATTCCGGTAAGTTCTGCTGCAAGACTTTGTTCTAATATATTGTTTAATCAAAGATATTTTCCATTTTATGTTCAAATTATTATGGCAGGGTTTGATCATAGAGAGAGAGAGGGAAAAATATACAACATAGACTTGTTTGGGTCGATGACCACCGAAAAATTCATTTCAACGGGAAGTGGATCACCAGTTGCTTATGGATACCTAGAATCAGAATTTAAAGATGGAATTAGTGTAAATGAAGCTTACAAAATTGCCATTCAATCAATAGCTGCTGCAATTAGAAGAAATGCAGGAACTGGAGATGGCATAAATGCCGTAATAATAGACAAAAACGGATATAGAGAGCTAACCAAGGAAGAAAAAGACAGCGTAGGCGCTAAATTTTAATTTATTTATGTAAAAAATAAAAGATTAGAAATAATTTTATAGATTAAGTAGTAGTATCAATAAAATCCTCAATTTCTAGTTCCATATGTTCTGGAAAATCTAAAGCTGGCAATAGCTTTTTCATAAAAGGGTCAGCAATTATATAGGCAGTTTTGAAATGGTTACTTTTTAGAAAAGAATTCAACAATTTTATAAATTCTCCATAGTCTTCAGGCTCAAAATCTGTCGAATGTTTAGAAAATACATTATGGGATGCGGGATAAATATCTGAGATTTCGACAGGAATCAATCCAAAAAAGGGATTATAAAGGCACACCAAAGATAAGGAATATTTATCAATTATATTTTTAAAAACAGAAGATAAATAAAATGGTCTTATGCCTTGGTCAGGATAAAGCAATATAGCGTCATTATAAAGCGATCTATAGTTATTTATCAGCATATTACGAAAATTTTTTAATTCAGGCCTGTACTGATCTATAGGTTCAAATAAATAAATTGCTTTTTGTTTAAATATGGGAGTGTTATTTTGCAAATAATCAAAATTTTTAATGGTATATATTGCATCCATTAATTTTGGGTGGGATCGGGCTTTTTGCAAAACATATTCCCACAGCCTCCCATCAAATATAGACTGTTTTACAAAAGATACTTCTTGTTTGAGAACAAAAAGGTTATGTTTTGCCAGATTCGTAATTCTAGTTTCCGGATCTTCATTTAACAATTCTTTAACTGTATAGTAAGAACAAACAGGACAACAACAAGGAAAATATGACATTGCATCAAGTTTCAAAGTTCCATGAGAATGCATATAGCGATTATCTTTTGCATATAAGATATAGGACGCGGAGTCAAAAGTATCACATCCTAATGCTACAGCAAGAGGAATGGTTAATGGATGACCAGCACCGAATAGATGAATGGGTTTATTGGGTATAGCCAATTTTGCTGTTTTGATAAGTTCCGCCAGTATAGAAAAATTATAAGATTCCATAAGTTCTACCGGACTACCTATTGCAAAAAATTGAAATCCCATTTTATCCAAAACAGATGCAGAATAGGTAACTAGATCAAAATGTTCCGCCCCCTGAATGGTTCCAGTCCATATCTCTCCTTTAGAGGAAAGGGAATTTGAGTCAGTACTATTATTATTACTATTGTTATTACTATTTTTAATTATTTCAACGGTCTCTTTTATATTAGAAATAGTCTCATCTACATAAGATTTAGCAACAGAGTATGGCAATCCATAACCTGTAGGTTTATCCAATGGAATAGGAATATCACTACCGATATCAATTTCAAATTGAGCCATGGTCGAAGGTGATACCCCAACTGATCCATACTCAAGAACTTGATAACCTCCAGAATCAGTCATGATAGGCCCGTCGAAATTTACAATATTATGAATTCCATGTTTTCTAGCTTTATATTCAGATTGTTTAAACGCAATATACGCATTCGTTATAATGCAATTAAATCCAAGGCTTTTTAAAAAATTTGGACTGATTTGTTGTTTAATTGGGTGAATTACAGGTATAAAGGACGGCGTTTCAAAAGAACCATGCGGGGTAGTTAATTTTCCAATTCGAGCAGCTAAATCTGTACATTTCACCTCAAATAACAAGATTAACTCTTTGGCTCCTTATTGAATTCATCATATATTGCTTTGACTCTAGATGCTGCCAATCCAGAGCCCTCCTCTATCCCTGTTTCCGTAACCTTAATTTTATCCATTACAATTATGGCGCCTATATCCTCCCGAATTTTAACTAAACCAGGAAATACTCGAGACAATCTATCAGCTAGGGCCTTAAGATCAAATGGTTTTTCCAATAATTTTATTTCTTTAACAAACAATCCATTTACCATTAATTTTTGAATTTGTTGAGAGTCAATGTTATTCAATATCAAATCAAATTTTTCGCTTAGTCCAACTAAAACTCCAGAATAATTTTTATTATATGAAGTTTCAATTGAAACCTTTTTTCCTAGAAATTGTGAACTTTCTTCAGCAAACCTTCTTGAAATTAAAGCAGCCATGATTCAAATGGATAATATCTGAAGGTATATATATATGAAATTAGTTTATTTTTTGATTCATAATAAGAATTTTAGCATTTGAGGATCATTTTGAACTACAGGCAACCAATCTATCTTGCCGAACTCTCTCAAGTCTTTATCAATATACATCTCAACTATTTTTTGTGCAGACATAGACGGGAGAACACTTTCATCTATTTCCAATTCAGCAACATCTGTTTTGTTAAACTTTTCTAAAAAATCATACGATATAATACCCAAAATTTCAGATATCAAATTATCATGAATCTTCTTTTCTGAATATGATCGACTCTCATATATTTGTCTAAGTTCATATGGAGACCTTCTCAAGACTACTGCAAAATCTACTAACAGTGGGTCTACAACATATGGAGCAAGATGACCAATTATAACTGCATCAGCATATTTATTTGAGGAAAGCATCAATTTTAACAAACTAAATGTTTTTTTGATATCCACTTCATTTTTATGTATAGGAGAAACCAAAAGATTTTCAGATAATATTACTTTGTTTATATCGAGAATAGGAATCTCGCCCAATAGTTTTGAGAGTTCTTTAGAGACGGTATGTTTTCCTACACCAGGCGTTCCAGAAACTATTATTTTCAGATCTAACGCCCAATCTCATATTTTAGAATATTTTAGCATTCCACCAAGGTCTAAAGGATTGTTTTAAGAATAATCATTAAAGACATTGTTTACATAATCTGTCAATTCATCTCTCAATCTAATTACATTAGATCTTTTATCGCCATCTAAATTGGTATGAAGCAATGCATCCAATCCTTCAACTAGATATTTTATGTTTGAAAACGTTAACAAAGTCTTATGATCATCGTAATCAATATTGTCTTCCACGTCGATAATGCAATTTGCAGATTGTTAAAGTTTATGGTGAAAATAAACGGATGTCCTAGAGAACGTTATGCGGATATAAATGAAAATATCGATTATACACTACTTTCGTTAAATTATATTGTACGATAATTAATATACAATATAGTAGAAAAATTAGATTTAACTTTAATATATTAATATTCAGCAAAATATAAGTATGATAAAAGAGTGTGGTACAATTTTTATTAGTTTATTTATACTGATATTATTATTTTCCCATGCTATCCCAGTTAACAACAACTTTGATGCATTGGCACAAAATTCTATTGTTTCAAATCCGCCTCCAAACCCTACAAGCACTATTGGTGGAATCAAAATTATTTCTCCCGAAAAAGGATCTAATGTACCAATTGATTTAAACAGTCCATTCATTATCAAAGGAACATCCAAGGATACTGCAGCTACTGACTGTCAAGTTTCAGTAATTGTCAATAACGTAAAACCATACCAAAATGCACAGCCTATGAATAAAAATGGTAATGAGGACTATTCTGAGTGGCAATTTACTTTAACAAAAAACTATACAAACATTATGGAGGGAGAAAATAAGATCACATCCAAGTTTTCTTGTTTAAATAATCCACAAAGCTCACATTATTCTGTAAATGTAACAGG
>JADDOQ010000178.1 GCA_016782315.1 Nitrososphaeraceae archaeon | reverse complement strand
GAGGTAGAGTATTGGAAGGTTCTTGACAGAGTCAAAATAGTCAGGGTCAAAGGCTAATAACATAATATATACCATCATTTGCATTTTGCAAATAAACTTAGGAAAAAGGGTTTATTTTGCATTAATATCATCGGCAATTTTTCTGCTTTATTTGCATTTTGTGACCCGTCTTTAACAAAAATATCCCAACCCTGTTGTACTTAAGTTTGTAATTTCGCTATTGGTTATTATACATAAAGTTTATCATTTTTGTTATAAGTATTGTTAAGATTGGGTTTATTTTTAGATTTTTCAAATAAAACACAAAAGACTTGAAATTTAGCTTTGCTCTTCCTATTTATGTACCAAATTGTAAACAGCCAAAAAACTGAAACAATCTGATGGTATCCATTTACTTATCCATTTATTTTCCATTAGCTAAATATCATACTCAATTAACATCAGCATTAAAGGAAGGCAAATTAAATTCAGTAAAGGCTTTGCAAATACCTTGTAGGTTGTTTTTTTCATTTTACCAAAGCAAAACGTCTCATTTGAAATATTCAATATTTGGTATTGTTTAGAATATCAATACGCATTAAATATGATCAATTTAAATAATATTTGATTTTTATAATATTTAATTGCAACAACAATCAAAAATTAAGTTTGATGTAAAATTACCACTAATATTAATTCATACTCCATTTGGTTTAAAGTTTTTTGATAATATTGCTCGTACAAGAGCTGCAAAATTCTATGCCAAATTCACTACATATTTAATGCCCCTTATAACAGCTATAGCTTTATTTTTAATATTGGGCGCCATTATTACACTTTTTACAAGTGAAATCGTTCGTGAAGGTGCAAGAGGAATAGGTCCCCAATCTAATTTACTGATACCAGGTTTGAACCCTTATCTGCCAATAGCTGAGGGATGGATAGCTTTGGTGCTGACAATAATAGTTCATGAAGCAGGGCATGGGATAGTTGCCAGAGTACACGGGGTCAAAGTTGAATCCACTGGAATCGTATTGTTTTTGGGTTTACCTATTGGTGCTTTTGTAAATATTGAAAGAGATGAACTTGATAAGATATCCATAAAACAAAAAAGTTCCATTATGACTGCCGGGCCTATGAGTAATATAATTTTGGCTGGTGTATCTCTGTTCTTAATGTTTTTGATAACCTCTAGTTTAACTACAACTCAGCCAGTAAATCCAAATATCTTTGGAGTGTCAGTTACAAGCATAAGCCAAAACTCACTAGCAGAATCTTTAGGATTAACAAAGGGTTCAACTATTCAACAAATTCAGAATAATGAGATTAAAACTCCATCCGACTTGAACGAAAATTTGGTTAGCAATTTGGGGAAAACTGTATCAATTACATGGTTAAATGAGGGTGGAGAAAAGGTTGTCAAACAAACCACCCTACCAAAGGAAAGGGAGGCTGGTAAGGGAATACTGGGCGTTACAATTACCGAGGTTTCAGATCCAAAAAAAGTATTAGATAACTACAATTCCTTATTTGTATCAAACCCCCTTGCATTGTTAGCGCCTCCGACAATGGCTCAGGGGTTTATTCCATTTTCAGTAATGATGCAGGAAAAATATTCATCCCCATTATTTGGTTCGTTTTTTTCAATACCTGCAAACCTGTTTTTTTGGCTATGGTTTATCAACTTTAATGTTGCAATATTCAATGCATTGCCAATAGGCCCATTGGATGGTGGTCAATTATATAACACCATAATAGATAAAAAAACAGAGAAAAGAAAGGGCATCCTAAGACATGCATCAAAAATCCTTACCTACGGTATGATTGTGATTGTAGCATTAGCTTTTGTAGTTCCATGGTTGATGCGATAGAATAATTTTTAGGGTTACAAAACCTTTACTATAATCAAAATAAACAAAACTGTTTTTTTATTTTTTATAAATGGTTCCTGCATGAATCATGGTTTTTGGCGGTATTTTCCTACCGGGAATAATACTTACAGCTGCACCTATCGAACTGTTATTAGAAACTACGGCACCAAAATGATTTTTCCCGGTGTCCTCTAACTTCCCATCAACCATGTATTGAATATTGTTGCGCGTTAGTAAAACATTTGCAGTCCCAGAATATCCGCCAAACCAGACGTTCTTTCCTATCAAACTATCCAAAATGACATTATGGTGGGATATTTTTGCATTTCCTGCAAAATAGGATTTTCCAATTTCGCAATTAAATCCGATGCTAGTATTATGTTCAAGTATACTATTCCTTATTAAGGAACCCATTTCTATGTGGCTTCCTTTTCGGACATAAGCTGGACCTTTTATTTTAAAAGTCATCTATTATGACGCCATCTTCAATAATACAGTAACCTTCGATTATGGATGTCTTTGCTATTTGGGATTTACTTGAAATAACTGTTTTTTTTATTTCGATCTTCAGCATGTTGTTAATTACATCTAAAAAATCCCATGGGTGAAGAAACCTTTGGAAACCCACTCTTTTTACTGATGGGTCGTTTTCAAGTATTACACTACAGGTTAAAAATAGCGTATCTTCATCCGAATTTAAAACCTTTTGTTTTAGGTTAGAATTATTTTTTCCATAGCCATTTTTACTCCCGTAATGTGAATCCATGTTGGTATTATCGCTAACACCATCCTCATAAGAACCTGTGCTTACCATCTTTTTATAAATTCGCTTGTCAACTTCTTCTATTACAAACTTAAAAGAAGAGCTTATTATCGGTCCCAAAAACTTTAACTCTTTTGGAATCAATATTTTCTCGATTTCACATAATGAGCCAATATGCTTAAGTTTCTGGTAATAATTGGCTTCCCGAAAAGGTTTAGCAAACAATTTGAAGTATCACCACCTTCTATTTCAGATTCATTGTAATCGAGGAAAGAACATGAAGAAGGGGTAGAGTTTACAAGCACAACTTTCATTATATGTGTTTTTTTTCTGATGCTGCTATTATTGCATTTTGGTAAAAAATAACAGTATTTTTATATGATGTAATCGCCATAGTAAAAGAAATAGAAAAAGTATAATATGTCAATACTTATGTTTTGAAATTTTCTTAGCCTCAACTAAATCTAGAAAATAGAAAAGGTATGTTCTTTCATTTATCTTTAGCATCCAAGGGATAAATGATTCGTTTTGTGTTCTGTGAGAAATTTCAAAGCCATTTTTTTCAATAGTTTTCCTTATTAAAATGTCATCCATTTTAGGCTCATTGACATTTTCGCGATTATAGTCATAGGGGGATGTTATTATAAAAATACAGTGAGGTTTTAAGAGATTGTGAACTTCTTCTAGTAACCTAGGTAAAGAAACAAACTCAATGATATTTAGGCCAAAAACTAAATCAAATTTTTGACTTTTAAAAGGCAGGTTTAAGATATCAGCAACTATGAATTCGGTATTTGTTATTCCCTGATCCTTTGATTTTTTCCTTGCTTCTTTAATAAAAGAAAAGGAGGCGTCAACACCAATAACGAATGCAAATTTTTTCGCAATTTCAAAGGTAGATAACCCCAACGCGCATCCCAAATCCAAACCAATTCCCTCTGGATTGAAAATTACGTTTGAAGCTAACTTTCTATATATGTCTGATGGCTTTATTTTCCATCTTAATAGGTGGAGAAACTTATCACTTTCAAAGTTTTCGTTATGTAGCCACCTATAACTTTGATAATATAGCCCATCACTTTCATAATTATTATCTGTAATGCTTTTTTTTTCGATGTCTTTGGCAATGTCTTTAAGATAATCTTTTAGATTATCGCTTTTTACCTCTAAAAGCCATTTGCCAAATGTCATCATTCTTTCAGAGCAATAACTAACAAAATTTTGTACGATAATAGCTACACCATCAATGATTGGGTATTTTTGAGAACAATCATTGCATATTAGCATGCCCTCATTGCATTCATTGTTGTTTATTGGGTCAGCAATATAATTTTCTAAACTAAGGTAAAATTTTTTTTCTTTGTGGTTTATGCATGTTAGGTGATTATGTGATGAT
>JADDOQ010000307.1 GCA_016782315.1 Nitrososphaeraceae archaeon | reverse complement strand
TTTCCTTCCACTTGTGCCATTGTTTCAGTATCCTTGAAACCTTTTTCAGTTTTACAGCCAAATTCATTGAGTTGAATTGAATTGAGTTTAACATTTAGGTTCCAACGGATCGCATGTTTCCCATTTCCTTCTTTTGTGTCATCAAAAATTTCGTATTTCGTATATGATGTGGCCTCACATTCACAAAACCAATCTTTTGGTGAATCAGAATATAACTATTTGTTCTTTGTTTGGATTAGAAAGACTTTTACAAATAATTCTTTTGATTGTTCTTTAAATTTTATATTTTCCAAAACTTTTAAAATATTTTTTCTCTTTCTACTATTTTTTCGAGCATAAAACAAAAGTAAAGTTTCAATCATTTATGTCATATAACTAGGTTATAGACTTGTATATTATTTATATAGGTTTCACCGATAGATATATTTAAGGATAATTATTAGAGGTTTAGTCCTCTTTGGGCTACACGTGTTCTCCAGTATAAACGTATACCTTTATATAATAGCGTGACGGAATATATAGTTTTAGCTTAAAAGGTATGTGAATCGAGGTAGTTTTTCCACATGAAGTTTATGAGTTTCTAGAACGTTTGTGTTTAAAAATGCAAACAGTGCCAATTATTCAATCAATGTCAAATGTTGAGATTCCCGATCCCACCAGGTCAACCCGCTCAAATGTCACGGACGGGAAAAGTAAATGATTTTATGTATGCTGCGATAATGCAACAATGATTTTACCGATTGTTATACAATATCCAAAGTTTTGGCCCTGTTTCACCCTTTGGCGTTGAGGATGGGTGCCTGTTTTTTGGCTGTACCAATTTCCGATATGGCAAAATTGTCTGCAAACAAAATTATAATTTTATAACGCCCAAGAAAATCTATTCCGGGAGGGCTTGGCGGTGGATTTTCTGTTGCATGTGGTTCGTCATCTCAGTTACTGTATCAATATACTCCAGTCTTCACAACAAAGTCGGTTAACATCGTTTAAAAAAACATTTTGCAACTTGGAAGTAGTCTTGAATAGACAACATGACCTTTCCCTGTGCCAGCTATTGGAGTGGGATAAAGTTTCAGTTTATTGTAAGGTACATAATTTTTTATAGTGTATATTACTTGTCGATGTCGTTTAAGCGCCAGCATCT
>JADDOQ010000177.1:1593-4148 GCA_016782315.1 Nitrososphaeraceae archaeon | reverse complement strand
TCGATAACGCACTTTAGCCAGGTTGAAAATACATCCAAGTAATGTGGTTTGACTAGTGCTTCATTTATTAAAATACTTGTATTTTATTTAAGTAGATCTTTTAGAGCAACCTTTTTGTAATTCTTTCTAATGGCTTATTGTTTGCTTGCTCTATTTATAAGAAATTAAAAAGAGGGCTGTAAACTAATACATGTGCAGTATTATAGGTTAATCTGCTTCTGGATCAGCATAACAAAGACGTAACGTCTTAACTTTAAAGAATGGGTTGTTAGACATCAATCTTATAAGATATGCCAGTCCAAATAATAATAGATATGACAACAGATACTTCGGAGAAAATAGTGGACCTAGATAAATTCAATAAAAAACTATTGGCCCTGATGTTTCTGATTCATATATTAACCAATAATAGCAAAATAAAAACTTTTTCAATTATAATTACTTTCCTAACAACAGGCATATGTACTATAGTTCCTTTCAATCTAGTTTAATTCGATTAAACAGTCTAGGGCGCCTACTTTCTGCAAAAAACTTTTGATTTATAAAAACCTATTGCATCAGCACTACACTTTTTGAATTATTTATTTTATTGACATTTGTTTTCTTTGGATTTTTAGCGATTTATGGGGAGTCTTTATAATCCATGAGTTTGCTTATTCTCTGTATCTGAACATTACGTTTTGGAGTCTTTCTTTCAATCCAAGTGTATTTCGACTAAAACCCCAAAGCGTATCTTAAATTCACGCATACATTGGGATATATATCAAAGAGAACTTGTCATCCTCAAGATTAGTTTTTTGTTTGTAGTGCAGGTGATGGAGTCCTATGGGGGTTTCACACAAGTCCATTGAACCCAGTTTGTAGTCCTTTACTAGTGCAATTAATAAATTATGTGGCAAAAACCCACAGACAAGACATTCCATATCAGTGATAATGTAACCGAATGAAAAAACATGTCCATATCAATTTAGCGATATGAAATAACGTTTCAAATTACCTTTTCAATTTTTCATGGTGGACGTTTCAGAGACTAACTAACGTTTTCGGATTGGCGCATCCGGGTTAGATACCGATTTTAGCCAAAATCTGTCGATTCCAATAAATTAATCATGATCCTTTGAACAGGTGACTATGAGTTTTAGGAATCGCCTGAATTTGGAAACATCCTTTTGTTGGTTGACCATAAAATTCGATATGCAAGGAAACCTTCAGAACTAAGCCAGCTTTTAAAACATATGGGCGACCGGGAATGGTCAATTGGGTCCACCTCTAAAACATTGCGGATCCAATTGGACCCAAATGCGGAAACGCCAAACCCCCCAAAATTATCCATTTGTTTTTGTGTATCTCCTCAACACACCCAGGGACACCAAATACCCCAAGGCGACTCCAAATACCACATGCGCAACAAATCCAAAGCCATATAACGGAAAAAGGTTGTTTTCAACCACTAGTTGGTTTTGCTGGCCATCAGGTTGGGGATTGGCTTGATGCATGATCTCGGAGAGATTTGGCTGCACCATGTATATAGTTGTCGGGACATACAGCACCATGAATACGACTACCGAAAAAATAACCCCTTCGGCAATCCCTTTCCCAAAACTTGTAATTTTAAATCGACTAATCACGCTTACCGCTAACGCAAAAATCACACCTGCAATGACACCGGTAAGTAGGTGCATTCCAATGCCCAGGGCCAGGTTAAAATAGTTATTGCTGTCTAAGTTGCTTATTGCCATGCCTCTGGCTATGGACAGGTCGTCCAGTGGAATCCCCATCATGCTAGTTGTAAGAAAAAGGAAAGGGTACATGGCAACACTTGAAGCCAATCCTCCCAATGCTCCAAACATTAAGGTCCTGACTGTTGGTTTTTTATGTGTTGAAAAAATACTGCTTCACTTTATTACAATTGCCATAAGGAGGCCAATTGGTGAAATTTTCAGGCTTAGTTCGGTTGTTGTTTGTTTATCGTTTTTGTTGCCTACCATATATGATACTTTATCTAAAATATAGCTTATAACAGTGTAGCATCCAGTTGTAGCCGGTTAGTTTGACCTCAAAAGAAACCTTGCGCTATATGCTCCATTTAAATATCTGATTAAAACAGTAAAGACTGATTTTCAAATAGTATTTTTTGTATATTTTGTAGACTATAGCATGTGTTTTAGTTTTTTGCCTCCACACATGCTGTGACAATAACGCTTTTCAGATACAGAAGTAGTTTTTCATGTAGACTACTGCTACAACTTAAGGCTATTACCAAAAATCTAAGCTATAAGCGTTTAGTAAAAATGCTATATCTCATATGGTCATATTAGGTTATAGTCTGCTTCAAGGGCGTGCTTATGAAAAGTCAACGCATATTGTATCCTCAGGTATCAAAGCTTAAAGAAACATTTCTGTCCGTAATTTAGGAACCATTCTGAGAACCGATACCAAAATTAATCCCACTCTTTTAATGCCCATACCAGTTTTAAAATTTAGGTTCTATTATAACAGAGTGGTGATAGGGAATCTAAAAGATTCTGCATTCTTATCAAAATCTTTATATTCAA
>JADDOQ010000177.1:1489-1553 GCA_016782315.1 Nitrososphaeraceae archaeon | reverse complement strand
ATCGGCATTGACCCCACTTGGTCCATTGTTACCGCATGAATTACTTTACCTGTATAGATGTCAT
>JADDOQ010000177.1:0-1330 GCA_016782315.1 Nitrososphaeraceae archaeon | reverse complement strand
ATCGAGGTCCAGTCTACAGAAGTGCGGAACTAGAAGTGACAATATATTTCAATTAAATGAAAACTATTGATACCTTTAATTTATGTGTAATTTATCATTGTCTCCAGATACTTGATGTTTGATGGGGCAAATGATGCCGAAAGGATATATTTATTGAGTCATATTGTATAACTACATGCTGTATTATAATGGCAGTGTTGTCAAAAATTCCCTTAGCTACAGTATCGCTGATTGCAATCAACGCTGCTATTTTTGCAATGGGGTTTCTAACTGATTCACAATCTCAAATTATTCGCAACTATGGATTCATCCCTGACTCTTTGTTTAATGCAGATGGCTTAAACGACCTTAACAATCAACAAAATGGCGACAATGGTCTTCTATCTTCATTAGTGCGAATGTTCACCTCTATGTTTATTCATGCGAATATAGCTCACATTGCTTTTAACCTTGTTGCTCTTGCATATGTTGGCGGGTTTGCTGAAAAAGCCATTGGAGTTCCAAGGTACCTTCCTGTGTATTTTCTGTCCGGAATGTTTGCGGCATTTTTTCATGGCATAATTGCGTCTTATCTCTTAAACAATGGCCAAGTGTTACTAGTTGGAGCATCTGGAGCAGTTTCTGGCATATTGGGAATGGCTGCGGCCCTTGGCAACAGGCAGGCATACTACTGGCTCGTATTTCAAATAGTATTTGCATTTCTGGGATCAGTATCATCAATCCCCATAGCGTTTACTGCTCATGTTGGTGGATTTATAGCTGGATTGCTGTTGACGAAAATTCTTGTTATGATGGGGCATAACAAAATGGCGACATAATGAAACGATAATCACCACACCTTTTTTTGAAGATTATAAATCTCAAATCCATTTTTTTGTTTTAATTTTGGTGGATTATTGTGTCGGATTGCCATTACCATATGCCTCGTCAAGGACATTATCATCAGAAGATATATTGCATAATCTTTCTTACCAGATGAGCGGAAAAAGGGTGGGGGAAGGAAAAGGGCAATTTCATTTTATGATCTCACATCAGGTGTTGTTTGATTTAGGTATGGAAAAGCGTATTTTAGATTGTATGTTCCCCACACCAAATAGATCATACCACAAGCATTAGGGAATAATGGTAAAACATGGACTTGAATAACAATGTCTTTGGACAGGATGATGGTGTGGCAGTAGCAAGTACATGTTGATAATAGTGATACTGTGACCTTGATTTAGATGGGTATCGTTTAGAGTCATTGGTCATTCATGGCCAATGTTTTTAGAAAACCATTCTGATGTTATGTTGGCAACTTCTTCAATCATGCCTTCATTATTGTCAAATA
>JADDOQ010000176.1 GCA_016782315.1 Nitrososphaeraceae archaeon | reverse complement strand
AAAATGGGTTTCATGCATTCCCAATTTGTCTGCTTTTAGTGATTTTATTATTTCAGATAGTATCTCTTGTCCAACTCTTAGGAATCCTCTTTTCTTTAGCCATTTGTTGGAGTCAACCAGATACCCTCTTTCTATCAATTGACTTACTATTGGGAGGTTTGATGCTGCTGCTGATGATGTGTTGTTAAAGTTAAAGTTTAACCTAAATTTACCTTGCTGGGACACAGGGGAAGAGCCTGGTGATGGGTTATCGTTGCTCTCCTGCCTTTGATTGCTCTGTCTTCTTTTGTTCTCTGATGCTGATGACTGGGTGCTTAAACTGTTGCTGTCGCCATCTTCTATCTTTCTTTTCCTGATCATCCTCATCCTCTCTTCTGCTACTAGCTCCTGGATATGGGTTTGCAGATATTGCTCTAATTCTTGGAGAGACGGTGTGTTTTCTTTTATTGCCCTGTTACCTAGTGCCTTTAAAATGTCCGGGAAAAAGCGTTTCAATAATTCGTTGTTGTTGTTTTTGATTTTATTGCCTAAATCGTTAAGGTTTAGTTGTTGTTTCCCTCCACCTCCACCTTCTCCATTGTCATCTTTTTCCATGTTACCATTATCGTCACCATCATTTCCAATGGATCTCGAAAAATAGGTAAATGCTTTATTGTTGGTGTTGGAATTCAAATCAGATTTCCATGTACTCAAATCTGTTTTCTTTTCTGTCAAGTATTGGGGGCGTGGAAAACCTGAGGTACTCTAAAAATAATTCAGTTATTGATGCTAGGGTCTCTTCCTGTTTGTCAAAATCACCAATGGTTTCATTGTTATAGTCAAGATATTCAAGATTTGCGGAAATGTTGATGTTTTGGGCTTTTCTGATGTATTCTGCCTGTTCGCCTTTAATTTTCTCTATAGCTCTGTTAACGATTTTTTTTGTAAACGGAAATTGCTTTAATTGTTCTGAATACAGTAAACTACCACCACCACTACTGTTGCCGGTGTTTAACCCATGCGAGTTGGGTTCGGAATAGGATGAGGTGGAATAGGGAAAATAGTTATTCGGTTTTTGTTGCTGCTGCTGCTGCTGCTGCTTTTGATATTGGTTTTGCAAGACGGTAAAAACTTTGTTTTTGAACTCTTTTTTTATGTTCGACAGTTCTTCCGAATCAACAGACTTTGCGAAATATTCCTTTGATGTTTCTTTGATGATTTCACTAATTGTGTTGTTCAAAAACTTTATTTTGTTTTCTGTTGTGTCCTCTATCTCATCCAGCTCAAATTTAGATGATTGAAACATACAGTAAATGTCTGAAAAGCGGGGAACGGTTGGAACGTCATTGAGCACTGACCTCATTACTTCCACTTCCCCTATTATTATTTCAAGTGAATGGATTGTCGACCGAACACTTACACCCCTTTCATTGTTTATTTCGGGGTTGTTTCTTAGGGATTGGAATATTTTTACAACTGTTTTCAATATGAATACGGGCAAAAATGTGTTTTTCCTCAATAACATGTCAATTTCCTGCAATAAAATCAATATTTCATCATCTAGCGTTTTTGGGTAATGGGTTTCAATGTGGCTCCTTAAGCGATCTGCCAGAGGTTCAATTATTTTTCCGGAATGGGTGTAGTCTATTGGATTTGCGGTTGCAATAATTTTCACATCTGGCCTAAAAAATACCGGATATGCACCTGTTGTAAACCTGCCCTCCTGTAGAACACTTAGCAATGCTACTTGTTTTCTTGGGTCAAGAACGGGTAGCTCATCCAAACATAAAATTCCATATCGGGCCTGTAATAGATAGCCGGGTGAGTATGAGTCTATGTCAAACACCCCAATACCCTTTTTTATCACCTTGACAACATCAATTTGACCGACCAGGTCCTTTACAGATATATCTGGTGTTGCTAAAATGTATCTGTATCTGGCCTTTCCATCCACCCATTTGATTTTTGTATCTAGTTTGTTGTTTTTTATAATCTCCTCACAGTCTTTTGAAACAAAAAATTCAGGCAATGCTCTGTGAATATCCTTATCTTGTAAAAGGTTGATAAGTTGGGAATAGGGTATTTCGGTTGGAATGTCGTTGGTTATGGTTCCATCGACTATTGGAATCGGTGATAGCAGGTTTTCCGACAGTGTTTCAGCTAATTTTGTTTTTCCTTGACCTATGTGGCCAACAAACAATATGTCATGACCTGCTAATAATGCTCTTTTAACTGCGGGAATAACGGTTTCCTCAAAACCTATTATACCCTTGAATGGGTTTTCGTTGTTTTTGATTTTTGCTATTAGATTTTCTCTTAACTGGATTTTGGTTGGTCGATATTTGTAATTACTTTCTAAAAGTTGCTGTAAAGTCGTTATATCTTTATAGTTTTCGGGCACTCCGTAATAATCTTGCTTGTAGGAGGGAGCGTTTGAATATGATGATTTAACTAGTTCTAGTATGGAATCGTTGTCAGACAATCTGTATGCTTTTACATTCTTTGGAATTATTTAAAAATCTATGGAATTTAGGTGGCTAATAATCACCCAGATAAAAAAACAAATAAATAAAATAGATATGTATTAGTGGCGGAAAAAGACAAACAAACGATTGCCTATCTGTTTCTTTTAATTATGTTGCTCCAGATTTTCTTGTATTTCATATACCATATTGCGATGATTATTATGCCAATTATTATCCCAAACAGCGAATAAACATAAAGGTTGGTAACAAGGAAGCAATAGTTTATTAGCCCGACTGATTCCCTTATTTCGTTTTCATTCTCATTCTGTTGGGATTCAGATTGTTGTTGTTGCGTTTGTGTTTGGGCTGTTTTGTTTAATTCTTGTTCATTTACCAATGAATTAATTTTCGATAAACAATTGCTTCCCTCTATGTTTAAAATGACTGCAAAAATTGAAAATGTGGCTATAAGTATAATGGAAATTTTTAAATAGTTATTTTTTTTAATGGCATAATAATATCTCCAAAGCAACAATTTTCGACATTTGTTTGCGGCAGCGGTTGTTTAAAACGTTTTCTTTATCTTTGTTGCTAAACCCCTGTTTTTATAGTAAAAATAATGAGTTTTTTCATGTTTTATTATAAATGATTCTGTTTTAACAAATTCTCAAAAATGGTAAAAAATCAAAGTTGTTTTATGGTTGTGATAATAATGGTTATGTTGCATTCTAAAACCAAAAAAATGTTTAACTAAGAATATGCCAATTCCTATGCTTTGCTGTAAAATAAAAGAATTTCTATTAAAAAATACAGTTTTTGCAATATTGGAATTGACAAAAATGTTAAAGATTCGGATTAAAATTCGTAAATGCCTAATGCATTGTTATAACCCACACAATAAGGCCTGTAGGGTATCTTTGCCCAATTTCAAATAATTGCCGATTTTTAATTAAGCATAAATAACAATTTTTCTTTGTTATTGAATTACTTTGTATTTACTTTATCCTATTACAAGAATATATAATGTTATTAAATGAAAGATTTTAATAGCAAAAAAATATATGAATATTCTATTATATTAATTAAAGTCATTGTGAATATGGTGTGTACTGTATATGGCAACAGTTGGTAATTATTGTGATATGACCAGTCCCATCATGTGTTCTATATTAAAGTTCTAAAATATTGTTCTTTAACACTTTATCAGATTCCATAAAAGTATCGTTATTAAAAAGTTACCTAAAATAACAATGTTCACTAAAGTTTATTAATAATAAACCTAATATGATATTATGTCCATAAATGTTCATGTTTTATTCATAGGCATCATTTTGTTGACCGGAATGGTTATGACGGATTCTTTGAATATGAACGCGTACGCTAAAACGATAAATGGCAATAATTATGATAATACTCTTAAGGGAACCTCTAATGATGATAGATTAAAAGGTAAAAATGGGGATGATGTGTTTCATGGTTATTCTGGTTCTGACTATTTTGACTGTGGAAAAGGCAAAGATACTATAAAAGATTTTAACCCTTATGAGGGAGACAAGAAATCATCAGGTTGCGAAAAGGTCAATTATAAAGGA
>JADDOQ010000306.1 GCA_016782315.1 Nitrososphaeraceae archaeon | reverse complement strand
AGAAGATTTGTAAATGCTTTCCTTTAGCCTGTTGAATACGTCATGGGAATACAGTTTGCGTTTGTAGTTGTAATAGGATCGTCTGGAGATGTTTCTGTTGATATTTTGTTTATGCAATCAACGAATACGATTTATTTATTTAAATTGAGATTAATGTAATGATCTATTTTTTAAATCATATATTGAAAATGCCATTTTGTATAAAGGGTTTTGGTTTGAATGGGTTGCGTTTTATCCAAAAACAGACGTTTATTCTCAATAACAGGTGGTCGGCTCTGCCCAACTAATTGCTTTTCCAAAGATAGTTTATTATCATGTATATCAATAAGCTACTTGGACCAATGCGTTACTTGCCTAATCTGCAATTGTACACTACAATGAAAATGTTCATCCAAGTTTCACATATTGTGCATTGTTATTTCAATATTGTTCTTTCATATGGCGAATGTAGATGATGTTATAATCACATGAACTACATGAGCTTGCAGCGTCTGTATAAAAATAGGGTTTACATGAATATGTTCTCAAGATTAGTCAATGTTTTTGCTTATCCAATAGCTTTTTTTTTTTGATTATGCCTTATTTTTGGAAACACTTCTCTTTTCAATACATCTTTTTCGATAGATATTCTGCCAGGACCGGATATCAACAAGCTTATTGCGATAGACATTAGCAACAAATCAAGTTCGTATCCGCCCCCAACAGCAAAACCTGTTGATGCTTTAACCATAATGATGGCACCAATCATTTCCACCATAAACAGTATTGAGGCGATTCTTGTGGCTATCCCCACAATTAATGCAATTCCCCCAATCACCTCTAAAAGTGCTATTGGTAACGCCAGTTCTGGAGGTATTCCAGCCGAGGCAAAGTAGCCTTGAAATCCTTCAATATCTCCAAACTTAGGGAGGCCATGAGCAATAAAAGCAACTCCCGCCATTATTCTTATAGGTAACGGAGCGAATGAAGATAACTTATCTATATTCATATCGGATATGCTTTTGAGGTCTTTCATAACAACCTAACGAGAAGTGAATTATTAA
>JADDOQ010000175.1 GCA_016782315.1 Nitrososphaeraceae archaeon | reverse complement strand
ATATTTTCAAAACAAGCACCCGTGGAAATCAAAAGATACCTCCAATAATACAATATGGATTTCCATAAATGCAACAAGGGCATTGGCAATCATTTTGTATCCGTTTATACCTTCATCTGCAGAGAAGATTTGGTACCAGCTAGGTTATTATAGCGAGTTATCCAAACAGGATTGGTATTCTGCATCTGAAATATCTTTTGAAAAAGGTCACTCATTAAATCAGAACATAGAACCAATATTTAAAAAAATAGAAAAAGAGGACATTGATAGACAAAAACTAACTCTAATTGAATCATAAACGATAGCACACCGTATTTTTTTCCCGATTTTTCCAACTATCTAAAAAAACTTTGCCATGGGAAAGTTTACGCGATAACTAGCAATATTATATATCTTTTATCTTAAATCATATATGCAGATTATAGTCAATATCATTTTAAACGGACATCAAAGTCCACAAGGTATCTATCAATTTATAGTTTATTTTAAGTTTTTCTCATGTTATATACGGATGCTTATTTTAAATAAAAACAGATAGAAACTTTTGTTAACAAAATGATAATGGTTCTAAAAATGCATATTACTATTTGAAATCTTGGTCATCATTAAGTAATTTGAAGGAATGGGTCTACTTGCTATATATGACATGTCTTCAACAATATTATGTATGCTGTATCGGTTTTTCTCCAAAAGTTAGAAATAAAATTGCTATTTGGGTTTTAGGAGAACCAGCTTATACCAATTATTCTCATCAGAAAATTCCTTTGCTATTGAAAATCCAGCCTTCTCCGATATATGATCAATATCCTTTAAACCATATTTATAAGAATTTTCTGTATGAATGGTCTCATCTTTCTCAAAACAAAATTGTTTATTCAAAGAAGAGATAAAAACATGTTGTTTTTTATTGGATAAGATGTGCATTTCTATTCTTTTTTTGTCCTTGTTGTAAAAAGATCTGTGAGAAAAGTTATCGATACCGAAGTTGCCCCCTAACTCTTTATTTATTCTGTTGAGCAGATTTAAGTTAAACTTCGCAGTAACACCCTCTTTATCGTTATATGCATTTTCAAGTAAAGAAATATCTTTTTCAAGATCAAATCCAATCAGGAGATAATCATCATTAGCAATTTGAAGCCTTACATCATTTAAAAAATCAATCGCATCAGCAATCTCAAAATTACCGATACTCGAACCTAAAAATACTATAAATCTACATACATTTTTAATTTCAAAGTTATTTTCAAACAAAATGCTATTACAATGGTTAATGCCATTTATATAATCATCTGGGATACCTTTAACGATAACATTTGAAACAGAATTTTGAAGATGGGAGACAACCGAGTTTAAAAAATTAAAAGATATGTCTATAGGAAAGTAATACAATTTGTTTTGTTTTTTTATTATTTCAGTAAACAAAAACTTTGTTTTTTTCGAACTGCCGCTACCTAATTCTATTAAAATAATCTCTTTGGATATGTCTTTTACTAAATCATTTGAATAATTATCAAGTAGTAGTATTTCTGTTCTGGTGGGATAATATTCTGGTTGCAGAGTAATTCTTTCAAACAATTCCGAACCAACATCATCATAGAGGTATTTCGATGGGATTGATTTTTGTATTGGATCACTCAAACCTAATAATACATCATTTTTAAATTCATTTTTGCCTTTATCTAAAAACAAACTTATTTTAAAAAAAACCACATATAAAAATTTTGGTTCTGAACCAAAAAAATAAAAAAAATACTATACAGCAAATATAAAATAAATCATTTGTATTTGTACCTAAATTTATTGATGGTAATTAGTTCCTTATAAGAACCAAATACAGTTGGGTCAATTTTATCCAGAATTGATTCACTTTCTATCTCCTCTTCGGTTTCGAATTTGTGGATTATTTTATAATTAGATGCTCTTTGAGCTGGAATTTTACCCACAGAACTAATGATTTTTCTCATTTCCTTGGGTCTTAGTAGTTGTCCATATTGGGAACCAGCAGAAGTGGATATGCTTTCATTTATCAGGCAGCCTCCTAAATCATTTGCACCTGAGCTTAACATAATTTGAGACAACTTTTGACCCTCCTTTACCCATGATACCTGTATATTTTTTATTAGCAAGTTAAAAAAGATTCTAGCGATTGAATGCATTTTCAAAACTTCAGCCCCATCCGCACCCCCTCTTAGGTTCTGTATCATGCCCAAATTATACATGGGTGATTCAGTATGTATAAAACTTAATGGTACAAATTCAGTAAAATGATTTGTTTCCTTTTGAATTTTTCTAAGAATGTCCAAATGTTTCACAATATCATCATATGTTTCCAAATGACCATACATAATAGTAGATGTGGTGGGAATGTCTAATTTATGCGCGGTAGTAATCACGTTAATCCAGTCTTTTACAGATATTCGGCCTGGGGATATTTTATTTCTGATCTCTTGAACAAGTATTTCAGCAGATGTTCCGGGCAAGCTACCTATACCGACTTCCTTTAGCATTTTCAGATAATTATGAACACTAGTATTTGTTTTCATTGAGGCATAAAGAATTTCTTCAGGGGAGAAAGCATGGATATGTATGTCAGGCAATTCTTTTTTTATAGCTCTACATATATCAACATATATATATCCGTCCATATTTGGTGGCAGTCCAGCTTGAATACATACTTCTGTTGCACCACATTTCCAAGCCTCTTTAGCTCTCGAAACTATCTCTTCAATTGGCAAAATATACCCCTCTTCTTGTCTGAAATCCCTGCTAAACGCACAAAACCCACATTGTTTTATGCACACATTTGTAAAGTTGATATTTCTGTTAACTACATAAGTCACGGTATTCCCATTTTCCCTTCGTCTCAGTTCATCGGCTATCAACGATATAATGGATATCTCCAAATCCTTGCTATTGAATAGCTTTAGGGCATCAGAAATTGAAATTTCTTTACTACTTAATGATTTGTCTAATATTTTTGAAATTTCGGGATCGATATTTTTTAGTATGGTATCGATATTCATTTCACATATTCCTCTTTAACCAATCCGGAATTATCTACTAAATCTTCAATGAATTTCTTAAGACTGTTAGGCACAAAATTGCAATATTTATCATAGTTATTTATGAATTCAGGGTAAATTGGCAATCTTGCTCGTAAGGTAAAACCTTTCATTTTAGTTACCTTTGTTATGTCTTTTATTGTAGGCCATGGGTATTCAGGGTTAACATAATCTGGCGTTAAAGGTGAAATTCCACCCCAATCATTGATTCCCGCATCAATATACCCCGCATATATTTTTGGACTGAGATTAGGTGGAACCTGTATGTTTATATTTTTTAACAATATTCTGGCAATTGCTATGCATTTTAAAAAATAATCGTTTGTTGGAGGAATATGATGTTCCATGCTAGTTCCGTCTTTTGGTGCGAAATTTTGAATTATCACCTCCTGGATATGACCATATTTTTTGTTTAATTCATTTATAAGTAACAGGGAATTAACTACGTCAAACAATCTTTCTCCTATGCCTATTAGCAAACCGGTAGTAACGGGAATCTTTAGCTCTCCAGCAGAAATCAATGATTTGATTCTAACCTTGGGATTTTTGCTAGGGGCCTTTTCATGAGGTCCACCCACATTTAATAACGACTCACTTGAATTTTCAAGCATCATGCCAAGACTAACATTTGTTGATTTTAACATTGACATTTCCTTTTTTGTTAAACTTCCCGCATTTGTATGCGGCAATAAACCCGTTTTTTGAAGTATTCTTTCACTAATGTCAGCTATTAACTCTACCAATGTTTTGTAGTTTAATTTATTTAACCACTCTTTTGCTTCCCTGTATTTTAATTCTGGACGTTCGCCTGTCACAATCAAGGCCTCTGTGCATCTTAATTTTTTGCCTGCTTCAGCGATAGATAGAACCTGGGAAGGTTTTAGCATAACAGAATTGTTATCGGTAGGCTCTTTTTTATAAGTACAGTATGAACAGCTGTCTTTACACAGGTTAATCAAATTAATGAATACTTTTCTAGAATAAGTAATAATACCGGGATTGTTTTTATTTCTAATGGAATTTGAAATCTTTAGTAAATCGATTGTGCTTGTTTTTTCAATAAATTTTGTAATTTCCAAATTTTCCAAGTTT
>JADDOQ010000305.1 GCA_016782315.1 Nitrososphaeraceae archaeon | reverse complement strand
CCAATTAAGGCTGTTTTGATAAAATTTTGAACATAAGATAATAATGATGTTAGCGAACATCTTTTAATTCGAGTTTACCTTTGAGAATACCTTAAAAATGAAAAATTTAAGTCCATGCAACAATGAACCTCTTTTGTCTTTCTAATTTTAAACCTGGTTTTTACTACATCCTTATCATATTACATAGATGCCCAAAGTGGATGATTTTGGACTGTATGTGAAAATAGGTGGTTGATAAAAACGCAAAGGTGTTATTTTTAACAACATGTTGTGTGAGTTATCTTATTTTGAAAAAACAGGGAATTTGCTTCTGTAAATGATGAATCCTTCATTCATTAGTCTCTTGAAATCGATGAATCCATAAAAAGAAGCAAAATCATGGGGAAACAAAATCCATTATCCATTGTTATTGAAAATGTACAAAACCACAAGCCGATCACTGTTTCCATGGAAATGGTGCTTTGTTTTGGATGGAATGAAAACACATGAGCCCTTTTTTATTCGATGGCTCTTGTCCTGAATATGAATATACCCTTCCCCTTCTATAACAAAATATATCTCGTCTGCCGAATGCGGCCCTTGTGTGTCTCTTTCCCCGGGGTTTAGCCTAAGCAGCCCTGCATCAAAGCTATTGGTGTGCAAAAAGTCTAAAAAATATGTATTCACACCTGTTTTGTCTAGTTCTAACAATACTGAATCTGTATCAAAAATGCTGTCCATATTGGCTATAATGCGGTTTCTGAATTAGTGTATTGTTATAAATCATTGAAGCAGCAACTGATTGTTGAAAATAAGTGGATACCATCACTACGATACTTCTAGGTTGTCCATACCCTGATGACTCAAAATCCATATTTCAATATCCCATGAAACCTGTTTGTCTTGGTCTTTTTGTTTCAACTGACCAAATTATGCATACAATATTAGCAGATACTAAAAAAATATGTGTTATTTGATGAACCATGGAATGGAAGATGGACACCAATCTTTCGGTATGTTATGGCTAATGTATCATTTCATGATTCATTCCAGAGACTGAGGTTGAGAATCTGTACTGATGAGATAAATGGCCTGGAAGCAATATGTTACGCTGTTATAATGAACCTAAATCATTGGTGTGAATTAGATGAGCTTATCTATG
>JADDOQ010000174.1 GCA_016782315.1 Nitrososphaeraceae archaeon | reverse complement strand
GCATTGGTTTCGCCGCCCGGAATTTTTCTCATAATGGGAAAAGAGATAAACATCCGCGGAATATTCTCAAAGAATGAGATGTTGCTAACATACCCGTCAAATGTTTTTTTGGGAGCCGAAAAGAACGTAGCGTTTGAAAGATCATCTACTAAATGTTTCTTTGTTCCGTCAATACCACTACTTGAACCAATTATACGACCTTTACCGTCAAGCCAAATATAAAAGTCAGCTAAATTATTTGTGTTATTCTCAGCTAGGGCGAGTAAATCAATACCGCTGCTGTCTTCATTTCGAACTGATGGTGCTGTGGGGATTAGTCTAAGATTATCTGCAACAGACTCAACGCTTTTTACCCGTATCTTGGAAATCATGTTTGCTTCGATTTCGGTATTTGAGCTAATGTCTTCTGATTCAATTCGCATAATATTGTCAGTAACCGAATCATAATAGCGAACAAAGTAAATGGAAAATGCAATGGCGCTTAACCCTAACAGAATTACCATGATGCTGGTCCATTTTATAATCATCTGCAAAGCGGAATTGATCTTTAACGTTTATAAATAAATACAATTGTTTTATTTGGTTTTTAATTCTATCAGAAAAAAAAGATTGAATGTGGCTTGTAGCCTATGATCAATCCATTGGTACTCATCCTCCACCGAATTTTATTGAAGGTATACCCTATTATTCAGATCCGATTGGTATATGTATGGTTGAGTTTTTTCTTCTGTAAGTTATAATGCTCTTTGATCAATGTTATGATATGGTTGATGATGAAAAACCAGGAATTGATCACTCCCAGCAACATCTTGCAAATGAAAGGACATTTTTGGCATGGGTAAGGACATGTATCGCATTAATTGGGCTTGGATTTATCGTCGCAAAGTTTAGTTTCTTTATGGTGGAGTTTAGACTATTAATGCAACAAGAATACTCTAGTGAGTCCAATAGGCAAGCTTTAAACAACGCACAATCTCAGATTGATCAAGTTTCTTATTTGATTGGAACAGGAATAGTAATTTTGGCTATTGTGCTGATATTGTTTGCATTGAAAAACTATCTTGGCACACATAAATCGATAGAAACTCAATTATATTCACCAAATCATGGGATTATTTATACTACAACAGCAACAATTGTTATTTTGAGTTTGATTGTTTTTATGTATTTACTGTATGTCCTGATAGTTAATCTGTAACTATTAAAAACCGGAATCAGAGCAATCTTAAGATCTAAAAACCTTTCTCATAAAGCAGATAAACAAAAAAGAAACGAAGGAGTTGTAAAACTTTTTTAATTAACTCTATCTAATCCTTCGTAACTCCAATATCAGAGATAATTTTAAAATATGATTAAATTTACCACAATAAATGCCTTGCATGGTCCTTTCTGAATTGCTATTCTAAAGAAAAAAAATTATATAAAAAAGGTGCATTAATAAGAAATACCTTTATGGTGCCACAGTTCCAGGACAATGGTTTTTTCCAGATTTACCATTTTCACTGTTTTTGTGATTCTGTGATTCAGTATTTTTTTCCACAAAATAAAATTAGTTTAATTTTGTTGTGTATTCTATGTTATAATTTTCACAACCTATTGAAATTAACATGGATTGAGAATCCTTTATTTGACATAAACTCTTTTAATCTTTACTGCTAAAATCTATTAGTATCAATGCAAAAGACAGTTATTTCCTACAATGAGCGGGAAATAAAAGAGGGCACAGGCTCAAAAAACGATATTAAAAATGGATACAACATTTGGATTGATATCATTGACCCGGAAATAATTGACTTGGAAAACATACAAAAAGAATTTAATTTGGATGAGCAAGCAGTCGAAAAAATAAAAAACAAGTCAAAAAAGCCACAGGTAAGAACCATGGATAAACATCAACTAACCATCTTTATTGATTTACAATTTCAGCACATAAACAATCTCGAAACAAGGCCAATATATTTTTTCAATGGGGAAGGGTGGCTGATAACGATTCATTCAAATGAAGTAGATCTTTTAACAAAAGGTCGCTTAATATTTGCTGAAAGAAACAGAAAGATTCTGGAATCCTCTATTGATGCTCTGTACTATAGCTTCCTGTCAAGCATAGTTGAAACTTATGAACAAATTTTAACCGCAGTGGAACTCAAAGTATTTGATGTACAGAGAAAAGCACAGTATAAACCGTCAAGAGTACTTTTACAATATTTAGATTTGTTATCAAAACAGGCCATTATGTTAAGAAGGCATTTTTGGCATGCACGAGATATTATCAATTACCATACAAATATGGAGGAAGATAAAGGAGACATAAAATTTCTTAGAATGGTATATGATGACATTAACCAATTGATTGAAATGGCTCAGTCCTATCAAGAGACAATAAACTCTGCCAGAGATATATTCTCTAATAGTGTGTCATTGCAGTTAAATGATACAATGAGGGTTCTCACGATATTTTCTACAATCGTATTGCCACTTACACTATTATTGAGCATATTTGATCTACAAGGGTTTGATCTGAACAACATAACCATAGTACCAAAACATTTTGGTTTATTGTTATTGATAATGTCGATGATTGCCGGATTGACCTTACTTGTATTTTGGAAAAAGCAGTGGATTTTTAGTAAAGAATACAAACTATCTTCTGAAGACTTGGAGGGCGAATTATCCAAAGAAAAAACAAAAAGGGAAAGCAAAATTACACGGATATTTTTCAAGAAATAACCTTTTGTTTTATTTGCATAGGGTCTAGTGATCCATATTGATGTCTTTGGGGACATCATATTTCTTATAACGGTTAGTGAAATGAAAGGCCAATTTGGCAATATGGCTTCATATATTTCTTGTTTGTTTAAATCAAATGAATTACTAATTATTGTTCACTAGCTATACCCATCATACTTCATTCTATAATCTCCTCATAAAAAGAAGTGGGTTGCTTTACTTTTGGTACTTCAGGGAATTGCTGATGTCATATACCACCATAGTAGAAAGAAAATGGGAATTCCGCGTAAAATTATGGACTCCGATAGGAAACTCGGATAAATCAAATGCTGCCCAAAAGAATTTTTGTATGATAATCATATGCATTGCTTGTGCATTACAAGATTGAAATATTAATAAATATTATTATTGCTATTTCGGTTCTCTTTATTGTAGTTCAGTATTTATTTTCCTTGACAAGCGTTCAATTAAGTATAGTATATGTCTTTGATTTTATGGTTGTAATAATACTTGCTGTTGATTTTTCCAATAGGGAAATCAAAAAGGGGCTAAAATATGTATTAAGGCATTGGTATGAGTTACCCACAATGATTCCTCTTTTTACTTTTAGTATTTTAGAGGGGTTGGAAAACTCGGGCATTGTTGCAATTTTGAGGCTAATACGTTTAATTAGGCTAATTCAACTATTCTTTAGGTCACTTAGAGCCCTTCACGGAAAAAGTAAATTTGCATATGTAATTCTTTTTTCTTTTTCATCCATTTCCATAGGCGCTGTCCTTGGGTATTTGTTTGAATCCCCTAATCCCGATTCTAATATAAATAACATTGGTGACGCATTTTGGTGGGCTATTGCAACAGTCACAACCGTTGGTTATGGTGATGTTTACCCTGTTACTGCGGAAGGAAGAATTGTGGGCTCTCTCTTGATGATTGTTGGAATAGCCATACTTTGGGTATTTATCTCTACTGTCGGTATTGCCTTGAGAGATCATAAAATAGAAAATATGGAAAAAATGACACTAGAAGATGAAACAAAAACAATAATCAAGTTAAAGATTGATAAACTTGAGCAATTAGAAAAAGGGAACTTAATTTGCTTATGTCCATGATTTCAAATCTTTATCAAAACATGCATAAGGAAAAAATACAAATGATTAATGGATTATAGGTTAAGAAAAATTAGCCGGAGATACTAAAACAACATTACTCGGTTCTTTAATCAATTCATTTATATTTTCTGTTTTATTTAAATTAGAATGATTTTTCAATTTTAATACAAACTCCGATGAGCAACTCGGAGTAACTCTTAATGTTGATATTATGATAACCTAGAAGAGTAAGTTCATAAGGATTAATAATTTAATAAAAAATTTATTT
>JADDOQ010000304.1 GCA_016782315.1 Nitrososphaeraceae archaeon | reverse complement strand
AAGATATTGCAAATTTAAATAAACCACTAAATAATGCCACAACAGCAAGTGCTGCGCCTCAAGAGCCATATCTTTCTTTTGTCAAAGACCATTTTTGCTTTTTCATTTTTATCTACTGATTGATTTTCACCATAAAGAGTCAAGACAACCGGTGATTTTGATAACTCTCGTCCGCTTGGTGTATAATATATAACAGACTTCCCTTTATTATCTACCATAAGGCCTGCAGTATAATCCCAGACAAGATCAATTGGTGATGATGATATTTCATCAATTTTTGCCCTTTTATAACCGTTACCAACAATGAATAAATCAGTTAATTTACTATCCATAATAGTTGAAGAAATCTTGACATATTCAGAAGTCATCAAACATTTTGATATATTTATTTTAATGCCATTCATTTCCCCTTTTTTACTGTCTGATTTAACATTGATTTCGCATTCTTTACAAATAGGTAGTCCATCAGACCTGGAAACTAAACTTTTTGAAAAATTATCTTGAATGTTATCTAGGGGTTCTTTTGTATCACCCTTATCGTGGCTTATACTTTCATTATTATTGCTTTCCAGGCTTAATTTAGCTTTGTAGAAGTTCCACTTTTTACCTTTGTTTATCTTTTGCAGATTTAGTTTTAGCATAAATTTATTGGTATTGCTGTTGTTACCTTTATTGTTATTATTGTTATTATCATCTGCTGATATTTTGATAAAGATCAATACTTCTTTTTCTGCCTTGTTTCCAAAGCCTTGAGAAGGAGGATAATAGATCACACAATTTCCATTATCTTTACTAACATATTTGGAATTTGTACTATGACCTATTTTAAACGCCCCATTTTTTAAGCCGTCCTTTATTACCCATTCTACGGTTGATTCAGTTTGAACAGCGAAGTGATGATTAAGGTGATGCTTGCAAATGGATGTTATTATTGCATAATTCTGTACTAATAATTGGATTGGAAGGCCTTCTCGGTAATGAAATATGGTTTCGCTTTGTGGATTTACAATACTTATCTCAGGCAAAAGCATATTGATAGTATAATCTAAAGAATACTCTTCTTTATTGCAGACTTCAGTTGAGTTAATTGATATATATTTTTTTTGTTATACCGGATAATAATCTTTTTGATATTTCATTGAATTTGATACAGAGATTTGTTGCCAATATAGCATAAAAACTATTCAAAGAATAAACACACCATAATC
>JADDOQ010000173.1 GCA_016782315.1 Nitrososphaeraceae archaeon | reverse complement strand
TGTAAATAGTTTTGATGCTATTTCCGCTTCTATGCCCTTTCCTTCATCACAAATACTGATAACAGCTACTTCTTCCCTTTTTCCTTGATTTGGATTATGTTGTTCTTTTTTTTCCTCCCTTGCTAGACTTACACCAATGCACTTTGTTTCATGCCCTTTGGTATTGATAACGGATGCATAAGCGTTGTTTAAGAGATTCGATAAAACTTGAGATATCCTTGTCTTATCTGCCTCTACCATCAGATCAGAATTATCACTATTGGATTGCTCCTTGACATCATATCTTATTTCTATGGGGCGGCAATTCTCCTTTGACTCTTTTCTGATGCGATTTTCAAAATCTAAAATGGTGTTTTGGAGTGTTTCACTTAGGTTGAATCTCTCTTTCCTTAGGTTTAACGTATGGCTTTCTATTCTGCTAACATCTAGTATGTCATCTGTCATTTTGTTTAACCTCCTTGCATTTCTGACAACAACCTCTGCGATATTGCGGTCACCTGTCCCTTCCACAGTGCGAGAATGCACAAAACCTGTCAATCCCAATATTGTCTGTATGGGGGTTCGCAGTTCATGGGCTGCTACCTTTATGAACTCTTTTTGTATTTTGTCGGATTCCTTTAGTTTTTCATATTGATTGCGAATTACCTCCTCCCTTTCTTTTAGCCTGTTGTTTGTCTTTCTTAGTTCTAGGTTGTATTGTATGCCAGATAATGCAAGCCCTATGATGACAACAAAGTAGCTGGCGTTCTTTAGCACATGTGCAAGGTTATGCGGGGTGTCAAACGCTGACGCAGAGTAAGACATCACTATCTGGCTAAATACATCGATTATGAGTGCACCTAGCAGTCCTTTGTAGAAAAAATCTTGTGTCAAGTGAAGGCGTTTTTTGTAAAAGAAAATCAAGGCTGCAGAGAATAATATCAATGAAGGAAATTCGTATGGCCTATGCAAAAAATAACCATCTATCACTACCCCTGGGAAAACAGTAAAGAAAGAAACCGTGGCTACAGCTATGGATAATAGTGCAAGTGTTGCTAAAGATATGACAAGTGCTCTTCGCAGTTTTCCACTGCTGTTGTTTTTAAAACCTTTGTCTAAAGTTGGGTTTGGGTGGTGGACTGTATCAGTTGGCATTTGGTTTGCGCCATGATGTGTTTCTAGCCCTCTTTTGGATGATTTAGAAGCGTTTAAGTCAATATCCTGAGGTTTTGCATATTTGACAATTGCTATTACCATCATGGCGCTGATAAAAGTGCGTCCAGCAAACCAGGTTTGGGGTATAAAATACTTAAGAAAAAATGCGTTTTCTGCTGAATGGTAGGATAAAACACCATGAAACAAATCAATAAAGGCACTTGTTAAAAACCCGATTCCGATGAACAAGCTAAATGTGTCAGTTAATGAGTATGCTCTTGCTATGCAATAGATGGCCAAAACAGAAGAAAGCAGAACCGCAACCATTTCAAAATAAAAGTGGTGCACATCAGAGCCTCGCCAAAGGTCCAGATTGAAGGACAGAATTGCAATAATGGTTAGGGGAATTGAGGGCAATAGGGTATATTTGAGAAAGACCGAGTTAAGAAATCGGAGTGAAGATGATGGTAAACGTTCCTTTACATCCACATTCATTGCCCTTTCCTTTTATAGCATCACTAAAAGATTTCTATTATAAAAAGTTGAAAAAGTGAGCCAGAAAGAGTACAATCTAGAAAACCGTCAAAGAAATAAGGGTACCTCTACAATTGAATAAGGATAATCTGTCAGTCATCCAAAAGCATATAAGAATAATTTGAAATTGATTTCATTTACATTTGGATAATCACTTGCTGAATTGTCTGAAAGCTCGAGGTAACCTAAAAAATTAATGTCATCAGAAATTAGGCAGCCCGCAACACCTACGCATCCCCATGAGCACAAACTTGTTCGCTCACTAAGCCTTTTGGACATTGTTATGATTGGGATGCCCCGAACCTAACTATGGTCGACCAGTTTTTCTTTATGATGTATGAAACTTCAGGTGGAACATAATTTTGCCATGTTGGTAGGTCGTTAGTTGTTTCATTGAGAAGGTTGAAGAGCCCAATATTTGATAAATGACAAATATCACTCATCTGGTGACTGAAAAAATATTGGCTTCTCTGTCAATGAACATGGCCATACTTTGGAATGGTCTTGCCACTTGTTTGCTTGTGGTGATTTCCTCGTTTTTTGGAATTGCGGAAGTTAATGCATATGTTGCATTTGCTGATCATCATATGGTTATGAGGTGATTTTTATAATGGAATACTTTTAATTTAAAACTTATTTGTGGGGTCAAAAACTTTACTTTTTTGTCAATCTACGCATCGAGAATAATTATAGTATGAGGATATTGAAAATAAAAACATGAATGAGGATTGTGATCCATATCCTTCTATCAAGCAGGACTTGAACAATATATTCTTAATTCTGCAAAAAACATTTGAAATCCCTGCATTCAAAAGAGATTATGATAAAGTGTTTGAGTCAATTTCAAAAATTCTGTACCGGTATGGATTAAAAGAGAACAACAGAAATCTTCGCTTTCGATTTATTCTATGCATGCGAGAGTTTTTTGATTCTATTCCTCAAGAAAAATGGAGACTAAAGGATTCGCAATTTATTAAGCAATCTGAGGAATTCGCAATACAACGATTCAGAGACTGGATATTAGAGCAGATCACCTGATGAACTCAATGGTTGCTTGCTTTGTAATTTAACTTGGTCAAGGGTTTTGTCACCAACTTTATTGTTTTTTCCTTAAAAATACCTTGAATTTTGATTTCTATAAGCAGAATTATAGACAAAAAAATACAAAACAGTAAAACGATTCAAAATCTGTTGATACCTTTGTATTTCTATATCAAAGCAATATTTTGGTGATTGTTCCAAAGGTAATTCCATATACTATGTGGCCACAAAAACTAACTATTGCGGGTCCCCTCCCAAGCGGGTGATCCCACACAGATAACCCTGTAATGGGCTTGTGAATGGGAAGAAGAGTTATTGTCCAAAGTAATGTACCATACCCTATTCCAAGCATGATGGAAAACAGTAGTAGTCATTTATAAAAAACATTGAGATGAGAAAAATATAAACAAATGGAAAAATTATTGATGCAAGTACGCCATTGATGACATGCAGAACCAATATTCCAGTATAGCTAACAGCATTGTGTTCATCTTTTGTGAATTTCCTTTTTAGTTTTGATGTCAATATTTGGTTTTCATGCCATTCAAGAACTCCTGCAATTCCCCAAATCCTCCAAAATGGTATTTCAAATATTGTCATTAGGCAAGTAGATACCAAACCTGCAACTATTCCGTCAACGATGTTTGTTGCAATCAATATACTACAAGTTAACAATTAACCTTAGACTTAAAGACATTTATATTATTTCGTATTAGGTACAATGTTTTGTCATCTGAAATTTCTGGCTCAAAAATGTCCGTTCGTTCTAAAAGTGATCTTATTGATAAGGTGTTTGATGCTATCACGACAAGTGGCGAGGAAGGCATTTTTCAAACCGAGTTGTGCAAATCATTTTCCCTAGACAGTCGTGATGGTTCACGTCTGGTGGGAAATCTGGAAAAACAGTCTCTTATCACACGCGAAAAAGCTCTATACAATGGTAGGTGGACGTACAAGTTGATAGTAAAAAAATCCATCCCAATTGATATTGTTGAACAAAAACCAATCGATCTAAGCACAGTGGAAGGTGCCCCATGCATTTGTTGTCCTTCCCAGCATCTGTGTTCAATAGAGGATGAATCAAACCCTATAAGCCCAGCAAAATGCCAAATTATTGAAGAGTGGGTTACAACATCTTTTAATAAATTTATGGTGATTCAACAGACCGATTTAATATAGCGAAAGGGATCAAGTAACTCACCAAATCTTCATCTATACCTTTAATTTTTTTTAAAATAGGTTTTTTATTGATGCTGCCTCCATTAGAAGGTTATTATTACCATGAAGCAGTGAAATTTTTGATAGTGGAGCTAAATCCTGATTCTATTATCGCTGAGCCCTGAACCTCCCAATCTATGTTTTGTAGCGTTTTGTTGTTATTGTTTAAATCTGTAACAAATCTTTGTTCTACTAGAGGCACATTAATTTCATGCTGCAGAATACTATCTCTGTTTGCTAGAAACTGCGGTCGACCATTGATGGGGATGTCGGCATATGAATTTGTATAGTCTCCAAGTGATTCTCCATT
>JADDOQ010000303.1 GCA_016782315.1 Nitrososphaeraceae archaeon | reverse complement strand
AGTATTTCCTTGATAGGATGAATTCGATTTAATATCTTTAAAATGACTAAGGAATATCTGGGTTACACTATAAACTTGCATATGATTAAATGAACTATGTAAACCAATTAAGTAGCATCTCTTCACTTTAATACAACTTTTATTATCCTTAAATAAAATAAAGATGTTTAAATCATTCTTTGAGATAATTTGTAATGGTAAAGCAGCATCATGTGATTGAGATATTTTCTGCCAACTGTCCCCTTTGCAAGCATATTACTGATGATATTTCGATAGGCAAATGTGGAGGTTGCAGTCAAACAATTTACGATGTAAATAACATGACTTCTGATGTCAAGTTAAAGATGAAAGAATATGATGTAAAAGCAGTTCCGACTACCATAATTGACGGCAAAATAAAGGTTGTTGGCATTCCTGACTTTCCATGGATTTGTGGAGATGATTTGTTTAAAAACTAAAAAGGGAATATCCTCTAAAAAAAGATGAATAATACTGCATTATCTATTGGTAATCTGTTGGCTATTTGTTCCCTCAACTTCAATGTATTACCTTCATCATTGCTGCTATACACACTTGAGAATAACCCGCTTGTTGTGGATGTGTATAGAATGTTAGAGTCTGTCTGGTTTGCTTCTAGCATTATTATTCTATTTGATTTTTGTTCATCAATTATAAAACCATACACACATAGATATTTAGGTGTCTTTACAAATGTAAAGGATGATATGATGTCAATAGTTACTGTATTATAAGTGCCATTACATCTAGATGAAAAAGATGTATCTGTAATAAATTTTCTCATGGATGATTGAAGAAAGCCATTTAGGCAAATTTCTAGGGAAACAAGAATAACAACTCCCTACCGTTAGAGCACGGGTTGGTTATGGTTGCCGCCTCAGGGCTTGTAAATACAACCTATCAAATTAACTCGGCAATGGGGCTGGCAATCAATGTTTCAGTGTCAACCTTGCACTGAGTCCATGGCGCGAAGGGGAAAAGTTTAATGGATGCCATAAACAGGGGATTTCACATGGCTTATACAGATGGAGCCATTGTCTCCTTAGCGGCAACAATAGGAGCATTACTCTACATAAAAATAAAATTCAAAAATTAGAAAAAAATCCCCTTCAATACAAATTCAAAACACATAAAGGGATATCTTCAACCCTTTTTGCTATCATTTTGTTTATGCGAGTCGAAT
>JADDOQ010000172.1 GCA_016782315.1 Nitrososphaeraceae archaeon | reverse complement strand
TACGATTTTAATTCCATTTAGTGTGTTTATTGCAGAATCAGAATACTCTTTCTCACCTGTGGCAAGTGTAAATGTTAAGACGTCAAAAATCAATTGCCATGGCTTTAACCCATATCCGATTGACTTGTCATACAGCAATTTGGCCACCTGCAATTTTTCACTGCTTGTTTTGGCCATACCCAAAGGCCCAATGCACATGGATATTGCAGGTGCCCCAAATTTTCTCATCATTGGTATAATATCATAAAACCTACTTCCATCACCTTCCAGGTTTATTGAGTTTATAATTGGAATTCCCGGGATTTGCTTTAATGCTGCATGTACAACTTTAGTATCGGTAGAGTCTATTACGAGGGGTGATTCAATTTCAAGGCAAAGTCTTTTTACTAATTTTTGCATAAATTCCAATTCATCCGATCGCTCGGTTGTGGCAACACATACATCTATGCAGTGGGCTCCATCCTCAAGTTGGGCTCTTGCCACATCTATCAACCCGTCAAAGTCATTTTCCAAAACCATTTTTTTTGCTTTTTTTGAGCCTTGGGAGTTTAATCGCTCTCCAATTATGAGGGGGCGGGGCTCTTGGAAAAGATCGACAGATGTTAAAGCAGAAGACACCTTGGGAATGTTATTGTAAATTTTTTTCATAAGTATTGACTATCCATTAATTTTATAAGTTATTTTGTTGGTTTCTTTAATTAACGTTTTTTTATAATTCGTTTGAAGTTTGGGGCGCAGCATCTAGCATTTTACGTAATTGGGTAATGTGTCCTGGTGTAGTTCCACAACATCCACCAATTAGCCTTATCATTTTATGTTTTTTTATAAACTCTTCAAGTTTTTTTGATATCTCCATGGGTGACATAAGGTACTTAGCTTGCCCGTGCTCATTTACTGGCATGCCTGCGTTTGGCATTACTAAAATAGGTAACTCATTTTGGTCACAAAGCCATTGGACACTGGGTGTCATTTCTGATGGCCCAGTGGAGCAATTCAATCCGAAGACATCAATATCCAAATTACTGAGGGTGACATAGGCTGATTGGATGTTTGTTCCTAAAAGCATTTTTCCATATTGGTCTAAGGTAACATTTGAGATAATTGGAAGTTTTTTCTCAACTTTTTCCATGGCCCTAAAACAACCCTCAATGGCCAATTTGATCTCCAGAACGTCTTGGCCAGTCTCAATCAAAAGGGCATCGCACCCCCCCTGTATTAGGCCCTGAGCTTGAAGGCTGAATGCCTCCTCTATTTCGTCCAATGCAATGTTACCCAGGTCTGGATCATTTGAGCTTGGGAGAAACCCAGACGGACCCATTGAGCCAATAATGTATATTTTTTTATTTAGCTCATGGGATGCCTCTTTTGCAAGTTTTGTGGACTCTATGTTAAAATCCAAGGTTTTATTTCCAAGGCCAAACTCTTCTAGTTTAAGCCTATTACTACCAAATGTGTTTGTCTCAATACAGTCGGATCCCGCATTAATATAGTTTTTGTGAATGCTTTTGATCCACTGGGGCCTAGTAAAGTTTAAACTATCATTAAAACCCTCTTTGCTGTCCAAATAATCTTCGGGTTTAGGCTGATAGTTTTGAATTTCAGTACCCATAGCGCCATCGAAAAGCAAGATCTTGTTGTTTAGGTCATCAAGAAAGGAAGTCACGTATAATAAGTTATATCGAATTTAATCGATATATATTTTTTTTTTAAATAGTTTGCAGTCAATTACAAAGAGATTTATAGAAAAAAGTCCACAAAAAATTTAGGGTCCATAGTTCAGTTTGGATAGAATGGCTGCCTGCGGAGCAGTTGGTCGAGGGTTCAAATCCCTCTGGACCCGTGATAATAACGGTTCTTTTAAGTGGGTTCTACGAATAATAAGGTGTAAACAAAAAAGTGGAATTTGAAAACAAAAATGGTATGCAAACGAGCATTTGGTCACTGTATTTATATACGTTAAAGTCGCCAGTGAGCAGAGAAAAGTACCAAAAGAGATTGGAAAAGTTTTTTGACTTTATAGGTTTGGGGGGGTCAAACTGTGGCAGAGAAAAGTGAATATTTTATGCAAGTGGTAGGCAAGTAAGGAAGCCAGTGGGTCTTTAATAATTTAATTAAGTATACTCATTTTCTTTTAAAACGGGTTCATGATAAAAAAATCACAAGTGGAACCCTGAGAAATTATCTTAAAAGTATAAAACTATTTTGCGAGATGGCTGATATACCCATAACGTGGAAAAAAATAACAAGATGACTTCCAAGGGGCAAGAATTATGCTGATGACAGAATCCCCACAATAGAAGAAATCCAGAAATTGCTGGAATATCCTGATAGAAGAATCAAAGCCATTGTATACATCATGGCCTCATCTGGCATTCGCTTGGGAGCTTGGGACTATCTTCAAAGGGGTCACATAAGACCAATAATTGAAGATAAAAATAATTCGGAGGTTAAAGCTGCAAAAATCATTGTTTACGGAGGTGAAGATGAGGAATACTTTACATTCATATCAAAAGAAGCCTATTGTGCGTTAAAAGATTGGATGAAATACAGACAAGATTCGGGGGAGTTAATAGATGAAAACAGTTGGGTTATGAGGGACTTGTGGGACACAAGGGTAGCACAGGGAAGAGGGTTTGCCACAAAACCCATAAAATTAGCACCGTCGGGGATAAAACGATTGATTGAAAGGGCTATGTGGGCTCAGGGTTTAAGGAAGAAATTAGAAAATGGAAAAAAAAGACACCCATTTTCAGCGGTACACAGTCTAAGGAAATGGTTCAAAACCCGGGCCGAGTTAGCAGGCATGAAGCCAATAAACATAGAGAAGCTACTGTCCCATAGCATAGGCATTAGCAACTCCTATTATCGACCAACAGAAAATGAACTATTAGATGATTACCTGAAAGCAGTTGACAGTCTTACCATATATAAGACCAATAACAACAAGCATCTGGAAAAAGAAGTTGAAGTACTGCGTGAAAGAAACGAGAACAATGAGCATCTTATAAAGTCCCGATTAAAGGAAAAAGATGATCTTCTTGTTACTCTATCGGATCAAGTAATGAGGCTTATGAGAGAGGTACAAAATATGAAAAACAGCAATATGTATTAAAAGTCAAAAATATCAAACATCATCCATTGATAAACCAATATAAAAAGATAGTAAATATAACTGGTCCTGTAACTTGACATGTCTTTTCTTTATTGTAAATTATGAATAAACTACTATGTTGTTTTGTCTTGAACCTTTTTCATATTGTGTGTATATATTAAAATTTCATAGAACCTTAGAGAAGTGTGAGAAGCATTGGAAAGAATAGAAGAAATTTACGATAGGTTAAACTATGTAAATATGTAAATTACACTATCGTCATCGCAACAGAAGATGCTGACATTAACACGTTATTGAGTGGAGTATTTGCTCTAAACGGATTCAAGTGTTTCAAAATATCTTCTGCTGAAGAGGCTCTAAAGGTGTTTGAGGAACACCAGGATAAGGTAGACCCCATGCTGATAGATTGACAGTTAGCAGAAGACAGGAGTACACAGCTAATAGTAGATAAAAAGAAGAAAAACCCAGGTGTGAAAATAGTGCTCGTTGCAAACAACCCAAGCACAAAGACCAGAGTTCTTGACCATGGCACACATGAGTTTACTCCAAATCCAATAAGTGCTCAAATGCGGACAAACAAGATGCTAACACTGTTGGCAACCAATAGAATTACAGCATAAGGGCATTGAGATATCTCCATTTGGATCCTTGATACCAGTAGTTGCATATGTCTTTATGCATCTTTTTTCCAAGCTAGAGGTCCAGTTATCCGGGGTCCGAAGATGGTTTCCGAGGTAGATTTTCTTGATTATTGTTTTATTTGGTATAATGAATAGAAACAAATTTGTATCTGTTCCCACCGAACCCCTATTCCACCAGAACTTAATCCCCACGTATTAAAAACACATTACTATGATTTCTATACTCTTTGTTTTATTATTCTTGTTTTGACAGTAGTTTGTTGACTTTTTCTCATCTAAACAAGTAGAATTATCTAATTTAAAGATGTGACAGAAGAACATAGCAGAGTTAACTTAACAAACACAGATATTTACTATTCGTATTGTAGCATGTAACTCAAATATTGACTGCAAAGGTAACGAGCCGATTGTAACAGCACCAGTTTAGGGATAGGGAACATGCCATGGCCAATATTTTGTTGTTCATTCAACCTTTTTT
>JADDOQ010000171.1 GCA_016782315.1 Nitrososphaeraceae archaeon | reverse complement strand
TTGAAATACGGAATCAAAGTACGTCAAATAATCCTATTTATATTTGGTGGAATATCCGACATCAAAGAAGAGACAAAAGATTATAAAAAGGAATTTAAAATAGCTGCAATAGGGCCTGTTACAAGCTTTGCTTTGGCTTTTACTTTTGCCATGGTGTGGTTGTTGCTAATACAGGTTGGTGGTCAAAATGCCATACCGATGGGGACATCTACAATTCAGGACAATATGGAAACAAATACAGAAGATACAGAAACGTTACAGGGAGAAGAAACTACAAATCATTTTCAAGCTATACCCATAATCTCCGGAATAATGATTTATGCATCCATAATAAATGCATTATTAGGGTTATTTAATCTGATACCAGCTTTCCCGTTGGATGGGGGGAGAATGTTGCGTGCAGGATTAATTAAATGGAAAAAGAGCTATACCGAAGCTACAAGGATTGCTGTAAGAGTAGGAGTAGGAATATCTTTTGGATTGATGGCGTTTGGGTTTATAACAATATTAACAGGGTCAACCCTTGGAGGTTTTTGGTTTATAATAATAGGATGGTTTATTCAAAGTGGTGCACAGACATATTTGCAGCAGCATGAATTATCAGCTGCTTTGGTTGGGGTACGACTAAAAGATATAATGAATACAAAGTTCATATCTGTTGGACAAAATCAAACAGTAGCCGAAGCATTAAGGGGCTACTTTAACGTCTACCGAAAAAGCGAATTTCCTGTATTGGATGCGGAAGGCCATTTGGTAGGCGCAATTACAAGCCAACAAGCCATGAGTATTTCAGAAAATGACGTAGAAAAGGTAATGGTTGAGAAAATAATGATTCCAAAAAAAGAATTAGTAATAATGAATGCCAATAGTAGAGCAGATGAAGCGTTAAAGAGAATCCATCAAAAAAATAAAAACAGGGTATTTGTTTGTGATAATGATGATTATGATATAATGATGGATCAAGACAATATACCTCAAAGTAATGAAAGATTAGCAGCCAGTTCAAATATAAAGCTTTTAGGGATTATCAGTAAATCAGATTTATTAAATATTGCAAGCGAACGAGAAGAATTTGACCGGCTAGCAAATAAATAATGACAATAATCAACAAATAAACTAATTTGAAATATCTGCCATATCATTGGGTTGATTTGTTGTAAAAAAATCGTTAAATTGCGGATAATGCTGTTACATATATAGGAATTGCTCCTGTAATCCACCCTTTGACCATCCAAACAGTTTTTGTCAAGACAACCCGGGATTCAAAAGACAGGTCGCCTATTTGAGGTAAATGAAAAAAACTACGAATTAAAAATTAAAGGACCGAAAATCAATTCAATTCTTCCGGAAAGGTTTCTAGAAATCATTTTTAGTGGGCTAAAGATAAAACATAATAAATCGCTTTTTATTTAAAAATCTGCAAAAGACAAAATATGTTATTGTTAGCATTATCAATTTTTGGCCATGGTTAAATCATTTTTTTTCTTGCAAATAATGAAAAAAACCTATATGCATGCATTCCATAAAAAATCGAACAAAATAAAAAACTATTGGCAATGTTTAATGGCATTAATATAAGATATTGAGGGATAGATACTTAGAAGTCCATTCCCCTCAATGCAATAATAAGGTGTTTGGAAAAAATGTTTCTTCTAATAAGTTTTATAAAAAAAATCAAGTCTCTTTGGATGGCAACTCCTTTTGGTATGCCTTTTTAAGCCAAATTGGGGTGATAATGGTAGTTAACGCAACCATGATAATTATAGAGGTGTAAATGTCTGCAGATAATGCTCCCGATGTTACCCCTACTCCAGCCACAATCAAACCCACTTCACCTCTAGATACCATCCCTATGCCTACTCTCATGGATTTAGTCTTATTTTTCAGAAACAACAGCGAGGGTATTCCACAACCAATCAATTTTGTAGATATGGCTATCGCCATCATCATTCCTGCAATCAAAAGTACATTCAAGTTTATTCCCCTTAAATCGACTTGGGCACCAATTATTGCAAAAAAAAGTGGGGCAAAGATAAATTGCAGCCTATGAACGTATTCCTCGACTTGCTTAATTATCTTGGTACTGGCAACAGCCATTCCAACAGCAAAAGCACCTACAATAGGGGATAGCCCTATGTACGCAGCAATACCTGCAGTTCCAAAGAAAATCGCAGTTGTAATCCCCTCTATGCTACCTTGGGATCTCCATAATTTCTCCCGATGCAATATCCTTGGTACAATAAAAATTGAACCCATCAGTAATGCTGCAAATAGCCCCAATATTTTTAAAATCAAAAAGGTGATTTCCATAATATCTGGGGTGATGTTACCGGAATGAACCATTGTTATAACTACAGACAATACAGCAATTGCAAGAATATCATCAACTATTGCAGCACCCAAGATCAGTCTTGCCTCTTTTGTTTGCATTTTTCCCAATTCTGTCAATACCTGAATCGATATTGCTATGCTAGTTGCAGTCAGGGCAGTGGCAATCAACAAAGTTTCAAACGCCCCTAGGCCATATATCGAGAATATGATAAATCCCACAAAGAATGGCACAATTACGCCTAATGCCCCTACAGTGAAGGATGCTGCACCACCCCTTAGAAATTCCCTTGGTGTGATTTCCAATCCCGCCACAAATAAAATTACAATGGCAGATAGTTCCCCTATATGCTTGATAGTCTCATCCAATACCACTATTGGTCCACCATCAAATATTGGCAGCCCCCCTAAAGCATAAGGTCCTACCATTATCCCAGCTAAAAGTTCCCCCAATACAACAGGCATCTTTAGCCTCTGGAAAATCTCTGCGAAGAGTTTAGCAGTAAATAGTAAAATTGAAAGAGAAATTATTACATGGATAAAGACAGATTCTGCAGCCATTGTATATTTCAATTGTAAAAGTTGCTTACGGGTTATAATAAAATAGCGCAATAAATAATAATGACAGTCGGATTATTTGCATAGTCCTATGAACCATGATTTTCTTTTACGATTAAATAATTGATCGTTAGAACAGACTTTTAGGAGTATCATTAGATTCAGAATAATAATCCAATATATTGTCAACAGTATCACGTAGCTAAGTATTACTCTTTACCAAAACTACAATTGTTTTATCTTTTTTTTATATTTTTATAATTCATAGTTTATCATATGTAGAAACATCCCATGAATGACTTCCCAATGCAACATCATTGGCATTGTCCTTTTTTCTCTCAGTACTTTTGAAAGAACCAGATATAAAGTTAAAGACCGATCATTTAAAAAATATATCAATCTTTGTGTTTTCGCAACATATAAATCCTTTATTTTGGATTATTCCGCTATAAAAACCGCAAAAACTCATCATCTACCCCAATTAAATGCTTGACTTTATCATAACCTATCTATTTATCACCATTATCTTTAAGTTTCAACATCTCTTTAAAACATCATAAACAATACAATTTGACATAGTTGTTGTTGATGGAATATCCAAAAATTCGGGAAATAGTTGCTAATAATAATACACGTTAATTTACAAAGTATGTTTTAGATACATATGTTACCTTGGACTAGAAATAATCATTGTTTTTTGACCAGGATTAGCCCTTGGTATAAAATCAAAAATGAAAATTAAACCATAACATTATAAATATGGTATAAACAAGAGCGGAAAAACTGCTTCTTCCTATAAATGCTTTAACATACAGTTTTTATGAGAAGGAATGACAAAAACAATAATACAACCTATTTTGATTAGCCATCCCTTTCCAATCTGAAATGGTGTTTACAAGGAGACAGATCCAAGAATATGCCATTCTCATATCAAATGCCAATTTAGTTGTTCTTTGTCAGTTGAGTACACTTGTTTTATAACAGAAGGCAACAATACAACGCTATAGGGTATAACAGATATATTTTTAATATTTGTCATTTAACACAAGAACAAATAGTGAATTTTGGGCATGCGAAAGATCCTAATCTTAGCTGTAGAGCAAATCAATAACAAACTAGAAGAAAAGCTAAGGCACAAATTTGATATTGAATTAGGGATTGTTTCGCATAACAGTGTATGTGAAATCAAGGCAAATATAAAAAAAAGGTGGGTTACAATCTGCAGGTTTGCATCTGATGAAAGTTTAAGAAACATAATGACCATGTTTGAGATAAATTACAACATAAGATCAAGATAACATAATTCAAATTTTAAGCAAAATTTTGGCGGATGGTCTGAGATGCCACATAACCTAATGAGTGCACATCAAATACACATCCTCTTTACCCAATTCCAAATA
>JADDOQ010000043.1 GCA_016782315.1 Nitrososphaeraceae archaeon | reverse complement strand
TTTTGCCATTCAATCCCAAATAAAAACAAAATCTACATTAAGAATATAAAATCTAACAATATAACAGAAAAGTTCTTTAGTATAATGATTAGTTTATTAATAACTAGCATTAGATATGGAACTATATTTATATTAATTTTTAAAATCCATATTGTACAAAATTCTTCTATATGATTATATAACAGTCAAACAGAACCATAAAACGAGCAAAATATTTAACTAAACATGAATATACCGAAATTCCAAAACAATCTCAAAACTGATTTTATTGATAAAGGGGGCAAAATGGATTTGAGGAAAAATTAAAATGACAATGGTGGCACGGGATAAATAAACAAAACAAAAAATAAATAAACCAAAACGAATTTGGGTCTAAAAATAAAAAACAAAAAATAAAAAAAAATTTGTTTGGATTAATCCTGAGCCAATGCGTTGTTGCCGCTGTTGACTAGGTTTTGGAATTCCGCGTTGTTGCAGGATACTATTGCTTCCTCACCTGAAACACACTGTGCATTTTGCTCTGAGGATTGTTCTTGCGATATGCCTTGGTCTGCTTCATTGCTGCCTTTGCCTCCTTCTCCGTCACCACCTTGCTGGCCTGACGCAATGTTTCCCTCATTTGATTGGTCTTTGGAGCTAAGGTTGTTGCAGGACAATTCTATGCTTTCACCTGAAACACACTGTGCATTTTGCTCTGAGGATTGTTCTTGCGATATGCCTTGGTCTGCTTCATTGCTGCCTTTGCCTCCTTCTCCGTCACCACCTTGCTGGCCTGACGCAATGTTTCCCTCATTTGATTGGTCTTTGGAGCTAAGGTTGTTGCAGGACAATTCTATGCTTTCACCTGAAACACACTGTGCATTTTGCTCTGAGGATTGTTCTTGCGATATGCCTTGGTCTGCTTCATTGCTGCCTTTGTCCTTTGATTTTGCAAATGCTGTACTGTCACCCATGGTCGGTGCTAACTGGCCTGTAACCATAATTACCGCTAACGCTGCAAATATTCCAATAGTTAATGTCTTTTTATTTAAACTACTATTATGCATAATATTGTAAATAGTATAATGACAATTTTATTATCTCGATTTCTATACTTTATTCTCCTTGATTATGATGTTATGGAAAACTGCACTTTTTTTTCGAAATAGTCTTACATAACATTCTATAGTTTAGTATGTTATAAGATTATTTTGGACAATGGCTTGATTTTCTTTTTTCTTTTTTTTTGTATGCTATTTGATCAAAACACAATAAACAAAATTGACGTTTTTTGTTTAGGTTTCTGGTGGGAGGGTTTTTTTGTCCTGTTTAAAGGAAAATTTTTTTTGCAAAACATGTTTTGTTGCGCCACAGACAAAAACAAAACAACAAGACAAATGGTGGTGGGCATAACGTCTGTTTTGTCTGTTTCGCAAAGGTGGGGATGTTATTTGCTACGCGTGTGTGCGCTTATTGCACCATATTTATTCTGGGTAATCCTAAAAAACCCCATTTGAAATGAGCGCGGTCAACGGCATTGGAATGGGGGACTCGGAGGATAACTCTGGTAGGGGAAACAGGAAGGCATCAGTTGAGGTCACCATAGTCGGCGAGGACAAAAAGGGGATTGTCGCTGAGATCACAAAATACATCTTTAACAATGGTGGAAACATCGAAAAGATAAACCAAAACGTCATAAAGGGCCTTTTCGGCATGCACTTGGAGGCCTCCTTCCAAAAAATAAACAAATCCAAAGTGAAAGAAGATCTGTCAGATTTATCCCATAGGCTAAAGATGGAGGTAAAGGTCCATTTCCATGAGGAAAACAAAATCAAAAATGTTGCAATATTTGTGAGCAAGGAGGATCATTGCCTGCTAAAGATATTGGACTCTGTTTCAAAAGGTGAGATGGTTTCAAACGTCTCCATGATAATCGGCTCGGATGAAAAGCTAAAGCCCATGGCAGATTCCTACTCCATACCCTTTTTCTATATAGATCATGTCAACCAGAATGAGGCTGAAAGCAGGATTCTTCAGATGATAGACCAGTTTGACATTGACCTTATCGTTTTGGCCAGGTACATGCGGATATTGACGCCCAATTTTGTGTGGCGTTACCCAAACAGGATAATTAACATACACCCATCGCTGCTACCTGCGTTTCCTGGCGCGTTGGCATATGTGCAGGCCTATGAAAGGGGGGCAAAAATAATCGGCTGCACGGCTCATTTTGTCACGGAGGATCTGGATCAGGGGCCCATAATAATCCAGGAGGCGTTCAAGGTTTTGCCTGAAGATACCCTTGAAACAATAAAAAGCAAGGGCAGATCAGCTGAGGCTGCAGCCTTACTGGAGGCAGTAAAACTCTTCCTAAGCGACAAGTTGGAGGTCTATTGGGGCAGGGTGAATTTTAAGTAATTAAATGCCTTTATATCATCAACAGTCGCTTTTCTTTGATTGTATATGGTGAAGGAAATAAAAAATCTAAACCAATATGATTTTTCCAAGTTGGTTGCAGAAGCAACAAATGCTTTTTCCGGCATTGACACGGCTATTGTCCCACTTGGCTCACTTGAGCAACATGGCGGGCATTTGCCCTTCTCAACTGACACAGTAATTGTAGAGTACATATCCAAAATCATTGCAGACAACACCAATGCTTTTTTGCTTCCATCAATTCACTATGGGGTATCTTTTGAGCATGAGCCTTTTTTTAATGTTTCCATAAATAACAACATCCTGTTAAACTTTATTTCGGATATCTGTATTTCTTTATTCAAGCAGGGGATCAACCGCCTATACGTTATCAACGGACATCATGGAAACATAGGCCTTTTGCAATATATTGGGCAACACATCTCATCAGTATACCCCATAAAAGGAAAATACTTTTATTTTATAAACTATTGGCAGATGCTAAACAAAAGTTTTGATCATGGGGGTGAGGTTGAAACATCGCTAATGATGTCTATTTGCCCTGATTTGGTCAGAATGGACCTGTCCAAAAAGGGAATGGATTTGGACAACAAAAATGATGGTGATAACTGTGACTGTGATGGTGAGGATGTTATAAGCAAAGCTGGCATAAATATGTCCATTAACAATCCTGGTGGGTTCATAAAATTCACAAAAAACGGCATATGGGGAAATCCGTCGAACGCGTCAGCTGAAAAGGGACAGCAGATGCTATCGCGTATTGCTGAAAAAATGGTCTTGATGATTAAAGATGACTATTACAGATAATGTTTTGCCTGTGGATAACTGAAGAAAAAAAATAAATTTAATATAGAGCCTGAATTGATTAACAATAGGTAGAAAAAGTTGTCAGTAGATATGGCTGTGAAGGTTCTAGATGAGAGCCTCGGCAAAGATGTATTAATCAAATTAAAAGGTGGTAAGGTTATTAGAGGTAATTTACAGGGTTTTGATCAACATATGAATTTGTTATTGGAAAGCTCTGTTGAAATCCTGGAAGAAGGTAAATCAGATGAGATAGGGAACATAGTTGTGAGGGGAGACAATGTTGTGATTATTTCTCCTCCACAGTTTAAATAGTCCTATCGGAATAGGGGGTAATAGGAAATGACGAAAGGCACTACATCAATGGGTAAGTTTACCCGAAAAAAAACACATATTCGATGCAGAAGGTGTGGACACAATTCATTTCATAAACGCGGTAAAACCTGTTCTAAATGTGGATATCCAGATTCCAAAATAAGGAAGTACAACTGGATAAAAAGGCGTGTAAAGTAACATAGTTAGCCTCCTAAACCATTAAAAAACGTTTTGTTTTAACACCTTATTAGCATTGGCATAAATGTTGGCATTGGATTTTGTAGTTGTTTTTGGATCCGTTTTCTTGGGTGTTGTATGTGCCATTTTCGTCAATCGATTTTCAAAAACAAAAAAAGAAAACAAAATCAATGCATCCAAAGACATAAAGTCTGAGTTTAACAACCTTGTTTTTGAAAGGGATGTTGCGTTGGAGGCGTTAGGTAAAGTTAACCAATTCTTTAGTGAAAAAAAAATAGACTCTTTTGAAAAAGATAGGCTTTTGCTAAAGTACGGTAAACTCCTGGAGCATTATGATGAGCGTATATTTAAGCTGCAACCATATGTGGAAATCCAGGATGTGTATCAGTATCGCAATCAGCTTTATTCTTTAATGTCAAACTCTGTAGCTACATTGGACAAAAAACTGGATAGCTTTTCAGACAAGTTTGGCTATTTCAAAGAGGGTAGCAACAATGGCAACATACCATATTTTGACTCGACAACTTCTGTACCGCAAAAAACAAAACCTGCTGATCGCAAACCCGATGCCGCGGCAACCGCAAAAAACGACAAGGATAAAGACAACAACAACAACAACACCAATAATGATTCCATGGCATCCCTGTTGAGTAAATCCCGCCACAACGGTTTTGAATCGTCAGGCCCTGGCGAAAACCCTCCAATGGTTTCTCCAAATTCCGGGAAAAATGACGATGACGCCTCTGCTGATGGGTCAAACACTAAAAGTGAGGACTTGAGCCTAGATATAGAGGACATTGATAAAATACAGCAAGATATTCTGAAAATACTAAAAAGACTGGAAAACCCTTCTGGCTAAACAGCACAGTTGTGTGTCTTGCACATATGATTTATCCCAAATCGTGTCGTGCAATTAATTTAAATACACTGGCATCCGAATTTCTCAGGTGGTTGTATGTCAACACCATTAAACAATCCCCATCCGAGTTTTTTGGACAAAAGCTTTGAGAAAATCGCCAATGATATCATATCAAATCATATAGGTGCTGACTCTCTCCTTATCGGGTTGGGCAGTGGACGATCTGTTTCTAGGGTTGTTAACGGTTTTTCCGACTCTGTGGCTAGAAACTGTGAGTTTATCTGCACATCGCTCCAAATAAAAATTGATGCGGAAAGAAAAGGGCTAAAAATACTGGATGAAACAAGGATCCCCCTTTTGGACCTTGTTGTTGATGGCGCAGACCAAATAGACGGGGATTATTTTATGATAAAAGGGGGTGGTGGCGCCTTGTTGAGGGAAAAGATATTGTATCACTCCTCAAAAAAGACAATCATCATAGGGGATTTTGCAAAATTTGTTCATGTTTTTTCGAGGCCTTTGCCCATTGAAGTCATTCCTTTTGGGCGCACTGCCGTGATTCGTTTTTTGATCGAGATGGGGGCCAAACCTGCCCTTCGGACCCTGGAAAAGGGCTATCCGTACCTTACTGAAAACGGAAACATTATTTTGGATACCATGTTCACAGACTTTGGCAACGTGTTGGATTTAGAAAACAAAATAAGGAAAATACCCGGGGTTTTGGAGACTGGTTTTTTTGTTAAACCTGCATCAATTTATTACAAAGCATTAGAGGATGGTGGATTTCAAGTAATTGGTAAAAGACCAACCGAAGGTAAACACTCTGTACAGCGTGTGGACTGAAACGGTTAGGGGCTAATCTGAAAGGGACTCTGAAATGCAGAATAACTCGTGCGACCTTTTGATATCAAATGCAAACATTGTGATACCTAAAGTTGGAATTGTAAAGTCAAACATCCTTGTTGAAAACGGAGAAATTAAGGAAATAACAAACTCTGTGGATAATGTAAGCTACTCAAGGAGTATCAATGCGCATGAAAACCTTGTTTTACCTGGTTTGGTTGATCCCCATGTCCATTATGGTGTTTTCTCACCTGTTGATCAAGCTTCAAAAACAGAATCTCGCTCTGCGGCAATAGGGGGTGTTACTACCATGATGCGCATGTTAAGGCTGTATGAGCCATATGGGCAAAAGATCCAGGCTCATCTTCAGGCAAGTGAAAACAGTCATTTTGTTGACTATTCTGTGCACGCATCAATTTTAACTCCAAAACAAATTGATGATATGCCTTACCTTAGTAAAATGGGCATAACCTCGTTTAAACTGTACATGAACCTTGGGTCAGCTGACAATAGGATACTGATGGATATGGAGCCTTATGAAAATAAGTTGTTACCTGAGCATGTCAATGTATCTGATGATCTTTGCAATGGTGTTTTGAGGAAATCCTCCACTTTGCCCAACTCCGTGGTTTTAGTTCATGCCGAGGATCATGTTATCAACTCGGATTTGATTAAAAAATATAAAGCGACAACCTTTGCAGACAATGCTGATGGTGACACAGGCAATTACAACGGAAATTTTAATCCACTGGATCTTTGGTCCAGGTGCAGGCCCCCGGAAAGCGAAGTCAACGCCGTAAAAAAGATTATGGACATGGGCAGAAAACTCCATTCAAGTTTATATTTTGTCCATATTGGCTCAAATGCATCTCTGGATGCGATTTTGTTGGAAAAGCAAATCGGAGGCTGTAGTGCATATGTCGAAACATGCCCCCATTATTTGACCCATTCCGTAGATTACAATAACCTTAAGGGTAAGGTAGTGCCGCCATTGCGTTCAAAAAACGATGTAGCAAGCTTATGGGTAGCTATGAGAAATGGCGTTATAGATACCATCGGCACAGATCATGTCGCAAATAGTCTGAATCTAAAATACGGGGAAAGAAAAGACATTTGGTCTTCGCTTGCGGGTTTTCCTGGTGTGGCAACCATGTTGCCTGTTATGCTGCATTTTGGCATAAATTCTGGCCAACTTTCTGCTGAAAGATTGGTGGAGTTGACAAGTTACAACGCCTCCAGAATTTTTGGGATGTACCCCAAGAAGGGAACCATACAGAAGGGTTCGGATGCCGATTTGGTTGTGGTTGACTTGAATTTGGAAAAAAAAGTAACTCCGGATATATTGAAATCATCATCTGATTACAGCATTTATGATGATTATATGCTACAGGGATGGCCTATAATTACGATTTCCAGGGGGGAGATAATTATGGAAAATGGGATTGTCTGCGAAAATAAAATTGGACATGGGAAGTTTATAAAAAGGGGCGACAATCAAAAAAAGGCCCTGTAAAGCCAGGGAAATAAAATTCCGGATTATTTCGCTCTCATTATCCTTAATCCATACATATCAAACTAGAAAGGGCTGGCCATGGGGTAGGTGACAAGGTTTGTTTGTTCTTTGTTTGCATCCGCCCGCGCATCTCGGGGTCTTTGTCCAAGAAATGCTGCCTGGGGTTTGTTGCTATTTGCTAAAAGATTCCGTACTGAAATTATCACTGGATTAAAAAAACTGGTTTGACTCTGGTAACTTTATGAAAATTACTGAGACCTAAGGGCTGCAATAGGGGTAACCCGTGATGCCTTCCATGCCGGCAACAATCCGGCAACCATGGATAAAAAGATTGAGATTACCAAAACCCTTGCCATGTCTGCGGGAATGTATACGGGATCAAGTGGGGGGCCCTCTCCAGCCCCGGGCCCTCCACGCGCAAGCATATACCCGCCTCCAACCCCACCAAGCAGACCTATGGAGCCCCCTATGATTCCTATTATTAACGCCTCAGCTAAAAATAACGACAGTATTGTGCCGTTTTGGGCTCCGATTGCCTTTAGTGTGCCAATTTCTTTTGTCCTTTCAACAACAGAGGTAAATAACGTAGTGATGATGCCTACTGCACCTACAAACAGTGAAATAATTGCAATGCTCAGCAGAAAGGACGTGATCCCGCCGGTAAATTCTTGTATTGTTTCCAATATCGCTTTAACTGTGGTGATGCCTATGTTGTTTCCATAAACATTCCTTATTGTTTGTTCCACCACGTCCACAAATTCAGCTGAATCCGCAGCGACAAACAGGGAGTCATATTTACCTGCTCTCTGAAGCAGTGAGTTTCCGGCATCCAGATTTATTACAACTGCATTATCGATTGTTGGATTTCCTGTTGACTCCATAATTGCGCTAACGGCAAAATTCTTTGATTCCTCCTGTGTGTCACCTGCCTCGTCTACATATGAATAGGTTAGTCTTACTGATTCGCCTATTTGCGCAAAAGGATTCTCCTCACCGGGTGGAAAAGCTACGTCCTCAGCCAATACTGCTGCAGACGGATCTCCCTTTCTTATTGATGAGCCCTCAGTGTACTCTAAAGTTGGCGCAATAACGGACAGAAAATCAGGATCAACAGACAGAACCGCATTGCTTTTTGATTCCCCTCTCGAGGAGACGGTCACCGACTCCTGAAAGGAAGGGATAACCTCATTCACAAAGGGAAGGGAACTAATCCTGCTCACCACGGCCTGATTTAGCGTTATTTTGGGTGTGGGCGAAGGTGCGGATCCTGCAACAGACGATCCGCCACCATCTTGTGATTGGACAACACTGCTTACAAATAAAATGTTCGGAGCAAGATTGCTAAATTGCTTGTTAAAGAATTCGGTAAATCCTGCACCAAAACCACTGACTGCAACAAGCAAGCTGCTTCCTGACATGACCATCAATATGGTAAGAATTGACCTAACCTTTCTTTCCTTTATTGCATCAAAAGAAAGGGTAAAGACTTCTTTAATGTTCATTTCTTTTATTTTCCTTTTTTTACCTATTCATCTATATCTGCTTCCAATTATCTGCCTTTCTATAATGAGGTCTTTCTAACAAAAAACTTTAAATCACTTTTTCAACAGAGAGTCTAGTTCATCTTTGCTGTCTTTGTCATTGGATAGGGAACGGAGTTTTTTTGTCTTTCTCTTCTTTCTTATAGCACGAATAATCAGCAATATTATAACAACTGCGAAAGCGGCAAAAACAAGCAACACTATCGGACTGATTCCTGTGCCAAAAAACCCGCCTGATCCAGCAGATGAATCGTCCACTTCTGGCGCATACTCTACAGTGCCGTTAACAATTAATTCGTGGTTGTCTCTAAGATTATCCTTGTAGGATACCTTCATAAAAACAGGATAGTCCCCTGCTTTGGTGCCATTGGGTATCTCTATCGGTATGCTAATGGGCAAAGGGGAGTTTTCTGCCAGATCCCCTATATATTGAAGTGGGGGATAACGTTGCACAAGGTCTGGGATACTGCTGCTGCTGCTGCTGATTTTCCCAGTCCCATTTGATTCTTGAGTAGAGGATGGTGGTATCAACTCAACGGTTGTAAAGAGGGCATCCATATTTCCCTCATTCAGTAAATTAGTCACCAAGTTTGGATCATCGCCAATGATGCTCACCCCAAAATCATATGCACTTATAGCAATCTTGCCGTCAACATACATGCCTATGCTGAGCGATTCGGATTTTGATATTCCATTTAGTATGTAGTCAATGTCAACGTTGAAATGAATGGGTTTTCCAATCAAATCCTCTGAGGCAAAAACCTCTGTTTTCAAGTCCATCGTGCTGTTTTCTATCGTTTCAAACGACCATCTTGATGATCCCAGTACCTTTACTGAATCACTTGAGGGTGTAATGGAAACGATGGCGTCCTCCACTGTTGAGGGTGTTGTTTTCTCAATTGTGAATTCCACTTCTTCTATCTCTCCTGCTGTAAGAACATTATTGGCATTTTGGGATCCGCTCTCACCGTTTGCATTGGCGCCTATCACTCTTTCACCATTCCCAGAACCAAAATAACCATCAAAATTTGACTCGGTGGGCTGTGCGGATATTACTATGCCCAAATTGGAGTCGAAATTTTCTCTGTTGCCTATTTGGTTGCCATAAGATATTTCAACGTTCATGCTCTGTAGGGTCTCACTTGCTGTTAGAGAGGGGTAAATTAACGGTGCAATGGAAACTGTTTCTCCTGCCCCTATTCCCCCTACATCAAATCTCTGCGTTCCGATTGTGGCCAGTGAGGATAAAGTTGTGTTGCGATTTGCTTGTTGCTCTTTGGTTGTTGTTGTTGTTGTTGTTGTTGTTGATGAATTATCCGAAGAGACTGAGGTGGTACGCGAGGCCGTGGCATTTGCTGTATCGCTAATCACAGGTTCGCTATCTCCTACAGAGGGTGATATTGTTGTCAATCCGTCTTCGGTATTCCCATTTGCATTTGAAATGGTGACAATTGCACTATTTGCATCAGCGCTTCCTTTGTTAATTATGCTGATGTTTACTTTGTTTAGCTGTGCGGGTGCCAGGTATTGGTCCTGCAATTCAACATCAAGGATTACTTTGCCTGGTATTCTAAATGGAATGGCAATATCCTGTACAACGGTATCACCGGGTGTCAACACTTTTGAATACACAAGGTCAAGGCTTCCAACGTGGAGCCCTAGGTTGGCACTATTCAATATGTTAATGTCAAAATACAAAGTAAACTCCTCACCTGGCTGTATGATTGAGTCATAGCTTGCAGCCGCTACATTTGGTTGGTTGCCAGAGACACCGGCATTGGTGGGGGTGTTGTTATTGGCAAGAGCGTTGTTTTCGGAGGTGATGCCATTGATGCTGGGGTTGGACATGGGGTCAGGGATTGTGGACGGGATGGGCACACTAAAGTTTCTAGTTTTTACAGCTTGGAATTCCTGGGGTAAATTGAGATAACCCTTAACCGCTGTGATTTCAGACTGTGCTTTATTGACAAGCACCACTGCAAGGGTAGCAATCCCTTCCCCTGGTCCTACCTCCCTTTCCCGTAGCTTGTCTGAATCGTTTCCTGAGGCAACGGTTTTATCTGTCCAATATGAGTCCTGAAATGCGGGGTCCTTCTCCGTCTGTTGACCATGTGCATAAGGTGGTATTTTGCTGCAGCACGGATTGCTATGGAAGTCGACTGTCACCAAAGATGCAAAAACCAAAAAAGATAGCAACAGCGGCAAGGTGCTTTGTAGTTGTTGTTTCCATAACCCAAAGATAAAATTTAAATTTAAAAAAGCCATCTCAATTTCTTTTCTCGTCTTCGATTCTCCCATCTTTCATAAATATCGTTCTATCCGTTTCTTTTGCCAATTCCGAATTGTGCGTGACCATCACTATAGTCTTTCTCATTCTTGCTGAAAGCGATTTTAGTAGCTTGAAAACATCCTCACCGGTCTTTGTATCCAGGTTGCCAGTTGGTTCATCAGCTAAAACAATGGCTGGGCTGTTCATCAATGCTCTGGCAATGGCTACCCTCTGCTGTTGGCCTCCGCTAAGATTGTTTGGCTTGAGGTTTGCCTTTTCCTCAATGCCAAGGAGTTTCAGCAGCCTTAGTGCCCTTTTAGCTCTCTCTTTTTTCTCCACTCCAGCAATTATTGCCGGAATTTCTATGTTCTTTATGACGCTTGTTCTGTTAATTAGATTGTACGACTGAAAGATAAACCCGATAAGATTATTCCTCATCAGTGCTATATCATGATTGGATAGGGAGAAAATGTCAATGTTTCTTATGTAGACCTTTCCCAAACTAGGCCTATCCAGCGCACCAATGATGTTTAAGAGGGTGGACTTTCCACTTCCGGAGGGTCCCACAATTGAAACAAATTCACCCATCCCTATTGAGAAGTTTATATCCTTTAACACTTCGGTGGTGCCTGCAGGGGACTCATACACCTTGGAGACACCTTGCACATGTAATGTTGTTGATTCCGAATCGTTTTCCACAGGTTCCTCATCATTAATGGATTTGGTGCCCGTGTGAATGCTATCATTCATGGTTTTCTTCTTCTTTTCCATATTTGAAAAGCAGGCACACACACAAACAGGACACAATTAAAAGGTTAAGAAAAGACATTTACGTAAACATGCTAACGGGAATGTTGTTTGAATTAGGAGGGGGATTGTTCGATTAGCTCTTCACAATTTCCTGCCCTGTCATCTGCCTCCTGCAAGTTAAAGTCTGCAACCACATCTACGCCTTCCCCACAGTCAAAATAATCAGCTCCTGCACCGCCTACCAATATGTCATCCCCCACATCTCCATACATCTTATCGTTTCCCTGCTCGCCAGACAAAAAGTCATCGTCACCCCCGGCCGCTAAAATGTCATCGCCAACATCACCATATATCTGATCACTTCCTATTCCTCCTTGCAGTATGTCTTCACCCTCATTTCCATACAATTTGTCCTGTCCCTCGTTTCCCTGAATTGCATCACTTCCGTTCATCCCGGTAACCGTATCGGAGCCCAAGAACCCGATAATTACGTCGGGTTCCTGCGTTCCACTGATGCGGTCATCACCAAAAGACCCAACAATAGGCATCTGTAATCTATCCAATAGTATCTGTGGATTCAGCTGCTGCTGTTGCGGATTCTGCGCAGCAGTAGCATTTGCTGAAGCAGGTGATGAGGGCTGTTGGTTACCAACACCGGTAGTAGTGGCAGGCGCCTCAACAGCTGTAGCTGTGCCTTCACTGGTTGCATTGATAACATTCTGTGAGGCAGTTTCGTTTTGGTTACCTATATCACTTAACCTTTGCGCAAAAGACGAAGAAGGTTGGATAAACAAAAATAATGAGAATATCAGTAATGCGACTGAAAATGTTTTTAAAATCATCTGTCATTTTATAACAGCCCATCAATTTTAATCTTTTCGGGCAATGATGTAACTTTTGCATTTTTCTCTTATTAGGCTTGTTATCTGCAATAAATATAGCTGTTTTCGTATCTAGTGCGCCAATAATGGCCAACAACTGTTTTCGTAAAACCGTTGGGATAACTTGAGTTGTATTGGCAGCCCGTAGAGATATTATAAAACAGGAATGTGCAGCAAATCCTTGGTAACTGGACTTTGACTTTGTTTCTCTGTGATGGTTCTGATGTTTTTTTGCCAAAGATCTATGGTAAACACCATAACTGACGAGTCTGCAAAATGTGTTGTAAAAATCAGCAGAAACTCCTTTTTCGTTATCCAGTCAATTCCGTCAAGTTCCTTGCTATATGTTTACCATTATCTCCTCACAATTATTCTGAGCTGTGTCACCTTCTTCTTTTCGGAAATCTATTACAATGTCATATCCTTCTCCGCAATCAAAGTAATCCACACCATTTCCACCTTCCAACACGTCATCGCCATTGCCTCCGTACAGTATGTCTAACCCTTCACCACCGTTGATGTAGTCTTCCTCACTTCCACCAAATGCCGTGTCATTTCCCTCTTCACCAAACAAAATATCTGCCCCTGTATTTCCCTGCAATATGTCGTTTCCTACGCTGCCATGAAGTTCATCATTACCCTGTCTCCCCATGATAACGTCATCAGCATCCTTTCCGTTGACAATGTTAACAATGCTGTTGCCCACTATTATGTCGCTCCTATCAGAGCCTTTAGTGGTATTGGCTCCGCCAGGTTCCGTAATCAAAATGAGATTTTCCCTCGAGTCGGAGGATATATGCCCATAAGTTGGCAAAACCGTGACAGATGAGATGGCAATAAAAATAAAAATAAAGAGTAATCTACTAGCGACACAAACTGTCATACCACGGATCTGAGATAATATTTGTATTTATGAGTTGGAAATGTATGTTAAAGGATCATTTGAATGATGAATGTTCTGGTAAATGCATAGGCGAGGTTTGCTGCTGTTGTCTGTTTTGGGTCGCTATGTACTTGATTGAGTTTTCCTGTTGATTGGAAAATGGATGCAGCAGCAGCAGCAGCAGCAGCAGCAGCAGCAGCAGCCGCCATCTCCACGGTTATTCTAAAGCAATGGATTTACATCATTAGCCAATAGCCTACGCAAACAATTGGTCAGAGACCCACCCTTATATCTTCACAATTGTTGGAGGCTGTGTCTTGGTCTACTTTAAAGTCTATAATGATGTCGTAATCATCTCCACAATCAAAATAGTTTTTTCCTGGCCCGCCTTCTAGGATATCCTCACCAAGCCCACCGTACATCTCGTCATCTCCTTTACCGCCTACCAAAAAGTCGCCATCAAGGCCCCCATACATTAGATCGTTACCATCTTCTCCATAGATATTGTCACTTCCAGGCCCACCTTGAACATCGTCATTCCCATCACCTGCCAATATTTCATCACTGCCCGCTTGCCCCTGTATTGCATCATCAGCGCCTTTACCTTCAATGAAATCATCCTGTATCGTTCCAATGATTATGTCACTTTTTGAAGATCCTTGACAAAGAGGAGCTTTTATCTCTGCAGTAGTAAAGGCACAGTAAATGACTCTTTCTGAGGAATCTCCTCTGGTTGTTGGTCCTCTGTATCTTTCTCCGTCTCCGTCACCGTCCCCAGACGCAAATAGGGTATTTAGGTTTATAAAAGGGCCAAACACAAATGGCAAAACAGTAATAACCATTAATATTAATTTAATATGCATTATAACATAGCTATTAGATACCATTATTAATATTAATATACAACTATTTTTATGTGAGATTTTACTGTATGATGTTTTAATCGCCAGATGGTGTTGCATTTCTTATTAATTTCGTCACCGTTAGCTTGACAAAAGCCTGCAGCTTGCAAATGTTTGTCTCCTGTATGGACACCAAAAAGCAGAGCGACTCCAACATACATTGGTTTTGGTTTGCATTTGTACTTCTTGTATTGTCATATGGGAACAACTCAAAACATTTGAAATGTTTCATCCCTGTTATGAGAAAAGGCTTATCAAAAGAGAACGATCAAACACATCAAGGCCAGAACCGAATGATTCGATCACTGTTTTCCCTGCAGAAAGGGCATTGCAATCTTTTTCCTATTTAAAATGGTACACCTTTTTGAAGGCAGGGTAACAAGGATGTGATAAACGCTTAAGTTAGCAGCCCCAAGATAAAAACATTAAATGGTGTTTATATCATGGAGTTTTTGTTTTGGAATCTAAACAAGAGTAAAATAACATATAGTGTATGATTTGTCAATAGTATTAAAAATGACTGAGAACAAAGACGCCAAAAAAGATGAAATGGCGATTAACAAGGAAAAGTGTTTATCATTTCTAAATATCTCTGAAAAAATTAGGTATGTGGGAATAATAAATAAGTTTGGCAGGACTATAACAGGCAAACTAAAAAGTGGAGTTAGGCCCTTGTTAACTCCAGAACAAGCACGAGATGAGCGTTACATCGAATCCACGAGGCAACAGTTAAGAAAAGCGCTAGAGGTATCAATAGGCAAGTCACTCTTTACCATTGAAAAAAACGAAAATGTCACTTTTTTGTTGATTCCGGACAAATCAAACGATAATTTCTATTACATGACATTGGAAAAAGATACACCATTAACTGAAATAAATGACATAATAAATAAAATGATTGAGAAAATAGATTAGGTAATAGACTACTTGAAGTTTAGCCTACTTCTTATCTCTTTATCTTTTATTATTGCTGGATGGTTTGGATCTACAAGAATCACCTCAAACCAGGAATTCATTCCATCCTGATAGAGGAAATAGGAACCCAAAACCTTTAGGTTGAGAAAT
>JADDOQ010000042.1:8237-15450 GCA_016782315.1 Nitrososphaeraceae archaeon | reverse complement strand
TTTAAGGATGAGATGTTTTTTGTATCCAAATACGTTACTCATAGAAAGAAAAATGCATCTAAAGACACCCATGACAATATCAAAGCAGAAGACAACAAAAGAGTAGCAGGAATCAATAGTAATAAGGCGGATTCAGATTCTAAGACGCCAGATAATGACAAAACTGATAATGTTGGAAGCCCCATTAAATAACAGATGGATATTGCAGTCAACTCTAAAACCTTATTTCATTAATGTCCTCACTCAATAGATGACATCTTACCCTAGTGTTAGAAAAAACCTTTTAATTTAATAGATCATAATAACATCCTTGAGCACGTCACTGGATGACGATTCAGAATGGATGGAACCTTATGGGAAGGATTTTGAATACTTTCATGCCAACTATGGTGACCTCTATAACAAACACAAAAATGAGTTTGTTGCCGTAAAGAATCTGAAGGTTTACCATGATGTTAACCCACTTAAGCTATTACACCTGCTAAGGGCTGATGGTGTTGACAGCGATCATACTTTTATACAGTTTTTAAAGTGATGGTAAATCTTGTTAATCAAGCGAAAGTTTGGCTGGACCAGTGTCAAAGTTTTAATCACCGGTCAAGTCACTTGGTCGATTGAGGATAATGGCATTCACAGTCATAGTCGTACAGCAAATATAACAATAGCCAACTTGCAATCAAAATTCCCATATAGTATTTTATAATAGATACAAATAACATTAATGAAGGTCACATAAGTTATAGTTTTGGATAAAAGAGAATGCTGGTGAGATTCTTTTTATATCAAAATTTGTTTGACATATAGAGAATAGTTAATTACAGACAAATGGGATTGTCTTCCTTTTACATAGAATATCTTAAATCGGGACATGCTGTCATAAATATTGTATACATGTATAATCACGATAACTCTTTTGTGCCTTCTATACAAAGGGCACTAGTCTTACAAGGAGGTGGTGCTCTTGGCGCTTATCAGGTGGGCGTGTTCAAATCTCTGTATCAAAAACTAAGGAATGAGATGGATAAGGACAGCAGTGAAAGTTTATTTGACATCATCGCAGGAACTTCTATAGGCGCAATAAATGGCGCTATTCTCGTTAGCCATTTTCTTGAGAACAAATCTTGGGAAGGCTCTGCAGAAAAACTAGAGTCATTTTGGAAGTTCCTGTCAACGCCCACACCCCAAATATCCGAAGCCCTAAAACAATGGAAGGCAGAAAAAGAGAAGGGAGGCAATCCTTCGATTGCATCTGAAGAGGCAGCTAGGCGATACTATTCGATAAAAGAGTTTTCAAAGGCAGGGGTGGAGAATGTGTTCAAGCCCATTCATCCCCCAAAAGAAGACAGGAGATTTTGCGATTCTCAAAATCAATGGCTAGTCTATGACAACAAACCTTTAAGAAAGAGCATAGAAAAGTTTGCCAATCTTCCCATTGCAACTAGCTTTGATGAAAGGGAGCCAAGGTTGCTTGTGATTAGCGTTGATGCAGCAGAAGGAACAACAGTCACATTCGACAGCTATGAGAATGAGCAGGGAAGGAGGGAAACAGAATACGGTGATTCTTTACTTGGAGAATCCATTATCACCAAATACCGCGAAGGCATTGACGTCGAGAACCTAATGGCAAGCTCTTCACTACCTGAGGTCTATGCTTATGAGGACATAGATGGACGCAAGTTCTGGGATGGTGGTGTACTTAGCAACACGCCAATTAGGGAATTGCTAGAAGCGCACAAAAGATTCTGGGGAAAAAGGATAGGCTCTGATAGTCTTGAGAGTTCATTTAGAAGAAGGGGGCGTAAACCAGGGAGTTCACATGAGCAGAACACACCACAGGAGCAAATGCAAAGGATTCCTGACTTGGAAATATACATAGTAAACCTATTGGATCCCAAAGAAAACGATGCCAACACTGGAGAAATTGTTCCCCAAGACATTGATGGGGTTAGGGACAGGCATATGGATATAAAACTTAGTGATGGGTATGACGCAAAAACAGACGGACTTCTCACAGACTATGTAAATCTGATTGACAGGTTGATTAGTCTTGGAAATGATGACGAAACAATCAAAGGGAAAATTGATGAAATATTATATGAAAGTGCACCAAGACGGTTCAATACGGAAGAGTACAAGAGATATATTGACATACTCAAGTATACCTTCAGAATAGTTAAAGTAGTCCAAATACAACGCAAAGATGATGGCGACAGTGTCTCCGGAAAACTTTCTGATTTCACCTCCGAAACAATTAGCAAATTAATCGAAGATGGATATCAGGATGCATTAAGTAAATGACAGTCCCAAAAAGCGATTATTAGTTAATATTCTATTCCATTAAAATGCTTTTGATTAATTTCAGCAAATAAGAGATATGGATATAATAAATGACAATCCCAACACACATCATTATCTAATTTATACAAAAACTAGATGCAAATGATAATGGTTTGTAAGTTAGACCCAAAGTACTACGAATCCATTTGGTATAAGGGAACTGATAAGTTATAAATATGATTTTAGTAGTTATTATTTGAAAGCCTATGTAATAATTCAGAATTGCTTGTATCGAATTTCAGTAAATTGCTTAATGAATTAAGTTTAAGCGCTGAAAATGGGACTTGAACCTTCTCATTTTGATACTGGTTATACTATGAAGCAATGAACATTGGTACCGGTTCGTTCGGTGTAGCAGATTGCTCGATCTTTGATGTGGTTAATCGGAATTGTTTTGATATCAATTAACTATGGATATACGAATAAGTTTAATGTGATGGGTGCGAGTCGCGTTTTGGCAGGGCACACGCTTACAATTATACATTGTTACCATATTTTTATTATACTTGTGTTATCCAAATTGAACAGAGGCCAAGATTTTGACATATTATTTAATTATATGTATGTTATTTTGGTTTGATATTCCTCATCACATCCGACACATTCATCACATACACAACCAGAAGGAATATAGGATCTTAATCGTAAACGGGCTCAACCACTTTTTATCTATGACCAGGGGGGTTTGAGTTTGGTAGGTAAAGGGGCTCAAGTGATCTTTTACTATAATAGATGATGATTTAACCTTCTTTTTTCGTTGTATTTAGTCTGGTATGCATAAGAGTATGGGTTAATGAAGTTCGACTGGGTCAAATAACAAATCGAAAACTATGCTTTTTTTAAGGAAAGAGAAGGAAAAAATAAAAGTTTAGCAAAATGAGTGAAAATGCCAAAAGACTTGGTCAAAGATAACCAAATAGTTAAACCGTTTATTGTATCTGCGGCAATTTTTTTTCTTGTTGGATCGTTTATTGGCTCTATATGGTTTGCGTTTATGTTAAATGCAAATATTTCCATGATTAACGGGTCTGTTTTTAACCTGCATCGTATGTTTCTAGTAGAAAGCGGCCTCACCATCTTAATCATGGGAATAGGGTTTATGATTGTACCTAGATTTAGAAACATACCTATTGGCTCACATGCAATAATAATAATTTCTTTTTTGTCAGTCATTGTTTCCACTTTTCTTGTGATTGTCTCCACAATCAATGTGTATGACCTGTCACTAAATGAGAAAATCCTGTTCATCTCCAAAACCCTGAGTTTTTGGCATACTGCTGTTTGTTGGAAAAATAATTGACATCTTAAAAATCAAACCAAAACTGCTGAGAACTGCGGACTATTTTGTAGGGTTGTCCTCCATATGCCTGTTGACATTATCTGTCTTGAGTTTGCTTAACCTAAATGACAACACATTAACGGATATAGAATTTCAGCTATTGTTTCCGGTGATTATGATATTTGGAATAGAATACAAAACATTGCCCTCGTTTATGGGGTTTATAAGGCCTAGGAAAAAACTGGGTATGTTGTCTTTATTGCTTTTAGTTGCCACTTTTGTCTTGGGCCTCGCTACAAAACTCGGCATTAGCGACAGCTTTGCAATGCCACTTTTGTTTAACCTATCCATGTTTTCCTCTTCAATAACATTTGGCATTTCTGTTTACGTGTACAACAATTATGAAAACAAAAAACACATTCTAAAGTCTGGGGAGGATAAAAAGGAACGATTCCTTTACACATTGCATCACACCAGGGTTTCTTTTTGTTTTCTATATGTCGGGATTGTTATCGGGTTGTTGTTTTATGTATTTGACGAAAATTTATGTTCTATGACCTGTCCATTCACTATATTGCAATAGGGTTTATAGGAATAACCATCGCCTCCTACCTTCCCATGATGCTTGCGCCAATATTGGGGAAACCAATTCCTGTGAATAGGTTTTATAAATTACCATTGATACTAATAATAATATCCCTATTAATAAGAACTGTGGGTGTGGTCTATATATCCTATTTTAATGGTCATGAATTTACATTGTTGCATGCATTGACAAGCACATCTGGTTTTTTGATCTTTTTGGCTATAGTACTTTTTATCGCATTGATGTACAAATCAATTAAATAAAACGTTTAGAATCATTTTTTACAATAAAGCCTATAGGCTTTGGTGGACTCTAATGCCTATGCGCTTTATATGGTAATAAGGGGTTTTGGAAAAAAAATTTAAGATAGTGCATCTTTTATTTTTGTTTTGGCTTATCAAGTGTTTCTGAACTTGGTTTTCCTTTGGCACTAAATAGAGGTAGAACTGAAGCCTTCGATTACTTTCCATATAAAAAGAAGAAATGGATATATACTGTAAAAATACCGTGACAGTTGAAAATATATTAATTCTTTTTAATGAACCATATGTTTATTATTGTGTATTGGAATCTGAGGTGCTGAATTCTGTACAATGCATTAAACTACATTAGTTATGTGATTATATCTATATATGCAGCAGCTTATCATTAAAATCCCGATTAGTGTTTGTCTGTTTTTTATATCATTGAAAAACAAAAACTCATTTTTATATATGATGTTTTTGTTAGTAGTTTGGATATCAATGAAATCGACAAATATAGTATTATTGATACTTATTGTGACATCTATTTCGGTAGGTTCTGGTGTATTTGCTGATAATATGTATGCAAGAGCACAGGAGACAGGCAATAGTATTATTTCATCTTTTAATGCCACAAATGGGGAGGGAAATGTAACAATCGGAAACTTAATCTATGAAGGTAGGGGTGAAATTAACAGTCAAACGGTATTAACTGGACCAACAGTCCAAACATCATTTTCATCAAACGATACCGTAGTTACAGGCGTCAACAACCAAACAGTTACAGAAATCGGAACATATACATCCACTCCAAAAGCAAATGGAATACTCTATGGCGAGGGAAAAGGTGTAATGACTGGACCGGACAACGAGATGTTGACTTGGACATCGCAGCAGATAGGAACCATGACTCCTCAGGGAAAAATAGTATTTCATGGGTCAATGTTTTTTAATGCATTGTCACCAGTTGGTAGCCTAGCCTATCTTGATAACATGCCCGCAGTTTTTACATTTGAGGTGGATGCATCAAAGAACACTGTAACTAAAGTATGGGAACTAAGATAAAAGGTAAACCCTATTTTTAGGTTTTTTCTTTTTCTTTTTATTCTTCCAATGTTTTAACGTCTTATTGATAACTACTATTAATCTGATAAAACCAATTATATCCAATATCAGGTAAATTACTTAATACTAGTAATAATAATGGATACAAAAGAATGGATAAAGAATAATGTTTCTAAGCTGGTGGTGGCTGAATTTGCAGTGAGTCAATCATTTGCTGTACTGTTGGCAGGTTGGTTGCGAATTTTTGTGTATCTGCGTTAAAAGATACTAAATATACCTTGTTGTCTATAACTGTCCATGTTTCCATAACTTTGAGATTTACTGGTGCGTTTGGAGTTTCCTGATTGGTTGGTGAATATGTTATTCTGTGGCCGGGTTTCCCTGCTAATGTATTGGGATTGGATTCATCAATCTTGATACCCTGTTGTTCTAATGTTGAAAGGTAAGTCTTTGTATAACCATCTAATGAGATGGTGGGTGCATATGTGGTTACCAATAAGCTAACACTTGCAGACGGGATATCAGTAAAGTTTTTCAAGGGGGGGTAAAATCCTATAATGCCATTATAAACTGGAATTGCACTAGTGGAGGCAGTCCAGTCTTTTGGATATTGAATTTTGATTCCATAACTGGGATTCTCATAATTTTGCACATTTGTTGGACCTGGTGTTTGGGCTGCTGATGTTGGAAGGCTATACAAGATAAAAACAATGGCAAAGGTCATTGATAGATAAACAGCCAATAATTTTGGAGATGCAAATCTTTTAGTTTTGAGCATAACAAAAAAAAACATTTACTTACATGTTATTTAAGTTTGCCATTTTTATTTTTATAGTAATGGTGTTGCCTTCTTCATTTTATTGCTACATTTTTACAAATTATGTGCTGTTGATTCGATTTGATTCTATCCTATTTCATAAACATTAAAACCTACTGCTGTCGTGTTATTGGTCGTACTTGAAAGCAAACCTGAAATTGCAATTTATATATAATAACATAAATTTTATAGTAATGGCGGATACTTCAATTGATGCAAAAAAAGTTTATTTAAATAAAATGAGTCAACATTTTAAAGAAATCGCGGAAAGTCGTGCTGGCAACGAAACACAAAGAGTAATAGCAAACACTCTTAGTAAGAATGCTGATATCATGGCGGACATATACTCTATAATAGAAAAACTTATGCTAGAACTAAGATATGTTAAAAGTGAAAATGAACAATTACGTCAAATGATTTTACAAATGAAAAAATAACAAAACTAAGAAGACAATCAGATAATATGTTATTATTAATATTTTCATTTATATATTCTCGATGATGCTTTTACTTTAAATGTGAAATATTATATTATAACATTAAAGTACTACAATGTCTGTTAATTATTATAGATGTTTTTCTTGGGACTAAACTGCAAGATAAAAGAAAATAATCGTTTAGGTTTGGTATCTATTTTCATATTGTTTTCATCATTGTTATTAACTACTACAACATTCACTCAATCTGCATCTGCCTTCATAAATCAAAATCTCCTTGGGCTTTCACCAAACATGCCTGGAACAATTGCACCGGTTAGTCCCCAAATAGTTTCACCATACCCTGGTTATGGTGGTGGATATGGCGGATATGGTGGCCAAAGCTTTGGCACCGGATTAACCGGACTATTGCCGCAAGTTTTGGGATTGGGGACAGGCTACAGTATCGGC
>JADDOQ010000042.1:0-8036 GCA_016782315.1 Nitrososphaeraceae archaeon | reverse complement strand
TCTTCTCCGGCGGGGGTGATGACTTTTCACAATCGCCTTTTGGGGATTTATTTGGTGGATGACCTAATCCTTCTTTCTTTTTAGCAAAGGATCTAAAAACAACAACTAATTATCATTTGTGATTATGATATACCTTATTCTTTAAATGAAAATGTAGATATGTTATTATAAATTGTTTTAGTATTCAATTTATATGGATAATCAAGCAGACGGCAGCAGCAGCAGCAGCAGTGATACCACTGAAATAAGATTGCTAAAAGATGACTCAAACCTTAACCATTCCTTTTCCCAAGGTGAAGAAATAGCAAAAACAATTCCATTGTTTTCAGAAAACTTTGACGTTACAAAAAAAACTGAAGAAACACAATTAGTCTTGGCAAAAAAATGGGTGGCCTCGACAAAAAAAATCGAGATACCGATAAAATATGAGGAGATACTGATAAACGGCAAAGAGTTTGATCACTACAGCGAGAAGGAAATAACAGAAATCCTTTCAAAAATAAAGGACAAAATAACCCATGTTTTTTCACATGATGAGGATAAGGAAAACGGAAAAGAAGGGGGAGGCCCTGGTGGTGGTGGAGGGAATACACACAGCAGCAGCAGCAGCAACCCCGCCGCATCACCAAGTGACATAGAGGTTCGCAAATTTAGCGGACAATCATCCGATGAGGAAGCAACCATAGATCAAAGCAATGCAACACACAGTGGAAAACCAGTGCCTTTATCCATTGGTGGCGGAGATGGCAACAGCGTTCCATATGAGGAAAAAGGCGACAACATTGTCATACCATTGTGGGGCGAGGAAATAGTGATAAACAAAAGGATGGTGAAACTTGGTGAAATTGTCGTAAAAAAATACGAAGGCATCGAGAAAAGGAAAATAGATGTGGATGTCAAAACGGAAAAGCTGACTATAAAGTATCCAGATAAACACAAGGAAGAAATAATATAAAAGTTATATTTTAATTATATAATTTATTATTTGAATATAATAGAAATGTCTAATGATAATAATGTAGATAATAATATTGATTGGAACACCGTATTAAAAAAAGAGGCGATAGGAACTGGTGGTGTGGATTTAGGTGAGGTCTACGGGGTGGGGGACGCATACATTATAACGCAAAAAGGTTTGTCAGATAAGAAATGGTATCATATACCCAAATCATCGGCAGAAAGCTTTGACGGAAATGTGCTTCGGTTAAAGGTTAACGAAAGTGACCTATTAAGTTTTGAAAAAACTGAAGACCAGGAAACCAGAGACAACTCTTCCCATGCAAGTAATTTATCCGATATGCCAAAAGAAACTGAAACAACGGTTCCTTTGATGGCGGAAAACCTTGAAGTTGTCAAACATGTCACGGAAGATGATATACATATAACTAAAGAACCGATAAAGGAAACAAAAACCGTTGAGATTGAGCTAACCCGTGAAGAGATTTCAATCGAAAGAAGACCTGTTCAAAAGGATTCATATTCTAGTCTCACATCGGTGCAGTCCCATGAACAAAATCCTAACGCATCACCGATAGATGGGCCTGTAGAAACCAGAACCGTAATATCAATTCCATTAAAAAGAGAGGAGCCTGTAATTACAAAAACACCCTATGTTAAAGAGGAAATTGTCGTAAAAAAGAAACCTGTTTCAGAAACAAAATCCATCACTGAAGACATAACTTATGAAAGGGCCAAATATGATAATAAAGACGATATTGTAGAAAACACCTAATGGATACCTATTAATTATATCCAAACTATTTATGTGTATTATGTAAATACTAGAAAAAGGATTAGTATAAAACAGGGGATAAATGAATCCAGTTGAACGGGTTATGTCATCATAGAATTACTCTGTATACCCCTACCTGATTCATTTGCAATAAATTAATATTAGTTAGCCTTGGGCAAATTATTGATTTTAGCATTAGTGAACTAAATATTCCTTTTAGTATCGCTTTATGCTTTTCTCATGCAAAATGAGAACATTGTCCTTTGACTTTGACAATCTAACTCAAGGGCTTTTTGACACCCTCCACTTTGGATGAATATTGAGATTTTTCTTTGCAAGATAATAAGGGGACCTAACTACAGATGACTTATTGGATAATCTATTTTAAATGTTGTTGCTCACGTGTTATTGGTTATATCGCGACTAATAATGGTGTTTTCATTGTCAGGAGCACTGTTCCATATTTTGAGATAAAGTTCCTTGACACTTGCAGCAAAATTTTCGTCTTTGATTATTATGCCTGCAAAGAAGTTTTGAATGTTGTTGCGATCAATGATCTCTACACCAGCTTCCTTTCCATCAATAACTATGATGCCACATGGGATATCGCATACCTTTCTATCTATTCCCTCGCTATTTGGATACCATGGATTTCCTATTACCTTTGTGCGTTCGTTTTCGTTACTATTGTCTATCTTATTTTTGCCCTGGTCATCTATTTCATTATTTGACTCAATGGCATTGATTTGAGATTTGAAATATCCTTGAACCAGTTTTGTATCTGCCAATACTTTTACCTTTACTCCGACTTTGGCTTTAAGGATTATTTCATTAATTAATTCTTCTGAATATAATCTTGTTGCAATTAGTATCTCTGTCTTGCACTCCCTCACTTTCTTGATCAACGACAACATCAATTCAACATCTGACACAATGATTTCATAAGCAAATGGTGAAGATACAGGTGGTGATGAAATACTATTATTGTTTCCAACAATATCGTTATTAATTACATCTTGAATTAACTTTAGAATATCTTTATCTGAATATTTGTTTGCCTTCTTTAAATTGTCAATCATTTTCATCTTTTCTATGTGTTTTTTGTATTCTGCCATTTCAACAATCTCTCTTTGATATACAAAAAATCCATAGGCCGTATGAAAATAAGTGCCCCTATATTCAGAGGACTTTTCTATTAGACCTGCGTCTTTTAATTGCTTTAATGCTTTGTAGTATCTTTTTTTTGTAGGGATATCATTATGTAAAATACTCGAGTTGGTCTTTAGACCATCCTTTGCAACACAAAAAACTAGAAGGTTGTCACTTTTGGAAAGAATGGAAAAGAGATTGAGCGGTGTCTCAAACAGTTGTTGGCATAGAGCAACTTGATCCATTTAAATTATGCTATTCTTATAGATACAAATTTATGTATCTACCATTAAGAGGATATGCTCGTTATATTATACTAATACAAATAAACAAATTATAATGGTCAAATAAAAAAACGGATTAGATATTATACTAAAAAAATGCTAAATAAAGATGCTGCTGCCATATCCTATAAATTAACAATAAAACTTTGCATTCCAAATAAGGCCATATTTAAATTCAAGGTTGTTATGATTATTTGCGGATTTATTATGTATTTAACACAGGTCTATAGTATTCTGCTGTTAATGGTAACTCATTATGCAAAACATGTACCGATATATCCTCGGTTGACAAAAACATTGCCTGGAACTAATAAAAAAAAGGTACTTGTAGATGCTTGTTTGTTGTAGTAATGCCGAAATAAAACATATCTAAAAGCGGATTAATGAGTTTTAAAATCTTTAATCGGGAAATTACTACAAAAAAAAGAAAAATATTTATCAAACTATTTATAGATAATATGTTTTACTATAATATTTTTATTATTTGAAAATAGCATACAATATACTGATTATTAATAGATGCAAAAAATATAAAAACACTCATTTATAATCTAAAATATCATATTAACCGAAAGCATTGTATTACGCTTTTTGGATGACTTACCCTTTTATGATGTCAATATCCATATAATGCCTTAGAATGACATATTAGCAGTTGATGGCAATGACGCTTTACGTGTTACAATTCAAATGCAACAACCAATACTAGCAATGTTAAATTCAAAAAATTCAATATTGACTCTACATTGCTAATTGATATTTGGTTACTATGTGATTCTCAATTTTGTAATTCCAGCAATAATAAAAATATGGTCTACAAAAAATGTTTTCGGGCAAAAATATTTGCAGGGTGTTCCATCGATTATGGAGATCGCCAAAATAAAGAAATCATATATGCATGCATATACATCTATAATTTATTCCACTAGAAATTCATTTGAATTTAAAGTATGATTAAAAAGATTGATCCATACTCGAAGATTTAAAATTAGGGTTACATACGGCTATATCAACTCGATTATATCCTTGTGCCATTTGTTGTTGTTGTCATGATGCCCGTTACTGCAAAATGGTGCTTATGACCATAAATGTTTTAACGTATAGTATACCATATACCGTTATAGACGATTTTACCCCAAAAGCTTTCTGTAGTGGATAAAAAGGATATGGGAATTTAAGGCCTTCGGGGGGATTTGAACCCCCCTCAAGCGGTTTCAACCGTCAATTTAGAAGACGTCCACAGCCGCCTATACTAACCAGGCTATACTACGAAGGCCACGATTTTAAAATTAAATGTTTCACCTTAATATATAATTGTTTTAAAATAGCATGTGGTTGTGTGTGTGTATTGTCGTTTTTCTGATAGTTAAAATGAATATTTTTTGTTTTTAAAACTTATATTTGTATCCGTTGTCATAAACTAAATGAGCTGTTCCGGTGAGGTATATTCCCATGAGATGTCTGCAGATGATAACCTAATTCAAATCACTCCTTCAATAAAAAAAAAGTTAAACAAGGCAAAGTATGGTGTCTTTAATCACTCTGCCGTAGAACTGTGTCACTGGACAAAGAAATCCTTTTCAGATGAAGCTACTTGCTACAAACACAAATTTTATGGAATTTCCACTCACCGGTGCATGGAGATGACTCCATGTGCAATGAACTGCGAAAACAGATGTATCTATTGTTGGAGGCCTACCGAATTCTATGACACCCTGGAAATGCCCTCCCATTTGGTTGATGGCCCGGAATTGATTGTCCATGCCCTTTTGGAGGAGCGCAGAAAGCTGATATCCGGATTTTATGGCAAAAGAAAAGTCAATACCGCCAAACTGGATGAATCCCTCTTTCCAGAGCATTATGCTATTTCCCTTTCGGGGGAGCCAACGATGTATCCTAAACTGCCTGAACTCATAAAATACCTAAAAAAGCTAAAGGCGACAAAATCCATTTTCCTGGTAACAAATGGCCAGGAACCAGACATGTTGCATAGGCTGCAGGATGAGGATGCCCTGCCAACTCAAATTTACCTGTCCACAAACGCCTCCAACAAGAATATGTTTTACAAAATAAATGGCCCAAGGCACAAAGACGCCTGGGAGCGATATCTGAAAAGCCTTGAGTTTATCTCAACTGCAAAAACAAGAACAGTTCTGCGGGTGACCCTGATACGCAATTTTAACGATGATGGAAAACATTATTCAGAGTTTGCTAATTTGATGGAAAAAGGCTCGCCTCATTTCATTGAGTTAAAATCATACATGCATATAGGAATGTCAATCAATAGATTGGAGGCATCCAATATGCTGGAAATGGATGAGGTCAGGAAATTCTCGCAAGGCATCAACAAGCATATGTTGGGATATGTGACAATGGATGAAAGCGTGATTTCAAGGATAGTTGTATTGCAAAATGCCAAACGTCCAGTGTCACGTTGGGTTGAAAACTATGCGTTGACATCTGCTAATAACTAGCCCAAATGGTTCTTCATTTACCGTTCTTTATCTTCTTTTTGTTTTACTTCTAATATCTATGCCGTCTGCATCTAAATGTTATGGTGATTGTATTTTAGTTTGTACCACATTAAAAATTGCCTAAATGCTTTTGACCTGTGAGATATTTCGTTTTTCCTTTGAATGCTTAGCTCGCCGTATGTTAAATCTTCATTGTCAGGCTTAAAGATAGGGTCAAATCCCCAACCTGGCGGGAAAACCTCCGTGGCTATGTGGCCAGCTGTTTCACCGCCAAATGTCTCAATGGTGTTTCCGTCAAAAAAAGAGAAAACGGACAAAAAACGTGCTCTTCTCTTCTCATTGTTCGCAAGCAAATTCAGAATCCCTTTGTTTCCTATGGTTTTAAATGCAAAAGACGAATAAACTCCCGGAAAACCATTTAACTCCTCTATAAACAAACCGTCATCCTCTACAATAACTGGCCTTTTTATGCTGTCAAAGGCCTTTTTGGCTTTATCCTCTGCAACCTCTATTATTGAGTCTGATTGTATCTCCTTGATTGCAGGACTTGAAAACCGGATTTTGACATTTTCTTTGTTTTCCCTTTTTTCCCACTCAAGAAGAGTTTGTATCTCCAAAAACTTGTTTTCATTACTGCTGGCAAAATACACAAAGGTCATCTTTGTATTCTTTCTGTATTATTCGGAGCCTATTTTTCCTTATTGTTGTGTGTTATTGTTTTTCCAAATTATGTTGAAAAATGAAAATGTTGTGCCAATAGCAAAGTTATAAATTTATATTTTGAAAAGATTTAGAAATACTAGTTTTTGAACATCGAAAATTTTTTAACAATGTTATTTTGGCTTGGGGAATTAAGCTTTGCTAGCTGGGTATTGGCATATGGGGCCGAACACCTTTCCATTAAATTTGGGGCAAAATTTGTTGGAAGAACTTTATTAAGTGTTGCAACCACTCTTCCAGAAATTGCTATTGTTGTCTTTGCATCGTCTGTTGGTCTCTATGAAGTTGCTATTGGTGCGGGACTGGGAAGCAATATTTTAATGATGACGCTTGGATTGTCAATAATGCTCATAATAGCCACCACTAGACTTTCAAAAGCCCCGTTAAAACAGCTGGATGTTAGCACATTTAAGCTAGACAAAATATTTCTTTTGGTTTCGGCAGTAATAAGTGCAATTTTGTTAATCGATGGATATAGCTTTATAGACGGTGTTATTTTTGTTGGCATGTTTATTGGCTATATTTTCACTGCGTTATTTGAGATGAAAAAAGAAAACCGAGCAAATAAGCTTAATGTTGTCGCAGATGCGTCTCCTCCTGTTGTCTCTGCTGATTCTGCCAGTACAGCTTCCTCTTCCTCCTATAGTTCTTCTGAGCACCATCCTGTGGTTGGCAGGTCTGAAATGGCAAAAGCTGCATTGGCCTTTTTAATCGGTACTTTGGGCATAGTTTTCGGCGCTAGCCCGTTTATTTCATCCATGCAATCATTTTCGGTAGATATTGGTATTTCCACAATTGTTTTGGCTGTAATCATCAGTCCAATCGCAGGGGAGATGCCGGAAAAAATCTCGATGATGATTTTGGCAAGAAAAGGTGCCGCCGGTGCGTCTATTGCTATAGCAAATGTTTTGGGCTCAAAGGTGTTAAACAACTCTCTTTTGCTGGGTGTGGCCATATTTGCCGCAATGTATCATGGGGGGTTTTATACCGTAATCTTAAACAGCCCTATGCTGTGGTTTCAGATGATTTTGGCTACATCTATTACCTTAATAGCTTTAATCCCTTTGTTTAGAAAGACAATAGGAATCAGGGTAGGGATATTTTTGTTGGCTCTGTATATAATAAGCATAGTCATTCAGTTCTTTATGCCCGGTGAGATCAACGTCCATTAGGACTTTATTTTCACCAATATTTTTTTTGTCAAATAATACACTGTTTTTTTATCTTTGATTATGAAACGAAATATGACATTTACGAAAAGCTGTCTGTTATGCATAAAAGCATCAATATGTAAATTTTAAAAAAAACCTTGTTCAATTATTTGTGATGAGTTTTAATAAATATGCTTTAGCAATGTTTTTTGCATTTGCAGGCATCATCATATCCTTAATGATGGGCACCGCTGGCGATTCATTTGCCCAGGATAACCAAACAACATCATTATCTGCCTTCCAGGGCACCGATAACCTTTCATCTACGTCGTTTTCAGCTTCTAATATGACAACAACCGGAAACACAAGCTCACCTTTATTAGCCCCTAATGACAATACTACCGTTTCTACCACTGACCGCAATACTATGCAGAATGGTTCTGCAAAGGAGGCTAGTGGTCCTTTGGACCCAATAATGAATTTATTCAAGTAATTACTGGGTAAAAATAAAAATCTTTTATAATTT
>JADDOQ010000302.1:800-1290 GCA_016782315.1 Nitrososphaeraceae archaeon | reverse complement strand
ATATTTTATTATCCAAGGTGACAATTTTTAAATCTGTGATTCTATTTGTTGCCTATTGGTCATGATAATAAAATGTGCTGACTGTGGCTGCAACCCTTTTGATTGTAAAAGGGGCAAATGTCCTGATTGTTTGTTTGATTTTTGTAGCTGTTTGCATTTCCAAGATTAACGTTCATTTTGCTTTTCTTTTAAACCAAGAGATTATGAACCGGCATGGTCATTGAAATAAGGTAAATAATGAGTGAGGTTTGGGATAGGGTATACCAGTCAGACAATACTTTCTTTGGAGAGGAACCAAGCAGTTTTGCCACACTTTGCTTTAGCCATATGAAATCAAACAATGCAAAGAAGGTCTGTAGAGAGGGGTAGGTCATGGTATAGACATTATATTTGATAAAATATATCCAATACATCCTTTCATATAGTTTAGTAAAGTGTTGTAATGTTATTGCAACTCAAATCCAATGTTTTTCTGAATCATCAAAAACTA
>JADDOQ010000302.1:353-701 GCA_016782315.1 Nitrososphaeraceae archaeon | reverse complement strand
AATATGAACCTAAAGGTTCTGTGATTTCCTCATTGCACATGAGGCATTTGACAGTGTGTTTTCTTGTTTGCCTATTCATTAGTTTCAATATTGTTTTTTTATTATCTATATTTTTTCTATATAGAACTATTATCTATATTTTTTCTATATAGAAAACATAGGTCTATATTTTGATGATAAAGCATCAAGGAATTAATTGGTTGATTAAATCACATCAACATAATGTATCGTTATTAATCCATGGTCATTTACCATTCCCTTTAATTCAGGAAGTAATGGCTCTATTATTGACCTTTCTTCAACAATATCAATCATCATGGGTTGGTTGATTGTGAGTCCTTCCAGATG
>JADDOQ010000302.1:0-333 GCA_016782315.1 Nitrososphaeraceae archaeon | reverse complement strand
TTCCAAATCCGTCAACACCCAGCCATACTGTTGCTCCAGAGACTTTTGATTTCTTCAGGAATTCCAGCAATACTTTTTCCAGTCTTTTTCCGTTTATCTCATCGTTTTTTTTGATTCGTATAGTCAGGCAGAGCATTGGTTGTCTTACTTACCATTAACTGTTACTTTGCAGTATCTGAGATATTAGAATTCTACCACCGTAAAATTAAAAGTACCTCGACAATTTTTGCCAATGACAAAACACTTCCACCTTTGATAAAATCTTCTTCAGGCAAGAGGTAATGGTATTCTAAAGGGATATTGATATCTTATCGTAGGGAGAAAAACAAAACT
>JADDOQ010000301.1 GCA_016782315.1 Nitrososphaeraceae archaeon | reverse complement strand
AATATTGCAAAAATCATTGTAGCAAACAAAATACAAGACCCGGTCTTTTTTCCTTTTATCCTAAAATTTGACATTAACAAAAGGTTAACAGATAAGTATAAATCTCAATCCTTTAAGGGTTAAAGAAAATATTTAATGGTCAAGGGTTATTGATCCTGCAATGAATATCCATGCTATTATCGTTATATATTCATTATCAAATATCCTATCAAACATTACTAATACCACTATCATACTATTGATGTATTAGCCTTTTTACCAACAGTTAAATCATATCTTTAACTGTTGGACCATCACGATAAATACCACAAATTGATATTTTAGAATATGCAAGGTAGAAAAATTCTTAATCATAATGCCAAAAGATCTTTAATCAAAGGCCTTGTTATCGGAATTTTAACAATAATAATTTATTTACTTGTTGTTGTTTTTACAACACCCAATCTTACAGGCATAGATGCAATAAATGCCGCGTTTAGGGTAAACTCAATAATAATAATTGGGCTGGGGATTGGAATTGGTGCACAGATGTTTATTTCAACATACAGTAAAGGTTTAGGCTGTAGCATAAACAACAGGAAAGGCATTTTGAGTGGTGGGACAGGAAGCACCGCATTAAGTTCGTTCTTTTCGTTTTTTTCGCTAGTTCCTTTAGGCTGTTGTGGCAGTTGGCTCCTGATTCTGTCCCTTTTGCCTTCCATATTTGGCTCTACGGTATCGGTAATTCTCATAGAATATTCCAAAACGCTTTCATATGTTGGTCTTGCAATTGTTTTTGGTTTCACATCACTATCAGCTTATAAGTTACGTAAAAGATTGCAAGAAGAAAAACGGTTATCGGAGCAGGCAAAAACTGATTCCCAAATCAAAGGGATATGAACATTGTTGGTGAATACAGATGAATAAAAAAATAAAGATAGGAATCATATCCACTGTTTTTGTTTTTTTCCTAGCTATAGTTACAGTATCCGTCCTCAATGAACAGAGAATGAATAGGCTTTATTCTGAGCCTACACAAGACAATCCACAAAGCATAGTCCCTTTGAATCAGATAGTGAGCGGAGGTCCACCTCCTGATGGAATACCGTCAATTGATAGTCCGAAATTCACCACAGTAGACCAGGCCGAGGGTTTCATGTCTGATAACGATTTGATACTGGGTGTAAACATCAATGGGGATGTCAAAGGATATCCACTACAAATCCTGGTATGGCATGAAATTGTAAATGATAA
>JADDOQ010000041.1:7171-15591 GCA_016782315.1 Nitrososphaeraceae archaeon | reverse complement strand
TTTTCTGATTGATATAAAAAGGCATTAACTTTATCAGTAAAACATGATTGAGACAGTCTTTAAAGGATATGAGCTAGATATATTAATCAACATAGGCATTTCACTGCTTGCTGGCTATGTTATAGGGTCCGAAAGGGAATCTAAAGGTAAGCCGGCGGGGGTAGGAACTCATTCCCTTGTGATCGGCGGTTCAATGATCTTTACGTTTCTGTCTGCTTTGGTAGACCCAAACTCCACCTCAAGAATCGCAGCTCAGATTGTCAGCGGGATAGGATTCCTTGGTGCAGGGGTAATACTTAAGGGTGAACTTGAAGGCAGAACAGATTCTGAAATACGCAGCAAGCCAAACAAGGTATTGAACCTAACAACCGCCGCGAGTATATGGTTTTCCGGGGCCATTGGAATGGCAATTGGCTTTGATTATCATTTTATTGCGCTTGTTTGCGTTGGGTATTTCATGCTTGTTTCACGCCTACCTAACATAAAAAGAATGAAGGATAAGATATCCGATGATGAATGATTGATTAACAACTAATCTGCTTTAGCCGAGTATTGATAGAGGATATAAAGGCCAAACATGGCAAATAACAACTTTGCGGGGATACCACAGCTTAATCAAGGCGTTGGGACCATAGGTCACTGATGGGCAAAACGATTGAGAGGGGTTGCTGGAATAGACATGCCGTTCAACAAATGAGGTTGAGACCACTTGTCAAATTTATCCATCGCCTAGGTAAAAAAAGAGATATGCTGGGTCATGTAAAAGCAGTAAGTGATTCAAATTCTCAAATTGTAGGCGGCCCCTGTTTCATAATACTACAGGCCTAAATTATTTGTATATTATTTTTATGTGCCATATTGATTTCTACTGCCATGTTTTTTATCCTGCCATCTATTTCCTTTTCCAGTTTTAGTTTTTTTGAGTGCATCTACCATATGTGATTGTTATAAAGATGCACCATCCTCATCAATTCCAAAAGTAGCTTAGGAGTTTTCACAATCGCAACTATCTGATTTTTATTGAACCCATCGTTTTTTATGCGTCCATACAGAAGTTTGGTGTTTGAAACACCATAATAAGAAAAAGTCTCTTTGGCTATGTTATGAGTGAATTAATTTAGTGAATCGTTAAGGGATTTCAAGTAAGATAGTGTTCTATAATTGCTGCAGTCCGTTTATTTAAAATTAATTGCTTCAAGCTCAGAAAAAGCATACAGGGTTTGCTTGTGCATGTTCACTTGGATTGCAATGATAAAACTCATATCCAGTATTGCGGCTTGATTTTGACGAGTTTGTTTTTATTTCCAGCCTAAGCGATAACGCGCTTGCATATTCATTTATTATTTTAGAAGCACCATAGGCATAATTTTTAAAATCGTTAATCAGCTGAGCAAAGCCTTGGATATCCCCCTCTATTTAATGTCATAGTTATCCCATAGTTCTTTTTTTTAATTCGGAAAACTTATGGAGACAACAATCCAATGTGTTAAGGCAGTGCAGAACCATTGCAGACCATTTCATGCAAGAATAAGAAGTGTAAATTAAGCATGTGCAAAAAATTGGTTGAATGTGTTTTTGCAGGTGTCCATAGCAAATTATCAAAATTGCCCAAGTGATCAGAGCACTGTCCGTTTTTCTTTTATTGTTCCGCCAATAACAAAATTCATGCGCTTTTCCAAATGTCGCTGAATTGTTAAGCAGATTTTCGTGCGATTATATATCCATTCATTTCATAGATCTTTTCAGTCTCTATTTTCAAATTGTATGTTCTAATGAATTCGTCTATCTTCTGCCTATAATCATTTACATGCCCGTGGACCTCTATAAGAAGTACAATGTTATTGCTATTTACTAGCAGGTTGTGGGCCCCCTTCAGAACTTCAAATTCTGCCCCCTCAACATCGATTTTTATGTAGTTGACCTGTTTTATTCCAATTTGTTGCAACAAATTATCTAATGTGTTAGCATTCACATCTACAAAGTTATTTGTGGGTGTTATCCATGACAAATCAGGCATTACAGTATTGAATTTGGTTAAAATATCTCCAGCTGGCAAGTGGAGTTTTATTTTTGTTTCTTTGGAAAATGCAGCATTGTTCAGGGTTGTGACATTTGTTAATTGATTCAACTGTATGTTACGATTCAATAACTCAAAATTGCTTGGCTCAGCTTCAATGGCAACTACCTTTCCGTTTGGGCCAACACGTTGTGAGGCTATTATAGTATAACGACCTATATGCGCGCCAACGTCCACAACCACATCTCCCTCTTTAGGATGAAAATAATCTATTATCACATCCTCATGCCTTGTCATAACAATGAAGTCATCTTTGTTAATTCTGCAATAGAATTTGTAGTTGTATTTTGGCACTTTGAAAGTCAATAACTTGGACCAAGGTTTGAATAACTTGATATGCCTATACAGAAATTCCGCAAAGTCAAGACCCCTTTCAATGTATAATGCATCTCTTTTTTTCTTGCCTAAAAATAATCTAAACAAAACCCTCCGACCTAAATATATAACTTTTAGAAATAATAAGATGAGGTTATCAAAAGCGTTTACTCCTTGCGACTCTCGCATGAACCAAGAAGTAAGGTTTCCCATCTTCTTTTTATTATGTATCTAATGTAAATATCTTTAAGAATGAATATTCTTTGATTTTCTCCATTAGGGCTAAAGACAAATGAAGGGAAGGGAGGGAAAGAGAAGGGAAAGATTGTGGTTGCAGATAATGAAATGAATTGACTGTTTTTTGACATAGTTTTAGAATCAGAGATTTAAAGTCGATATTTATAATGATCAATACTTGTGTAAAATTATATGTCTTTCTCCGCTCTCATATTTCTGTTCAAATACTATTTTAAAACCGTATAGACCAAGGAATTTACTTATGGACTCATATAGATCAATGCCGCCAGAAATGTGATGTACCTCTATTAAAAGTGAGATTCTTTTGCTTTTAGAAAGTATATCTTTTGCCCCCTTCAGAACTTCAAATTCCGCCCCTTCAACATCGATTTTTATGTAGTTTACATCTTCTGGTTTTATTTGATTTGACTGCAAAAGAAAATCCAGTGTATTTGCTTTTACCTCTACAAATTTTTTTTCGCCAATGTCTCGGTCCGCCATCACAGTATTGTATTTTGTATAAGAGGAATCGTAATCCCCTTTACTTGGCAAGTATAGTTTAACGACATCTTCTTTAGAGTATGCAGCATAATTCAATGCCAACACATTTGTAAGTTTATTGAGATGAATGTTGCGATTTAGTATATCAAAATTGCTTGGGTCTGCTTCAATGGCAACTACCTTTCCTTTTGGGCCAACACGTTTTGATGCGATTATAGCATATGGACCAATATGCGCGCCAACGTCTATAGCAATGTCGTTTTCCCTTGGAGTAAAATGCTCTAGTATATCATCTTCATGAAATGTCATAATTTTGAAATCATCTTTATTTTTCCTGCAATAGAATTCAAAATTATATTTTGGCATTTTAAATTTTAACAATGCCAAATCGTTTTTACCTCTTTTCCGGTACTTGAAAAATTTAAGCCATAGTGACCCAAAATCGAGATCTCGCTCAAGATATAATTTATTTCGCCTCTTTTTACCTAATACTATTCTAGATGTGACCCTTAAACCCAGATAAACAAGTTTTATAAAAAACAGTAATACTTTATCAGAAAGGGCAATTCCTTCCGAGTTCAATATTAACCATGAAAGTATCCTTTCCATCTATGCTAAACATAAATAACAGTCATATAATAAAATAAACGCCACATGAGAGGATTATTTAAAAGACTTTGGATGCAAAACAGTTTTTAAAAATGTTAAATCAAAGGGTACTGAAATACGCTCTTTCAAACACATGGCGCATTTACAAGACAAGAGGAACCTTGAAAGTAAATTACAACTTAAATCCATAGAACAAGGAGTATTCGCGGTCATCAACCACTCATTAAAGGTAAAATAATGTTTTTTGGCGATGTTTATGGGAATACAGACGTGCAATATGTTTAAGCAAATGGCATAGCAATATAGAAAAAATATATAACGAATGACGAGATATGCAACAAACCTGGATGTTTTATTTGCGTTCCATACGTCCACCTTCTTTTAGTTTCAATAAATCTTGTCTAAACGAATCAAATTTCTTTTTCTTTTCATCTGTTAAAGTATTATTTGCCTTTAATAGTTCCTCCAGGGTTTCCATCTGCAACATTATTACAGGAATCATCAAATCTTTTTCTTTCCCGGGTGCGGCCATGTATAAATAAGGATTTTCTTCTACCGCCAATGCATTTTCCAATCTAAACTGCCTTTTTCTATGGATATAATGCCCTCCAAGAACACTAGCTAAAGAGAAAATCAATATTGCAACTACCATAAATACAAAGATATTGCTAAAGAGAACATTGAGCCCCGGTATGTTTTGTAAAAGTAACCTATACTGAATTGTAATCCAGTTAGTTATGGCTATGAACAGTGCAATGTATGCACCATAAAATTGACGAGACTCCCAAAATCTCCTGCCTACCCAACTCCAAAATTTAGCGGAGTTTAAAATGCCCCTTTTAATCATGCGCATTGATATTGATAGTTAAACAATCATCCATTTATTAATTCTTATAAGCTTCGAAATATCTAAATACATATTCTATAAATACAAAAATCATATGTCAAAAATTAAGACATCATTGGCATTGGTCTCATTGTATTCTCTATTTTACATGATAAATATAATTAGATTCCTTTATTTTACGGTGCTTAAAAGATAATTTTTGATGCATAATAACCAACAGTTTTGCTTAATAAAGATTTATAACAATTTTGACAATTTAATATACAACAATGGTTGGTTATGAAAAAATCAGAAAATGCTATGGATTTCAATGACATTAGTGTAGGAGTAGTGCACTACAACATGGAAGCCTACGGAGAGAGTTGCCATTATAATAGTAATTCCCGTATGTGGCGAACATGTTGGTTTGCATTCAATCAAAGCTATGCATGAAATGAGGTCCAAAGTTTTTCTATGCTCCAGTTCATATCCTGAAAGAAACGAAACTCTTGATAGGATAGGAATAGATGTTACTGATTCCATAAGTGGATTTGTAAAATCGATTGGAAGAAATGAAATACTTCCGTTTTTAGGAGCGTATCAGCGACTTGTTTATTCCTATTTTTTCTTTAAAAAACTAATAAAGAGACACAAGGTTGACTTTGTTTTAGTCACAGGTGGATCCAGCCTCATCCCAAAAGATATTGCAGAACGCACAATTGTCTATGTGCATTATCCCGTGGATTTAGAGGTGGCGAGCGAAAAGTATCAGAGCAAAATATTGAAAAAATGGTACATTAGGCCATGGATGTTTATATCAAACAATTTGGATTACATAAAACAATCCACCATAATTACCAACAGCAACTATACCAAAAACGCAATAAAATCCGCATGGGGAATGGATTCAGTTGTCATATATCCCCCTTGTCCTCAATACTCGTTTCCACTAAATGACGCTCAAGTAAAAGAAGATGTTGTTTGTTCCATAGGCAGGTTCACCGAAGAAAAAAGATATGAGACAATACTAGAAGTGGCAAGGAGATTGCCGGATGTAAAATTTGAACTTGTCGGAAGCATAACTCCAGACAAGGCATGGTACCTAGATAACCTTCAAAAAAATTCGCCAAAAAACGTTGTTTTTCACATCAATGCAACAGTCGACGAAAAAATAGATGTACTAAAGAAATCAAAAGTAATGTTGCATGGTTTTATAGGAGAACACTTTGGAATTGCGTATGTTGAGGCGATGAGTGCCGGAATAATTCCGGTAGCACACGATTCTGGCGCCGCAAAAATTGACGCCATAATAGAAGAAAAATACAGATACAACAATATTGAAGAAGCAGTTGATTCGGTAAAAATCGCATTGTCATCATGGAGTATTTCCGAGTCTCAAAGATTAAGGGAATACGCAAAAGAATTTTCTGCAGAGTCTTTCAGAAATAATTTAGGTTTGTTTATATCAAAATGGCTTGTTGACAATGGAAAAAGATGACATCATCAACATATAATTTCTTTTAGGCATTCAATAAACTGTTTTTTAAGAATTGGCAGTAAAAGAGCAGGCAGTATTTGTGTCAGTGAACCACAATCAATTAAATTTTTAAAACAGACCCTTATCAAAAGTCCACAACATGCGTTACAGTATCTTTATTTGTTTTTATTTATCACTATCCTATCTCGGCTCATCCACCCAAAGAGGGTGTTCCAAAACCACCATAAAGTTATGTTAATTAAAGCCTAGAATCACCGATAAAAATCACTATCGAATGGTTTTAGTACATAGCAAAACAAAACAAATTATTAAAAAAACATCCTATTGTCTTTTTGTATAAAATCCGAGTATTTTTCTAAACCAGATGCTTCCTTGCAATAACGTGTTTCTCTCCTGAACTATATGATTGCTCAAATTCAATTTTAAAATTATGGTGATTCAGTATATCCATTATTGTGCTGTAAAAGTTTTTACCCTTGCCACCAACATTATGGATTTCTACCATAAGAGCAATGTTTTTGCTTTTGGACAGGACATTGGTAGCTCCCCTCAAAACCTCAAGCTCTGCCCCTTCCACGTCGATTTTTACCCAGTTGACATCCTCTGCATTGATTCCGTTTTGTTGCAACAGGTTATCCAACGTGTTTGCATCAACTTCCACAAATTCACCCTGATCTTTTACTCTGCCTGTCATTACCGTATTGTAAATAGTTGCATCTACCTCTTTGCGGTGATCATAAAGTTTTATTTTTGTCTCTTTTGAATAAACAGCATAGTTTAACGTTGTAACATTGGTGAGGCGGTTTAATTTGATGTTCCTATCCAGCATTTTTATTACCGAAGGATGCGCTTCAATGGCAATTACCTTTCCTTTTGGGCCAACACGTTTTGAGCTTATGAGGGTATAACGTCCTATATGGGCACCAACATCCACAACCACCTCCCCTTCCTTGGGGTTAAAGCGCTCTAACAGTTCATCTTCACGTATTGTCATGTTTATGAAATCATCTTTACTGGCTGGACAATAGACTCTGTAATTGTATTTGGGTACACTTAATTTTAATAATGAAGTATTACCCAGCCTTAGAAATTTTTTAATATGGGATAAATACATCAAGGTTAGAAATGATGCGCTAAAGTCATCATTAAAATACGAAAGTTTACCTTTGGAATACAGGTCGTCTCTTTTTTTCTTGCCCAAAACAACCCTGAGAAAAACCCTTGTTGCTAAATAAAAAATCCTTAAAACAAATAACACTAATGTATCGAATTGAAGAACCAAACCCCCAGTTGGTCCCTTCAGTAACCACGCAGATAACCTCTCAGACATCACATATTTTTTTATTTCCGCTTAATAAATATTTTAAGGGTTGTAGATTCGTGATATTGAAATAGAATTGAAAATTTGAAACTGGACATAAAAATACAATAGTCAGAAAAACAGAAGGCTTTGCAGCATTTAGTATAAAAAACTTTAACTCTGTTGTCATCAAAAAGTATTTTATCATAACTGAATCCGAAACAAAAGAACACAGATATATCAGATACAGAAATAGATAGGTTCAATCAACACTTAACCTGAACAACGGTCTCAATGTATGCATAAGACAAGAATTGCAATATTTACAAAGGATGTTTAGCATGGTTTTAAAGTTCTATTATATATTTTTCTTGATTCATTCACAAGAAAAAGAGTATCCTATAACCACTTTAATCGATATAAAATCATTGATAAAAACTATTATTATCGTATAGAGGAGAGACATAATTCAAAACAAATATGTTCATTTGATTCTCTTTTTTACGTATGGAAAACAAAACAAAACAAATGATCTGGAAAGTTCATCGTTTTACATAAAAAAATAGGACCTATAGGATACAGGAAACAGAAATCAATTTTATTGTGATGCAACTAATATATACATTCTCACTAAACAGATTTTCGCAATAATACGTTCTTGGCCCCTCTCATACTTTGTTGTCTATAATCATCAAATGTCTTTTCAAACTCTATTTTGAAATTATATGATCTAAGCAGATCCATTATTGGCTCATATAAGTGGGATGCACCATGGATTTCTATAAGGATGAAATGTCTTTACTATTAGGCAGTATGTTATGAGCTCCTTTTAAAACTTCCAGTTCCGCTCCCTCAACGTCGATTTTGATACAATTGATCTCATTTATCCCTTTTAGTCGTGACAGGTTATCTAATGTATTAACATGTACGGCTTTAGTTTTTTTTTGTTTCAGATTGACCATATCCATCTAAAAACATTTTATTATACACAGCAAGTCCCATTTTCATTTCTTTAGAGTATACAATGTTATTGGCAGGTCAACATTATTCAAGTTAT
>JADDOQ010000041.1:0-7011 GCA_016782315.1 Nitrososphaeraceae archaeon | reverse complement strand
CCGAAGGATCAGCTTCAATGGCAACAACCTTTCCATTTTGGCCAACTCGCTTTGAGGCCATTGTCGTATAAAGACCTATGTGCACACCAATGCTACAACCACATCCCCTTCATTAGGGCAAAAGCGTGTGATTTAGTCAATTTCATGTTGTGTCATTACTACAAAATCTTTGAAATCATCTTCACTTCGACAATAGGCCTGAAAATCATATTAGGGACATTAATTTTTGCCGCCAAATAACCCATTCCTAAAAATTTTATGTATTTATATAAGAAATTTGAAAACTAATCCCTTTCTCAATGTGTAAACGATAGCGTTTTTTCTTTCCTAAAACTATCCCACTTACAACTCTTGAGATTAGATATATATTTTTAATAGAAAATAATACAATTCTGTCTTTTTTAGTCATGCCTTTGCTCCCTTCAAAAGCAAAGTTTTGATACTTACAGAATCTACAGACTCATATTTTGACGTTTATTTATCCAATAAGTATTGTAGTAATAAATGTAAAACAAGAAAATTGGAAGAAAATATATTACTGTTAAAAATAATGTTGCATTTTATTATAGCATTCAATGAAATATAGTTGGAAGGATGCATGGTTTTAGGTAGCAACACAGACAAACTTTTAACAACTTTTTGTTTAAATGATTGGACTGTTGATTTGGTTTGATAAATTTTTTCTTTGTTGAAATTATGTGGGCCTTTTTTAGGGGTTTATCCGGTATCTCCCAGTTACCGATCATTTCTTGTATGAGCGTTAGATGTTGTCGCATATAATGTCAGTAATTTGTTTGAGATTATGGTAATCTCTAACAAACTCTGGAAATTATTCTTTCAGAATATTTGGGTAATCTAATTATCAGGATTGAAAATGATTTTCTATTTATTTATTTATTTATTTATTTATGACATGTTCTGGGTAATGAAGGTCAAATATAACACAAATAGCATGGAAAACAGAGGCAGCACCGGGACATCAAAGGAGAACATGATGATTAAACTTTACGTTTGACGTTTTATATAACGCTATGATATATTTCAAGCAGAAGAGAAAAAGAACTTTTTATCGAGATTTGATATGATGTATTCCAGTTATATTGGCATAGGTGTTTTTCTTGCAATTATGTGTTTGTCCCCCCATTCATAGTTTTTTTCAAACTCTATAACAAAATTATAAGAATCAATCAACTTCAAAAGCGGTTCATAGTTTTCATGGCCATGTACTTCTATTAAAAGAGCAATGTTTTTGCTTTTGGACAGGACATTGGTAGCTCCCCTCAAAACCTCAAGCTCTGCCCCTTCCACGTCGATTTTTACCCAGTTGACATCCTCTGCATTGATTCCGTTTTGTTGCAACAGGTTATCCAACGTGTTTGCATCAACTTCCACAAACTTTTTGCTGCCTTTTCTGTCTCTTTCAGGCAATATACTATAGCTGCTATAGAGTTTTACTTTTGTCTTTTTCGAAGAAACAGCATAATTTAGGGTAACTACATTGGTTAATTGGTTAAACTTTATGTTACGATTTAGCATATCAAAAATGTCAGGATGAGGCTCTATGGATATTACCTTCCCTGTGTTGGTAACTTTTCTTGAGCCAACTATAGTATAAAAACCAAAAGCAGCTCCGACATCTACAAATATGCCTCCCTCTTTAGGCGAAAATTGTTCCAATATGTCCTCCTCATGAGTAAACATACTCATATACATGTCATGTATTGAAAAATTTTCGATCTTATTTGTGACTTTGCTATAAAACTTGAAATTATGGTTTGGGTTATCAAACTTTAGTAATAATGTATTATCCAAGCCCAAATTTTCAATTGATTTATATAAAAAACTGCTGAAACTAATTTTCTTATCAATCCACATCCTGTCTCGCCTTTTTTTGCCTAAAACCATTCTTAAAACTATTCTTGAAAACAGGTAAAAAAATTTTAAAGAGCGTATTACCAATTTATCAGACAAGGTAGCTCCTTTTATTTCTTTTAATAGCCATTTATTACTACCAATTGGATATTCATTGTTGTTGTTGTTGTTGTTGTTGGAAGGGAGTTTATACAAGGGATATTTTAAACCCATAATCTCATTTATATTTTTAATTGATTAATTGATTAATCGATTACATTAATGCCATAAATTGTTTTAAAATAATTAACCTTCCTTTTTCAAACCACGTTTTTTTTTCAAACAGGATTGTAAAGTCAATAAAAACAAAATCAATTGCGTTGTATTAGAATAGATTTGTTACAGTATTCTCATCATAAAGCTAAAAAGCAATTTCATGGTTAAAGTGATAATTAGAAAAAGGGACGTCTATTAAAAAAATCATAGACGCGAACTATCAACAAATCCAATCACAGCATCATCGTTTTTGATTTTACTTTTAAACGGTAATTTTTACTATAACATATTATTCACAGGCATTTTTAAAACTGTTGGATAAAATACGGCTATTCCACTGCTGGATATTCAGATATACAAATTTCTAAAACTGTTACTTTGCATTTTTTATGTAAACGGCAGCCTAAAAACTAACCGGTTTAGAGAGCGTATAATGGCTTTGAGCCACTAAACTATTCATGTTCTTTTATTGAGGAACTTTTCATAATGTAATTATATAAATCAGAATGTTTTTTAGCAATATTACTCCAACTTATTTTTTCTTTAAATTTGTCTATAGCTTTTGAATATTCATCATAATTATCAGCAAGAATACCCAATGCTTTGGAAAAGTCACTAGAATTTCTTTTTACCACTAAGCCTAATCCCTGGGCTGCAAATTCTTTAAAAAACTCCAAATCAGTAGCTATAAATGGCAATCCGTGAGCCAAAGCATCAAACATGACACCCGATCCAGAAGCGGCCTTGTATGGCAATATTACTGCATCAGAGGCATAGAACAGCATAGATAGATCTTCTTCGCCAAGATAACCCCTCTTCAAATCTATTATGTTTGATGATGATTCTGTCCAATTAATTGTGATATTCTCGTTATTAAAATAGCTTTTAGAAGAATTAATTACTAATTTCCATCCCTTAGGCAGGTTTAGCTTTTGAAGTAGATCCCATCCCTTTCCGTCAGTTGTAAATCCAACAGCTAAAGCTATTCTTTCACCGTCTTTGATATCTTGAATGTCAAGTTTCTTTCTTGCTTCCGCTTTATTTGAATTAAAATTGTCTATAGCAGGTTCAGCACCATGATAAATTACCTGGCACCTGCCACCAAGTGTCTTTGACATAAAATGTGAAAACACTATGCCCGAATGGCTTTTACTTAATTTGTCTCTGTATATATCATTTAGCCCAAGATAGTTTAAAGAATATCGCCATAGCCTGAACAAAATCCTCACCGGCGCCCCTGCCAATCCTATCCTGCCTTCCTTTTTTAATAAAGATTCTAGTGTCACATAACTGCGATAAAATTTTTTTCCAGAATGGAAAGTTGTTATTATGGGAATTTTGCATTCGTTATAGAATCTATCAATATATGTTTCTACTTTTTTTGGATGTTTTTGATCAAACCTCAATCCGTATAATCCAACATCAAATTGTACGTGGATGATATCGGGTTTTAGATCATTGACTATTTTTAACAAGATAAAGGAGTTTTTTGGATTTAAAGGTGATATGCCAGAAAAGTGCCCATCACCTTTCTCATTACATACAACATATACATCAAACCCTAACTTTTGGATATTCTTTGTCAAATTTTCCGTATATCGACCTATGCCTCCAGCCATAGGAGGATATTCTGTACATATCATCAGTATTTTCATGTTTTTCTGTATTGTGTATCACTTTTTCTATATGTATCTCTTCTTGCTATGTGTGCTTGTCTAATTATGTTTGAAAAAAAGATGCTTGATTCACAATTAATTGTTCACAGATGTTTTTTTTCAGGTCTTTTATAGCGGTTTATACTTTTAATAGAGGTTGTTTCATATAGAATCTTTTGCTAATAGGTTATCGTTTATCCCAGTTTTATTCAGTAAATAGCCACATACAACTAATCCCAAAATTCAATAATAGCGCTATATTGAATTTTATTTTTTGTCCTCATTAAGAATTCAAGATATCTGTTTAAAGATACCATAAAGACAATAGGACACATTTGGGATTGTAATTTACTTCTCTTTTATTGAATAGATCCCATTTGCTTAATACGCTTCTTTTAGTGTTAAAATCCATCACCGCATCAGCTCAATCTTTCATCCCTATGTTGAGTTATTTATTTTTGGTTGTTTTTTTTCTGTGAGCTGTTTGCATTGCTTCCTTTATTTGTTTGATGGAAAAAACAATTTACTTTATTTTCACTTTTTTTACTTTTAGTAAACCCAGTTGAATATCAAAACTTGATTGTATTATTTGCATCAGATAGTTATATGCCTGTCTAAAGATTAAATAACAATTATGAAAAACAATTAGGTATTTAATTTGACTTTAAAAAGAAAAATAAATTCCATAAGACGTCACCCTTCACTTGTGAAGGACATCATAAAAGGCAGAGAATGGGCAAAAATTGAAGACAAATGTAAAACACTAGACGAAAAAGAAATAGAAGATTTTGTGTCAAATTTAAAGAATAGTTCCCCTTACAAAATCGACACAAGCTCCAAAACAAAGTTAAACAGGTTATGCTATATAGAAGACTGGCAAAATCCCGAAATAAAGGAAACTCTGATTGAATTGCAAAAACTCAATCCACAGGGATTTATCCACAGAAAAGATTGGGAGTGGGCTATTGGCATAATAGCAATGAAAAGATTTGATAAACTAAATAAATCAAGTACAGCTATAGGAGTAGGGAGCGGAACCGAGCCAATTCCTTTTTACCTTGCAAACAAAATTTCTCATGTTTACGCAACAGACCTTTATGAAGATAATGAATCATGGAAAAAAGCTGCACCAATTGAATTTCTTAAAGACCCTAAAAGGTATGCGTCATTTCCTTACAAGGAAGACGCATTAACGGTGGTAAGAATGGACGGTACAAAAATGGATTTCCCCGACGAGAAATTTGATATTGCATTCTCGTTTTCATCCATAGAACATTTTGGTGGAAAAAACCATTCCGGAGCATTAAAAAGTATGAAGGAAATAGAAAGGGTGCTAAAGCCAGGGGGTATTGCCGTAATAGCAACAGAGTACATCCTCAATGACAAAGAGCATCCGGAGTTTTTCAATAAAAAAACAATATATTCAGATTTAATTAACAAATTAGACAAATTAAAACTTGTGGAGCCACTTGATTTAAGAATAACAACAAACACTTTGGATACCATCATAGACCACTTTACCATTGATGTAAACTGGGACAAAATGGATGAAGGATACAAAAAAAGTCATCCCCTCATACTCCTTAAAATCCGAAATATCTTATTTACATCAATCATGATTGTCTTCCAAAAACAAGCATAAATATTCATTAATAACGAATTTTTTGATTAACAGATTGAGATTCTTGTGGAATATCAATCGATATTCTAATGCGGATGTTAAAGCGCATATGCTTTTGGACACATCAAATAATTTTGAAGTGATCCGATATTTTGTTGTATAACTCGACAATAATTACATGAAATTAAACAAACAAACAAAATTTAGATTGCATATATTTTAAGTATCAATAATAACATAATTTGGGCTTTATGGTTTGGTGGCTACTAGGATACCACCAGATTTAGTTTGTCGACATACTCTTTGAAACATTTCTCAAACTTGCCCCAGGAATATTCTGCAGAATTGCTAATGCACGCCATTTCCATATCACCCCTATTTCTTATGCAATATTCTATCCCATTGGCAAAATCTGAAGCGTTTCTTTTACACATAAATCCTGTTTCAAGGTGTTTTTGGGTGTAAACAATTCCGCCACTATCATCGCAATATACAACCGGTTTACCAAAGGCATTGGCTTCAAGGGGCGTAATGCCAAAATCCTCTTCCATGTAGGGTGCTAAAAATAAGTCGCTGTTACTAAATAAATTAAACTTTTCTTGTGCAGAAAATTCTTTGACAACAAGATTTACGTTGGCCGGTAAATTTTTTCTATCGATTTTATCGATTGTATTATCATAAGGGCCAGCTATAACGAACTTATACTGTGGCATTATTAATGCAGTTTCGATAATTATATCGATACCTTTTTGTATTACATTTAGCCTAGAAAATGCCAACAGGGTCGGAGTGCCATTTCCTTTTTCCATTGGAGATATCGTAATATCATTATTTTGAATGTATTCTTTTACGCTATCACAACCAGGGTAAATAACAAGGTAATTAGCTATTTTATTATATTTCTTCAACCTGTTACCTACTATAGGGCTATTAACTACAATGAATGATTTTCTTAAATTTGGTGTGAGATAAAATCTATCTGCGATTCTAGCTGCCCCTGCTAAAACAATAAACATGATCTTTTTCCTTAATTTTTTCCTCAGTTTCAGGGATTGCCAAAATAAATCATAATACTGTTTCTTGTGATGTTGAAAGTAAACAATGTGGTTTTTATGTCTAATACAGTGAGAATCAGGCTGCAAAGTTATGACTAAGCCATATTTGGAAAGATCAATGTGGGATATTTTTCTTAAATAAAAGAATCGGAATGCATCTTTCCATCTAATTGGAAAGAATTTTGGCAAAAAGTTTTCTTCATTAACGTATTCTATAGATATATCGTTATTTTGAAATGCTCTTTTAATATGGCTGATAACCTCCTTGGTTCCCCCTTCCTGCTCTTTTCCATCTGCAATTACTCCAATTTTCATATTAAATTGCCACTGTTTTGACCATTAGCATAAAATTAAGCAGCAGCGGTGGTGTATATAGATTGATGCTGCTTGGCAACATAGTCCCATGATAACTTTTTTTTAAATTCTGTCACTTTTTTAACGTAATCGTCATAGTTGGTATCAAGTCTTTTAATGGCATTTGAAAAATCCTTGGATGTTCTTTTAGACGATATGCCTAGTCCCTGGGCAGAAAATTCTTTAAAGAAACCCAAAT
>JADDOQ010000300.1 GCA_016782315.1 Nitrososphaeraceae archaeon | reverse complement strand
AAAAATAAGGATGCATTGGAAGGACATAGCATAGGAATTTGCTTACATATCACAAAGGAAACAGCGGTATTGATATTGGGATTACAACAATTGGGTGCAGAAATATTCATATGCCCAGCAAATCCCCTTTCAACTCAAGAACACATAGTTTCATTATTAAAAGAAAAAGGGATCAAAGTATATAGGAAAAAAGGAAAAACAATCCATACATTCTTTAAAAATATGGACATGGTACTAGGCAATAAACCAAATATAATAGTAGACGATGGAGGGGAATTCCATAAAAGAGCTTTACAGAAAAATTATAAAATTTTTGGCGGAACCGAAGAGACATCTTCGGGAGTAAATAGATTAAATGCATGGTATAAGAAAAAAATCATAAAATATCCGATTATAGCGGTAAATCAATCAAGAACAAAAAATCTTTTTGATAACAGATACGGTACTGGTCAAAGTACTATCGATGGGATTTTAAGAACAACTGGCATTCTATTGGCAGGTAAACGCATAATAGTTTGCGGCTACGGCTGGGTTGGAAAAGGCATTGCAAATAATGCTAAAGGTCTTGGAGCTAAGGTTATTGTTACAGAAATTGATCCTGTCAACGCATTAGAGGCTTTTATGGATGGTTTTGAAGTAAAACCAATTAGCGATACAACAGCTTTTGGCGATGTTTACATAACATGTACAGGTCAACTAAGAGTAATCAGACAAGAACATATAAAAAACATGAAAAATGGCGTAATTTTGTGCAATGCAGGTCACTTTGATGTAGAAATTGATATGGATTACTTAAATAGTGAAGATAACCACCCAACAACAATTAGAAAAAATTTAAAATGTTTCAAAATAAACAAGAAAAACATATATTTGCTCGCGGAGGGCCGAGTAATAAATTTAGTTGGCGGAGAAGGGAATTCCCCAGAAATAATGGCATTATCGTTTGCAAATCAGCTATTATCTATTATACATATATCAAAAAATTGTAATAAGTTAGAGCCAAAGATATATAGTGTTCCAAAAAAAATAGAGATCGAAATTGGCATTTTGGCGTTAAAATCATTTAACATACAAATAGACAACATCACAAAAGAGCAAGAGAGTTATTTTTATTCCTAACCATCATCATAATCACCTACTCTTAAGAACAACATATATTTTTATCATTTATAATAAAATATATAAAACGGCTCTGTTCACTTA
>JADDOQ010000040.1:14282-15497 GCA_016782315.1 Nitrososphaeraceae archaeon | reverse complement strand
GGAAATTGACATAATTGGTCTCATTAGCCTGTGTGCTATTATCTTGAGCAAATGATGATGATGATGATGGTGTAATGGTGTTGTATGTTACTGTAGTTATTACAGCTACAGCAATTGCAAGAATTACCTTTCTTTGAGTGTTTGTAAACATGCGGTTTTTTTGTATTGTAAATCTATTTAATTCAATGTACAATTATCCTTTTTGAGAATGACTTAAAAAAATAAATACTTTATCTTTGTGTACCCATTATATTATAACAATAGAGAATCATAACTATCTTTATATTTTGTTAGGTATACCTAACTATGTCTGTGAATATGCGCCATAGACACAAATAATCAAAAAGCGCTAAAGCACCAAATCCCTGCAATGTCGTATCCATTGGACTCATCTGTTACCTGGGAAACTACAGTTACCATGATATTAAAGGAGTGGCTATTGTAATGATATTTTATATTTACAATATTCACTCTTTTACATATTAGTCATGGTGACATACATGTTACCATAACAAATAAACAGATTTTGTGGTATTAAAGGCAAACTCGGCGCAAATCCAAGATCAGATGAATGTTGTTAGGCGTTCTGTCACCTTCAGAGACTTAAACTATCGCTTAAGGGTAAGGTTGAACGCTAACTGTAAGTTTGGGTGAACCTTGCCATGCACAATCTCCATTATTTTGTATGGGCTTTCCTTTGATTCGACAGATTTCTTTAACTCGTATACTGCACTGCCAAGATCCGAATTTGCTTTGTTGATGTAGGCAGACTCGGAGGAAGTTACGTTCAATTCGTTACTATATAGCTGTATCATTCTATCCGAAAGCTCTAATGTGCTAATATAACTGGGCCTATCAATCATTGTGGCGGCGGCAGCAGCGGCAGCAGCAGATGAGTTTTCTTGATGCATAGTATGGTTATTTTGGCTATTCGTATTTGCAGTATCGTTTGATTTGTTTTGAGAATTAATGATGTTTGAGAAATTCATACTTAACATAATGTTTGAAGGTACTCCAAATGCATGGCCATAGTTTCTGAGAACCTCATCTGCGAGATTCGCAACAACTAATGCAATGACTGTATTGTTGTAGAACTGATCACTGTTAACAGTAAAAGAGTCCTCGCTTATCAGAATATCTTCCAATATGTTTTCAGTATTTTCAATATGCTCGATATAGCTTGAATTATTGTTGTTGTTGTTGTTGTTGTTGTTG
>JADDOQ010000040.1:199-14128 GCA_016782315.1 Nitrososphaeraceae archaeon | reverse complement strand
GTTGTTGTTGTTGTTGTTGTTGTTGTTGTTGACTGAAATGCTGTCGTTTAAGAGTCTGTTTTCTATTACGAGCATATTCATTAGCGTGAGAAACGATGAATTATCGTCGGTATTGAAATTGTGCGCATAAGTGATCATGCCGTTAATGTTTGTGAATGGCAGGAAAATTGCCAACATAATTAAAAATGGTGTTTTACTCGTTGTAATATCAAAGGAATCGATTAATTATTATTGATTGTTATGATAGTGTCTCTCTGTTGTATACCGGTTAAAAAAGATATTGGAGTTGTGCGCTTATTGTTGTTATAGAGGCTTGAACACCACAATACGCGAGTTGCCAGTGTCCGCAACATACACGGTTCCGGATTCCTTGTCGACACCAACGCCCTCTGGGTCCGTCAGTTGGCCATCCCCTGAACCGGTGGAGCCAAACTTGGTCAGAAACTGGCCCTCGCTTGTGAACACCTGCACCCGGTTGTTGTTTTTGTCTGTGACATAGATGTTGTCGTTGGCGTCGATTGAGAGGCCGGATGGGCCCTGGAACTGGCCATCAGCAACACCCTTTGTGCCCCATTTTGAGACGAACGCGCCGTCGTTTGTGAACTTTTGGATTCGGTTGTTCCCGTAGTCTGCTATGTACACGTTGCCCTTGGAGTCAACTATGGCGCTTTCAGGTTTTGATATTTGCCCGTCAGCCTCACCCTCAGAGCCCCATTTTTTCACAAACTGGCCGTCGTTAGTGAACACCTGGACGTTCGCAAGGTCCCTGTCCGTTACAAACAGCTTTCCCTGCGCGTCATTTGCGGGAACATGGGGGTGCAGGAACTGGCCATCGCCCTCACCCTCTGAACCCCATTTTCCCAGGAACTGGCCATCAGCTGTGAACTTTTGGATTCTGTAGTTAAACTGGTCCGCTATGTAGAGGTTTCCTTGCTGGTCTATGGACAGTGCGGATGCCTTGTGGAACTGGCCATCAGCCTCACCACCCTCGCCAAACTTTGCCAGAAACTTGCCGTTAGGGTCAAACACCTGGATTCTGTGGTTGGCATAGTCTGGAACGTATACCTTTCCGTTGTAGCAGTCAACATCGTTTTGCCCATCAAATTGGCCATCGCCCTCGCCTGCAGAGCCCCAGTTTGTGAAATATGTAAAGGCCATGCTTTCTGATTGCGCATACGATGGCATGCTATTAGTAGGCATTGCAAATGCAAAGATAAAGACTAAACAAGCAGCAGCAATTACTGGTATTTTTTTATTTCTCACAACTTTGAATAAAAGTTACATAATAATATAAACGGTATTTTTAATTTTCCATTCAAAGAACAAGAATGACATCTCTATGCCATATTATGTTATCCATGGAACTCGTATTGACAAATAGTTCTCCAATGCTATGTGAAATATCTGTATCGATCACATTAAAAATTAAAAAAATAACGTTTGGGCCAATACCGCCTAAACATATCTTTCTCTTTGTTGGCAAATCCATGTTTTTCATATAGAGAGAAATCCCATAATAATGACAGTATGGTAACACAAATGGATAAAGAAAAGGAAATAAATTGCAAAAATATTTTATTTTTTATTATTAAAAATTAGTATTAATGATATAGAATAAGTAAATATCAAATTTTTGATTTGGTTATAATTTCAGAGGTATTATATAGCCTAATACTACAAAAGAAAAAAGGCTTTTTGCATTTGTCATGAAAAAAATGATTTGAATATATATGATTATAATGATAATGAGATTCAATTTCGGCCTCTTGCACATAAAATGATAATTAGCTATCAATCACAAAATAAACAATAATTCGTTTTAGATTAAATTCAGGTACTGTACTGCTATAATAGTAGCTATACAATTATCTTGATTCTACAACAAAAATAAAAATATTGTTACTGTTAAAAATGCTTAATTTTACTTTCTGTGTAGTCTCAATTTTGAGAATCGTTATGTGGTATAAAGGCAATAATTTTACATAAGAACATTCTGATAAAATCATATGATAAGGTTTAATGGTATATTATTTATTCAAAATCCTTCATATGCTATATCCGCTAAACCCAAATCGTTACAGATTTTTTGGGTCCTTACAATAGTTACAGTAGTCATAACTACATTTGCGATACTGTTACTAGGTGAGCTGGTGGGGAAAAGAATAGAAGGCGTAATGATACTGCATGACTTTTTCACGGTGGTTTCGGTATTGACAGGTGCCGGCATTATCGGTGTACTAATGTTTAGCTCCGAAACAATCCGTGGCTCGATATTTTCGATGCAAATGCTCGCGGTACTTTCGGCCGCCTCTGTTTTCATCGTAATACTCACCGGTGTCTACGGGTATGTGTACTATAGGCTACCCGATGAGAATAGCGCCAAGTCAATAATAAACAGGACCTTTCCGTTTGCTCACGCGCCGTTGTTTGAAACCATGGAATACCTTGGGCTGCTGGGTTCGATATGGGCCACAATGATAGCTTACCTTGTGTTTCACTGGAAAGAGAAAATGTTTACGTATAGAAGTGCCAAATACACCGTAGTGTCGCTGATTGGCATTGGAATTATCTATGCGCTTGTTATATCCCTGACAGGAATGATCCCTGCCAAGATTGCATCGGTACAAGGCTAGGGGTTGTTGACAGAGAATGGGAGTCAACAAGCGGCAAAACCGTTTTTACTTCCAATGGAAAGGTGGCTGGAGCAATTATTTCTGCATCTATTGGGATCGTTCTAATGGGCGTGTTAACATACACAAGAAAATCTCTAACAGATACATTGGAAATTTGGGAACCCAATGCGGCAGTTGGAGGAGTTTGGCTATATGGATACCTGGTTTGGATTATATCATGGGGAATCCTATACAAGGTGTTGGGAAAAAGACAAAAAATAGGGAATATGAAAATTTGGCTTGCAGTTTTCTTTGTGTCTTTGGCGATTTCGACTATATCAATGGAGGCAAGCTTGACGTGACCACGAATATTCTGATTTTTAAAAACAACGCCATATAATTAGTAGTTCTATAATCTGCTAGGGGCATTTTTGATTGTCAAAAGATAAACCATTAGTTTTATTTCAGATCATTATAAGAGTATGATCCTCCAGGTAATCTGTTCCTTCAAGCAATATCTATTACTATCAATTTTATTGTTGTTGCAACAGAAACTGTTGCATAAACTAAAGCGAATAGTAATCAAGGTTTAGGTGTTTGTAACTGATTTGAGAAACTATGTGGATTAGAAATCCAGATGTGAAATGGCGGAATGATTAAGTATCCATCAAAAAGATTTAAAGATTATATTAAAATAAAACATTTTATCGGGTAATGAATAATTCAATTCATGGCACTAGATAATAGATGATCTCTGAATGTTTCGATGGTAGAATCAGGGATATCAAACTAAACTTACCGGGGCTTATTCTGTATGCGATAGGGGTTTTGGATTTTCTTTAACTTTTTTAATTTAAATATTATGGGGAAAATAATTAATATTCTGTATTTAAAATGCTATTTGATGATATAACCTATCTTTTTGCATATGCAATAGCTGGTTTACTGATTGGATTTGTGGGTGGCATGGTTGGACTGGTGTTAGGGGTGGTTAGATTTCCACTAGTTTTAGGTGCAGAAACTACTGCAAGCATTGCCGCAGGAACCAATTTGGGTATAAGCACACTTGGCTCCATAGCTGCCGCAATCAGTCATTATAGGCAAAATAATGTGGATTTTCAAGTTTTTATTACTATGGCCATAACTGGAGCAATCGGGGCGTTTATTGGCTCCTTTTTGACCATGCATGTTCCAATGGCATTATTGCTTGGCATTATAGGGGTGATAGTGTCCTATGAGGCATTTTCACTTATTAAAAACTCAAATAAAGCAGAAACCCAGTCCAAAAATGAGTCTTCTTATGGCAGGGAAACTGGTTTTAATTTCAGACTTGAAAAAGGATTAAAAAGTAAGTCAATGTTTATTGAGTCTTCCATAGGCTTCACAGTTGGTTTTCTTGGGGGACTTGTAGGTTTGGTATTAGGAAGCATAAGGATGCCTGCAATGATATCAATCCTCAAATTAAAACCAAAAATTGCTGTGGGAACTAACCTGGCCTCTGCTTCTGTAATGGGTACAATCGGTTTTATTGGACATGTTTTGAACAATAATGTTGATTATCTTATTTTAATGGTGATGGGTCCTAATGCAATGCTTGGTGCATATTTAGGTGCAAGATACACCAACAAGTTCAGTGACTCTAATCTTAAACTCACAATAGGAATCGTGTTAGTTATAGTTGCAGTCTTTATGTTTTGGAGAGTTTTGGTTATCATGTGAATTAGCAATTATTTCTAGTGGCTGCACAGTTAGGAAAAACCATGGTCTTGTTATTTGTTTTTATATTATGTCCCATAAGAAAGAGACCCTGGTTTGGGAAAACATGGCAATATTCTTTACATGTTTCTTTAGTTATGTTCTACCGGTACCATAATCTCATGTTCATTGTCATTTTTTAAAATAAATCACTATCTGCTATGCATGGCCATAAATGGAGTGGAGGGAATGGGATTTGAACCCATGACCACCTGCGTGTAAGGCAGGTATCCTAACCAGTCTAGACAACCCCTCCAAAAAATATTTAAAATTGTAATGATCTAATGTTATTAAACGTTTGTTTTGATGTTGGAAAGAAGGCTTTTCGGTATTCATCCTTTGCTTTATGATGATACGGTGGTGCTGGTGGTGGATGTTGATACCTTTATCATATGGTTAAACATCTGCATATAGTGAAAATTCATGGGGATGGGGTCTGATGGTTACATCTACGTGATCCTTTACCTCTTGTATGATTATTGAATCAATAATATCATCATCAAAAATTGGCTTTAGGAATTCTCTGTCATTACTTAACTCCTCATATGCCTCACGGAGAGTTGCAGGTAACTGCCTTATGCCAAGGTCCATCCTACGCTGTGGAGTCATCTTAAATATATCCTCGTCTATTGGATCCGAAATTGATGTCTTTTTCTTTATTCCGTCTAATCCCGCAGAAATGATTGCAGAAAAAGCTAAATAAGGATTACAGGAGGGATCTGGGGCTCTAAACTCTATTCTTTTCATATGGGCAAATCTTTCCCCTCTATAGTGAGCCGCGTTTCTGATGATTGCTGACCTGTTGCCTGTGCTCCATGCAATATACACAGGTGCCTCATATCCTGGCACTAATCTTCTGTATGAGTTGGTAGTGGGCGCGACTATTGCTGCCAGGGCAGATGCATGGGTCAGAATACCCGCGGCAAAGTATCTTGCTGTCTGAGACATTTCTGCATAGTCATCATTAACATCAAAAAATAGGTTTTTTTCTTTATCCCATAAACTGACATTGACATGCATGCCAGAACCATTGTCTAGAGCTATGGGTTTTGGCATCATCGTTGCGATCATGCCTTGTTTTTTTGCAATGTTTTTTACAATGTATTTGTAACTTTGGACAGAGTCTGCGGCATTTACTAAAGTGTCAAATCTTATGTCGATTTCACATTGCCCTGCAGTTGCAACCTCATGATGATGCGCATCACAAATTATACCAAAATCATTACTGAGCACATCCACACATTCGTTTCTATATTCCATCAGGGTGTCACCTGGTGCACTGGGAAGGTATCCTTCCTTTAGCCTTAATGCATACCCCACGCCCTCGGTAGACCATGGCGCTTCTTTGGATATTATGTTATAGCTTTGAGATCTGTATGGGGTCATTGTGTTTACCTCTAGCTTGTCAAAAACAAAAAATTCTACCTCTGGACCCCAGTAAGATGTGTAATATCCCTGTTGTCTTACATATTCTTGTGCCCTTTTGGCTATGCCTCTTGGGTCGTTTTTGTACTGTTGGTTTGTTTTCCCTCCAGCTAATATGTCACATATAAGCCGAGCTGTCTTATCCTTTAGTATCCATGGAATAATGGCATAGGTTGAGGGGTCTGGCCTTATAATAAGATCTGATTCGTGTATTTTGGTGAATCCCCTTATTGAAGAGCCGTCCAATTTGGGCAGTCCGTATTCAAAATCCTCTATGTTAAACATGTTTGCCGCCATTGTTGTATGATGGAATCTACCCGTTAATCCTGTAAACTGTAAATCTAAAAACTTGATTTCTTCGTCCTTTAGTTTTTTCATCGCTTGTTCTGCAGTGAAACTCAAAGACTCAATCTTTCCATCTATAACTTTATAGGGCAACTGAAGTGTTCGATATAATAAAATAAAAACTTCTAATTAAGCTTATCATGCTAAAATTATAGGTCAAATTGGGTTCTGATAACCAAAATAATTTTATAAACATTGAAGAGGTCTTTAATACTTTAAAAAAAGAAATTCAACTTAATACCAGCGGTCCGCAATCTCTTCCGCCTGATTTTTATCAAAGCATAGCTAAAATGATTTCAAAGTTAAAGAACGATAGCAATTATGCCAAAAAAGAACGCGAAGAAGCAAATGATACAATTTTAAAGAAAGAAAAAATGGACAACAATATAGTAGCTGATCAAATTAAAAACAATCTATTGGATTTATTGGTCAAGTCGGTCACATTGTTGTTTGTTTATAGGTATAAAAAAACCTTTAGTGTTGATAAAACCCATGAAACTTTTGATTATTCAAATCTAACTGACGAGGAAAAATATGTTTTTTATGGTGATAGGGAAAGAGAGCACAGAATAAACCTTGTTTTAAACACATTGTTTGAGGGGAAGCCTAAAACATTAGAAAAAATAGTATCTTCAATCAACCAAAACTTTATTGTTCTGAGGTTTTTGGATTCTATGGAGCAATTTGTGGGTGTCAACATGAACAAATACGGACCATTTAAAAAAGATGATGTTGCAATTTTGCCCTTTGAAAATGCTAGATCAATTATTGAAAACAATAAAGCAATTGAAATCAATATGGTAAACTGACTTTTGGTCTAATTACCAATGGTTATACCCAATAGATTTAACTCTTGTTTTTGTCTTATTTTAGTTTGAGATAAAATGAACTTTCCTTATTTGCCTTTTACTTCACGCTTTATGTAGTACTCTGTTAACTTTTGTGAATAACAAACGCCACACAGATACTCTGAAATATTCCATTGTGGCATGGCAACATATTTAAAATCTTTAATTTCTTTATTGCATATTCCGCATTTGGTTTGGCCGCTTCTGCCTATTCCCATTCTCTCGTAGCAATAAAAATTATCTTAAATAAAAATTATGGCATTATTACTCAATTGCTAGTATCATAATTTTTTTTATTTAGTTTGCTTTTTAGTTACCCAAAATAAACAGACTTGTTTTTATCATAATCCTTTTTATATTCATAAAAGAAATTAATAGGGGTTTTTTTATAGAATGGATATCACTATGGAATATGATAAAACCGATAAAAGATTTTTTTTGTCAATTATGGGATTAGCAGCACTTACGGGTGTAGTTACATATTTTATTTTCTCAGCGGCAAGCCCACATGTGGGAGTTCAAAACTCCATATACAGACTAGAGCTCCCACCTGAAAGCGAAGCAGGCGCAGCAACAGAAACACCAGCTGATACTGAAGTTGTAGATGAGTCCCAGTTCACAAATAAGGTTTCGATAAGTATAGAGGCGGGTGCCTCTACTCAGGGAAATCCTGATTATGGGCCCGATCCTGCCACTGCCACTAGCGATGCGTTAGTTACCTGGGTAAATGAAGATACCGCCCCCCATTCTGCTACTAGCGGGACAGGGCCGGCAGACCCTGAAAGCGGAAAACTCTTTGATTCGGGTCTCTTGACTGCAAATAACAAATTTAGCATACCTGCTGAAAAATTGGGCCAAGGCGAAGTGTCTTACTATTGTACAGTTCACCCGTATATGGTTGCAAAAATAACTGTTTCATAACCTACATAAATTTTATTTATTGTAAGAATTTTATATAATTTTTAGTAGAATGCATATAATTAATTGAATTATTATAATTTTAATGTTAATATTTTATAAATTTTATAAGTATAACAGCGTTATTTTGACGAATATTTATATAATGTTCTATTATATAAAAATTTATGTCATTTCTAAGCATAAAGGATCTGCATGTCAATATAGAAGATAAACAAATCCTTAACGGTGTTAATTTAGATGTTAATAAGGGCGAAGTTCATGCAATAATGGGCCTGAATGGCTCAGGCAAAAGTACATTGGCCAATGTTTTGTTAGGTCACCCTCGGTATTCGGTAATATCGGGTGATATTTTGGTAAATGATGAGAGTATTATCAAGTTAAGTACTGATGCGAGGGCAAAAAAGGGCTTGTTTTTGGGATTTCAGTACCCAACTGAGGTATCTGGTGTAGGTTATAGTCATTTTTTACGTAATGCGTATAATTTGTTAACCAAAAGCCTAGCCGACGAGCAAAAAAACCGGGAAGTTTTTTTGACAGTAAGGGAGTTTCACGAGTATTTGAAAAAAAACCTTGATAACGTCGGACTTGATCCAAGCTTTTTGAGTAGGTATCTTAATGAGGGTTTTTCAGGCGGAGAAAAAAAGAGATCCGAAGTTATGCAAATGCTTGTGTTGAGACCCAACCTTGCAATTCTTGATGAACCTGATTCTGGATTGGATATTGATGCTGTAAAAGCAGTTGCAGAAGCTATTAATAAATTGATTGAAACAGGAGCTGGTGTAATTGTTATTACCCATTATGCAAGAATATTGAGGTTTCTTACCAAATTGGATAAAATTCATGTAATGTCAAAAGGAAAAATCATCAAAACTGCTGGAAGGGAACTATCTGAAGAACTAGAAGTAAAAGGTTATTCATGGTTAGGGTTGGCTGAGGATTCAAAATAAAATCATCCACTTAAAACTATTTATTAATTCTAATTTCTCAATAAAGTTATGGTGAATACAGACAATGTTGATGTTGATGTGGGTGATGGAATAAACAATTCAAAAAAAGATAACAATGATAATAATCCTGATAATGTCGTAAATGCAAAACCTTCTGACACCATAAATATAAATGATCAAAAAGAGTCCGAGTCAAAAGGGGGCGGAGTAACCATTAATCCCGCCTATCCTATGAATAATGACTCTACAAACAATCAAACAATGGAAAAAAAATTTTTCAATTTTACTTTTTTTAAAGTTGATCCTAAATGGCGATGGTTAAATGAGATAGGTAAAGACGAATCATCCATAGAGTTCCTTGAATTATTGCGGGCTGCTAATACAAAAATGAAAGTCAGAACTTATTCTACAATTGGATTGAGACATGATTGTGAGTTTTTGATATTGACAATTTCACCATCTTTAGAAAACATCCAAGTTTTTGCTTCAAAAATATACTCAACCATTTTAGGAAAATATGTCGAACCAGTCAATACCTTTCTCTCATTGACAAGAAAATCAACTTATTCTAATCAAGTTAAGCTTGGCTTTGAGCGTGATGATGATGGTGATGCTCCATTAAAATATTTGGTGGTTTATCCATTTATTAAATCACGAGAGTGGTATCTTTTGCCATTAGAAACAAGAAAACAAATGATGGATGAGCACATAAAAGTTGGAAGAAAGTATCCTGATATAAGACTTAATACCACCTATTCCTTTGGAATTGGAGATCAGGATTTTATGTTAGCTTTTGAAACTGACGATCTTTCAAGTTTCCAAGATCTAATAATGGAATTGCGAGAAACACAGGTTAGTCGATATATCCTAAAAGACTTGCCAATGATACCATGTGTTTCAAAGAAAATGGATGAAATAATAAAGAGCTTGGGATAAGGAATCCAAAAAAAAACATCAAACTAAATTAAAAATATTTATAAAAACATTTGTCTTATCTTTATCTGTTGTTTTACAGGCTATATCCTTTTCTGTCCTTTGTGGATTCTTTATCACTTGAGGAATTTCCATCACATGGTTTGGCTTGCCAATCAAAGTCACTAACTGCTGCTCATGCTGCTCATGCTGCTGTTGCTTCTGATGCATCATTACCTAGCACACCATCATTCTCTCAATCACCATCATCAGTTAATAGTGCACTATCATGCCCACCTGATAAAAAACCTGAGTCTCATCCAAATTTTGTTGCAGCATTGAAAGAATGGGCTATTGTGTGTAAAGCGGCAGAAGAAGGAAAACAAGTTTTATTGTTTAGAAAAGGGGGCATTATGGAATATCGTAACGGCTTCGAACTTAAGCACAAAAACTTTTTTCTGTTTCCGACCTTTGAGCATCAATCGATGGATTCAATTCGAGACGAATACAAGGAAAAATTAAAAAATTTAGATAACCCGCATAATACCACCAAAGATAAACATAACAGCCCAAATTCATCAACCAAAAATAATCCTGATCGAACACAAAATACTACAAATATTGATTTATTTGTTGAGATAACATATTTTAATGAAATAAATGATATATCTAAGTTAGAAAAACTAGAAAAGTTCCATATTTGGAATAATGATTATGCAAGAATGAGATTTAATTATAATCCTAAGAAACCTCTTTATTTAATACTGTTGCGAACATACAAATTAAATGATACGATAAAGATTAACAATAAGCCTGAGTGGTCTGGTTGCAAATCCTGGATCCAACTCGATCTAAAAGATAAGGCATTAGAAAACCTTTTTAAAAATAATTCTTCTCCTGATTTTGAATATTTAAAATCAATCAGTAAGCCTTGTATAGACGATATTATTTTTAATGACTTAACTACGGAATTGAGGAGTATTATTCAATGAAATATAGAAATCTAGGTAATAGTGGGCTCAAAGTCAGTGAAATTGGCTTTGGAACATGGACTTTAGGTTTGGATTGGTGGGGAAAAAAACTTGAAGAAGAGGAGTCTATTAAACTGTTAAAACACGCTTATGATATCGGAATAAACTTTTTTGAAACTGCTGATATGTATGGAAAAGGTAAAAGCGAAAAAATATTGTCAAAAGCATTTAAAAACATGCGTAATGATGTGATTTATTCTACAAAATGGGGTTATGATATGTACAATGCAGAACAAATAGGGCATAGTGAAATTCCACAAAAACATAATGTCGATTTTTTAAGTTTTGCATTGACCGAAAGCATGAAGAGATTGGAGACTGATTTCATAGATGTCTATAGCTTACATAACCCTAGAATGGATGCAATAAAAAACGATTTGTTATTTGATGAATTGGATAACCTTGTGAAGTCTGGAAAAATCAAAAGTCATGGTGTTGCTTTAGGCCCGGCAATAGGTTGGAAAGATGAGGGGCTTTATGCTATCGAGAATAGAAACATAGTTAGTTTACAAACTGTTTATAATATTTTAGAACAAGATCCGGGACGTGAATTTTTGGGTGCTATTGATAAAAAAAATAGAACTGTAGGATTAATGGTCAGAGTACCCGATGCTTCTGGTATTTTAACTGGAAAAGTAAATGAAAGCACCGTAATGGATAAAAATGATCATAGAAGCGTAAGGAAGAAAGAATGGATTATACAATCAATGAAAAAAATAGAAAAACTTAAGCCAATTGCTGATTCTCATGGGTGGAATATCACTGAAATAGCTATTAAATATATTCTATCGCAGGAACAAATATCTGTCGTATTACCTACTGTTACCAGCATTGAGGATATAGATACATTTGCCCAACTATCTGATGGAAATTATTTGAATGCAGATGAGAAAAAACATATAGAACAGATGTATGAAAAGAATTTCTACCTGCCTGATTTGATAGTTTGATATTTTATGTTGTTGGTTATTGAAAATATCCCCTAATAAAATACCAAACTACCCAAGTCAATTAAAGGTAAACCATTGATCTTTAGGTGCTACTCAAAATATTTAACGCGTTCTTTTTTAAATTCTCTTGAACTAAATAATATCCTATAATTTTTAATCCCGATTACTGTTGAAATTTCTTTAGCTATTTTCTCTGCAGCTTCTATTGTCCGTGAGTGAATCATACTAAAAAGATTGAATTCCCAATCAGGGTAAACTGGACGCCTGTAACAATGACTAACTTGGGGAAATGATGCAATTTTCATGCCTTTTTCGTCTATGTTTTCTTCTTCTGGGATTTTCCAAACTATCATTCCATTTGCTGTAAAGCCTGCTTGTCTATGTCTTAATATAGCTGCAAATCTTCTCATTATCCCAATACTTTCATATTCTTTAATTTTGTCAAAAAGTTCTGATGAAGTTATTCCTAAATTTTCAGAAATTGATCTAAAAGGCTCTTTTGTTATTTCAATATCTTTTTGTAATTGCCTTATATACTCTCTGTCTCTTTCAGTTAGCCTTTCGCTTTTTGTTTCCAATTTTTTAACCTCATCGTTTGGAGTAGGCTTTTCTGGATCGTTATTAACCATGTCCAATTTTACACCAATTTTGTACATTCTTAATGTTGGCAGAACTCTGTATTTTAAAACCCCATCTAAAGCTGCCATTTTGTCAAGATCTGCTTTCATATCTCCGTCTGGAGGTACAGCAAGTGTAAACCATATGTTATATTCATGATTTCTTTCGTAATTGTGGCTTACACCCGGATGTTTATTTATCTCATTGGCGACATCATCTATTTTGTTTTTATCCACTGCGAAGGCTACCAAGGCGCTTTTGTATCCCAGTTTCCTGGTGTCAAATATTGCACTTATCTGCCTAATTATGCCAATATTTTTTAATTTTTGTATTCTTTGAATGATTTCTTCTTCTGTTATGTGATATTTATCTACTAATTCTAAAAAAGGTCGGTCAACTAATGGAAATGTCCATTGAATGTCATTTAATATTTGTTTATCTATATTATCTAATTCATGAATTAGCATAAATAATATATTTAAATTGCTTTTGATTAATTAATAAAAATGTATCTTTAGTTTTATATTGTTTTTATATATTAATATTGTAAATGAAAATATTTTTTTCTGAAATTTGATACAGATATACAAGTTTAAAAGAGGTTCTATTTTTAATAGAACTAAGGGGGCTATCGTCTAGCTTGGTAGGATACCATCCACTATTTGTGGGTATAAGCCCGGGGCGCTGGCGGTCGAGGGTTCGAGTCCCTCTGGCCCCACTTCAATATTGTCGTTTTATTAGGCACCGCCGTCTTATTATAGATAAATGCCAAGCAATAATGAAATAAGTTTTTCAATAGGAAATAGCACTAACTATTTGTCAAACTCATACAAAATGTTTGCATTTTCAATACGGACTGAAGTCACAAGAAAATACTATGAAAGAAGGCTTAGGCATTTCTTTGATTTCATTGGGTTCGATATGGAGAACAAAGGAAATATGGAAAAGCGATGCAATAATTTCGGAACCAAAGGAAGAGATGATGTTAATTGGGCTATGGAGCAGGTAGTTGTATTTCTGCATTTTCAAAAGGAAAGGGTTCAAAGAAGAGAAATAGCCGCCTCCACATTGCGTAATTTTGTTAAGGCAATTAAGTTATTCTTTGAGTCTTGCAATATACCTATTCCATGGAAAAAACTTACCAAGGGCTTGCCACGCGCAGTCCAAGCAGCGAATGATAGGGCACCCACTTTGGAGGAAATCCGGAAATTAATCGAATACCCAGACAGAAGAATAAAGCCTATAGTTTACATAATGGCCTCTTCTGGCATAAGAATAGGTGCATGGGATAACCTAAAATGGAAACACGCTATCCCTATTTTCAAAGAAAATGAAGTGGTTGCCGCCAAACTGAGAGTTTACGAGGGCGATGTTGAAGAGTACTTTACTTTTATTACTCCTGAAGCATATAAAGCATTAAACGACTGGATGGATTTTCGTGCTTCATATGGGGAGAAAATAAATGATGAAAGCTGGCTTATGCGAGATATATGGCAAACTACAAACGTAACCTATGGAGCCAGGTGGGGTCTTGCAACAGCTCCAAAGAAAATAAAAAGTAGTGG
>JADDOQ010000040.1:0-178 GCA_016782315.1 Nitrososphaeraceae archaeon | reverse complement strand
AGCATTATGGGACCAGGGTATACGGATTAAACTGGAAGATGGAAAAAAAAGACACGAGTTTCAAGGCGCACATGGTTTTAGAAAATTCTACAAGTCAAGGGCTGAGCAGGTAATGCGACCAATTAACGTAGAGATTACAATGGGTCATGATATTGGCATTTCTGATTGCTATTATAAG
>JADDOQ010000170.1 GCA_016782315.1 Nitrososphaeraceae archaeon | reverse complement strand
TGTCCTTTAAATTGTCGAGCATTATTATTACTACTTTGTTATTAAAACAACTTCTGATATTTCAAATGTTCCCCTTATACCATCCCACTTTAAACTATACTTTTCTATTTTGATCCTCTTCTTATATATTGGGCAATCCAATACCATGGTTTCGGCTTCCCCACCTTCAAACGTTATATTAAAATTAAATTTTTTACTGTATTTTTTTAGCATTTCGTAATTTTTTCTATCTATTGTTCTTCCTAACCATTTTTCATCCAACCCTTGTGCTGCTACTCTGGTAATTATAATTTCAAAATCAGAATCAATTAAATCATTATAATATTGAAAAGGTTCAATACCCCAAATGGGCGAATATAATTTTAAATTAAGATTATTACTAATTTCTTCAAATACATTCAGTTGAAACCTACTTGAAATAGTTCCATGAATCAAACCTTTTATAGAATATTGGTCTATTGCTTGTTTTACTGACAAACGTAATTCGCCTATTTCGTGTTCTTTTTTTATGTCGTAACAATATTTTTCAATAATTGGGATTTCAACAGCTTCTGATATTTTTTTAAATAGGGTGTTATTAGGAAAATGGTATAACATGCTTTCATCATTAAAAGGGTGGAGAGATATCAAACATGGTACTTCATGACCGTTCATTAACGATTTGTACAAAGAGAAAGTACTATCTTTTCCCCCAGAAAACAAACATGCTAGTCTCATAACTTACCCTATATTTTTTTTTATATAATCTAATAGTTTTTATAATGCAACCTAAATTTTAGACTTATGCTAAGCATTGGTGCTGAAATTATAGCCGGTATTGCAATATTGGGATTAGGGGTCCTTTTTTTGATTGGTGGATTACTGAACCCTGTTTGGGCATTAATCATACCTGTTGATTTTGTTATAATGGCTATTGGGGTTGCAACTTTGGGACTTGGTATTTGGAGTTCAATATATGAAAAAAAACACCCGGTACACTCAAAACATCATTGAATATTAATTTATTCATTAGTGTATAGAATCGAGTTGTTTTTTAATTCTTTTTGCGAACAAAGGTTAATTATCGTACATTCTAATTTATCATAGTCTGGTACCTCGCCATCGATATTACCTTGCAGAATTAGGGTTAAATTTATTTTTGAATTTAAAACATCGTGTAATTCCTGATTTGCAGTTGTTACGTATGGCCTTAAAGCGCCCCTGAATATTTCAGATCTAGCGCGAATTTTCCCTTCGATTTTTTGTCCAACTGGCGAATCCGGACCTATTAGAATTATATTCCCTAAAGACCCCTTAAATTTATTTGGATTCTCAATAGCTTCATGTGTAGCCATGGATAGGACTGATTCACGTGTAATAAGATGAGGGATATTGATAAAATTATTTACAAGCTTATCCCATTCAAACCTTGAAATAGTCGTTATATCTCTATTATAATCATAATTGCCTGTAAAGTGAATGGTTGAATTAATTTTTCCAAACCGAGTTTCAATTGTATTGAATATCCTTTTCAATGCATCTTCATTTTCAAAATCTATGCTGTGATGATGGAATTCTTTAAAGAATTCGTTAGTATTTTCAAAGTTATCATTTTTGTGGGTGAGTATTATGGTCTGTTTTACTTTTGACGTGTTAATTCTGTTGGCAATTTTTTTTATTGTGGATAATGTGTTTTCATCGTCTGCTGTTGAGGTGATTAATATTGTTTCTCCATCCAACGATAAATTATGGTCTACATCAATATTCTTATTCACTATGGGTTTGACGGGATAGAATACTCGATCATTGGGGATAATCTTGCCATTTATTAATTTACTTATGGATTCTGAAGATAAGTGAAATACCATTTCGGCAACATCTTCTTGAGATAAAAACTCATTATCTACAATCATTTTTTTTGTGTTATGTTGAACCTTCTCTGCAATTTCCTGTACTTTTTCTAAAAGTTTTAGTATTGATTCTCTATATTCCTCTAACCTTGGATTTGACTCATTTCCTTCTTTAATGATGTTTTCAGCAACTTTCGCTACTTCATTTTCAATAATATCTTGATTTTCGCCTAAAAATGAGAGCAGAGAATTAGTAGCATACTCAATCTGATTACTGGTCAATCTTTTAAATCCGCCAATTCTTAAGAACTCTGCAGCAGCTTTTGGGTAAACTGTCTTGTATATTCTGTCAGAATGTACAGGCCCTGGATTTGTACCTATGGATTTTATTCCCTTTGAGGTTAGCTCCCATGCTAGTGCTTCTGTTAATCTGTTCTTTGCCCCTTGAGCGGCTGTGTAAGGTGTCCGGAACCGGTATGGTCTTTGTTCAAATTTGTTTTCTTCTGTGAAAAAGGTGGTTATTGTTATTATTTTACCATTTGTTTTTAGTGTCTCTAGGCTTTTTATACTCGTCCAAAAGGTTCCGGTGAGGTGGATTGATACACACTCTTTAAAATCCAAATAACTTGAATTGGTAAAGATTTTGACAGGCCCAGAAACTCCTGCATTATTTACAATGATATCGATTTTTCCGAATTCTGATTTTATATTATCAAAAAGAATATTGACTCCATTCTCATCTGCCACATCTATACCAGAATAATATTTAACTTTGGATTCAAATCCTTCTTTCTTTATAATTTCGTTTAAAATTTTGGAAGCTTCTAATAGCGGTTCTTTTCTTCTGCCTAATATTATTATATTGTATCCTAGCTTTGCAAATTTTCTTGCTATGGCCTGACCTATTCCAGTTCCACTACCAGTAACAAGCACTGTTTTACTATCCTGATTCATTTTAATAAATATGAAGAAATAATTCTCTTATATTAATTGTATTTTAAAAAAAAATCTAATTTTTCTCAAATAAAAAACAGATATCATCATTTATAAAAAAAACTTATAAAAACAAGATTATTTCAGAGATACCATAGATATGCATAATTACGGATTTGTAAATACTATTTCTGAGGTGGAGGTATTATTAGGATGAGAATTAAATTTGGTTTGACATTTGGTTTAAATGTTGCAAGGCTTGGCTTGGATGAGACACAGGTTATTACTGCCGCACAGGTTGCAGATAGAACCAATTTTGACTCCATATGGGCAATGGATCATACAAATGTGCCTCAATGGAAAAATGCAGTAGTTAATGATGCGTGGCTAATGTTGGGTGCTATTGGCGCAGTTACAAATAAAGTGGAATTAGGAACTTGTGTAACCGATGCAATAAGAAGACATCCTTCTACTATTGCATTATCTACAGTTACTCTTGATAGAATAACAAAAGGTAGGGGAATATTAGGTATCGGGGCTGGTGAAGCTCAAAATGTCATAGATTTTGGTATTGAGTTTAGTAAACCCGTTACAAAATTCAAAGAACAATTGGAGGTCATTGAAAAATTATTTGAGTCCAATCCAAATAATAAAGTAAATTACACTGGAAAATATTATAATTTAATTGAGGCTTGTTTGCAAGCAAAACCAATTCGAAAGCCAAGGCCTCCTGTATATATTGCTGCTGGTGCTCCAAAAACATTAGAGCTATGTGCAATATATGGTGACGGGTGGATACCAATAGGTTACACTCCAGAGTTATTTCAATACCATGCAAATGTTATTAAAGACCATGCCAAAAGATTGGGAAGGGATATTTCTAATTTTGAATTCGCAAATGATGTGGATGTCTATTTAACCGAAGATGGTGAAGGAGCTTGGGAAAAGATGAAGAATGCTGTGAAAGTTAGTTTGTATAAACCCGAACTTTTAAAAGTCCATAACATTCAACAAGATTCAGAATTTGATTTCCGAAAATATTTCACAGAATATGCTATGAATAAACCCGAATTAATGGAACAAATGAAAAAAGCATCTATTAATATCCCGGATGAAGTTGCTAGAACTGCAATTGGGGTGGGAAGTCCGGATGATGTTATAGAAATGCTAGAGAGGTTCATAAAGTCGGGAACTAACCACTTTATAATTAGATTTTGGGGAGATGGTTTGTATAAGAATATAGAGACATTTGGAAACAAAGTAGTGCCATATTTTAGAGATTTAGAGAAGTAAAAGTCTTTAAAAAAAACTATCCAACGTTTTATTTTTTTTTGTTTTTAATTCTTTTGTTTTTCTTCCTTTTAATTTATTCACAGGTTCCGCATTATATCCTAAATGATTGAGATGTTTCGCAAATTCAACCTGAAATCCATGCACAGTAAAAATCTTTTCGGGCCTGCTTTTCTTTATAACTTCCAATAGTTCGTCAAAATCACAATGATCGCTAAATGGAAAGACATAATCCAAATTCATGATGTGACAATAATTTTTGTTGACTGCCCAACCACTAAATCCTATGGTAACTGCACCATACTTTTCTTTCAAATAGTTGATAGATGTGTGCTTGCCG
>JADDOQ010000169.1 GCA_016782315.1 Nitrososphaeraceae archaeon | reverse complement strand
AAATCTTGTTTTTTAAAAACAAATAAAAGATTCTTTAAATTGATGATAGATATCAATGAAAATTGATAATTATATTGAATTATACAAAAATAAAACCTTTGAATCAATGAATTTATACTTTAAATCAAAAGAGATATTTCCTGGAGGGATAAATCATAATATTAGGTACTTTAAACCTTATCCATTCTATACGGTTAAAGCTAAGGGGAAATTTTTAACAGATATTGATGGGAACAAATATGTTGATTTCTGGAATGGGCACTGGGCATTAATATTAGGTCACTCTCCAAAAATAGTTTCAAATAGATTAAAAAAACAAGTTAAAAGAGGAACCCTGTATGGAACAGCAAATGAAACCAGTATTAAGTTAGGTGAAATGATCAATAAAGCAATACCATTAGCTGAAAACATTAGATTTTCAAGTACTGGATCTGAAGCAACCATGTACGCAATACGACTAGCAAGAGCGAAAACAGGAAAAAGAGTTATTGCAAAGGTTATAGGAGGATGGCATGGGTATAACTCTAATTTACTTCAATCTGTAAACTATCCATACGAAGTTGATGAAGGAATCGGGCTCATAGAAGACGAAGGTCAATTTATTGAATCAATCCAATTTAATGATTTAGATAGGTCTCTAAAAGTTTTAGAATCAATTAAAGATGATTTAGCAGGCATAATTATTGAGCCCGTACTTGGAGGTGCAGGATGCATCACACCCAATGAAGGCTATCTAGAAGGATTACAGGAATTTGCAAGGCAAAATGATAGTCTTTTAATTTTAGATGAAATAGTTACTGGTTTCCGCCATTCATTTAGTGGAGCAATGAATTACTTCAAATTAGAACCTGACTTATTTACTCTCGGTAAAATCATAGGGGGAGGTCTCCCAATCGGTGCGGTCTGCGGTAAAAAGGAAATCATGAGTTTGGCGGATGTGACAAATAAGAATGATAAGAGTATGTATTGTTCAATAGGAGGAGGAACTTTTTCAGCAAACCCATTAACAATGACTGCGGGTTACAATACACTAAAGTTTTTGAAAAATAATCCCGACGTTTATGAAAAAATAAATTCTCTTGGAGATTTGACAAGAAACGAATTATTTAAATTATTTAAAGAACTAAAAATAGAAGTAGAAGTAACGGGGTTCGGATCATTATTTATGATTCACTTTTTAAATGATAAAGTAAAGAAGATAAATAATGCAGTAGATTCAGCATTAACAAATAATGAATTACTGTTTAATTATCAATTCGCATTAATTGCAAAACATAACATATTCTTTTTACCTTTAAAGATGGGCGCTTTTTCGAATGCTCATGAGAGGAAGGATGTATACAAACTGTTAGAAGCAACAAGAGAGATTTTCCAAAACAACAAAGATCGCATTGCCCAAAAAACCTAGGAAACTAAATCGATTAATTTTCCCTCCACAAAGCCTTTTTCTTAGCTAAAATAATAAAGAAGATCAAATACGAAATTTGGACTATTAGCCCAAGAGAAATCGACCATTCTTGCGGCGTTGGAAACCCCATAGAATACTGCAACATTAAAGAAGCGTGAGTCGTCGGAACAAAATAAGATACTATTTGAAGTGGTAGAGGCAACCTTTCAATAGAATAGAAAACAGGAGGTATTACTGCAATAAGAACATTTACAAATGATATAAGTTGTGTAGCATTTCTCATATGTAGCATATGCGAAGACAGAAAAAAACCAATAGAAGACATGGTCCCCCATATCAAAAAAATATTTACAATTAAAAGAGGTAAAAATGAAATAGAAGTTGAAAAAAAAACAGCTAGAGCAGCTAATACCAACAACGCAGGCAAACCATATAATAATTCAGAAAATGCCAGACCGAGCATATATGTTAATGGAGAAACAGGAGAAGCTACAAACATATCCTGCATTTTATATTCAAGTTTATAAAGTGAAATATCCTGACCTAAAGATAGGCCATATCCGACCAAAGCCATTACCAAGCTTCCTGCAACTGCAAATTGGACATATTGTCCATTACTAACAATAAATAAAATAAATAATAACGAAAAAGGCGAAATAGCTGTGAAAACTAAGGATAAAGGATTACGCCTCAACCATAATACTCCCGTCAAGTATGCGATTATAAATATTTGTTTTATCATTACAGAACTATCCGAAATTATTTTCATTTCCCTTCATCTTATAATATTCATTAGTAATATTTGTTAAGGGAAAGGGCTACCAGTTTCAACCATTATTTTGAAAATTGTAAAAATAGTTCTTCACATAAATGCACAAGGTCAACGATTTAGCTTTTTTTCATATAAAATATAAAGGAATTTGGCATTAAACCGAAAAATTTTAGATGGCGTAAACAATAGATATTTTTAAAACATTTAATTAGCATATTATTTTATTGGATTTTAACAATAAGGATTCATGGATTACGAATTACCAATACATGATGATAACACTATAATTTTTAATGAACCTTGTAGTGAAACACAAAGAAAACAATAATAAGAAAGTAAAAAGAGAATATGAGTTCTTATTGGTAATAATAGAAATAAACAATACAATAATCAAAAAATTAATTGCATTAGAAACTGCTATTAATTGTAGTAATTGAATAAAAACAGGTGTATGGCTATGATCGATGAGAATTTTAATTCCATTTATAAACTTAGGTCATTAAAACCAAAGTTGATTGATAACATTACAATATTAAACAAAAATAACAAAAAAAATAACTTACCATCAGATTTATTACCATCAGATTTATTAACATCAATAACCAAAACCGATAAAAATCAAAATCCAAGCTTCTGGATTGAAGGTTATGGATGTTCGGCTAGTTTTGCAGACATGGAAATGATTGCAGGGCAATTAAGAGACAATGGGTTTGATATTGCAAATAACTCTGATGCGGCTAACATCAGTCTCGTAGTAACTTGTTCGGTTAAAGATACAACTGAACACAAAATGGTTCATAGAATTAAAAACCTATCGAAGAACAACAAACCAATAGTAATCGCGGGTTGTCTTCCCTCTGCCGATCAAAAATTAGTTGAAAAGATAAATCCTAACGCAAGTTTAATGGGTCCTAATTCTATCGATAAAACCATTGAAATTGTTAATTCGACTTTGAATGGACAAAAAATTGTTTCCCTACAAAATTCAGAAATAGAAAAGATAAACTTACCAAGGTTTAGAATAAACCCCACAATAAGTATTGTTGAAATAGCATCAGGGTGTTTAAGCGAATGTTCCTTTTGTCAAACAAAATTAGCAAAAGGAGATCTCCAAAGTTATAGAATAGGCAATATAGTCAACCAAATAAAACTTGATTTAAAAGATGGGGCCAAAGAGATATGGCTTACATCTACAGACAATGGTTGTTATGGTATAGACATCGGAACAAATATTGTGGAACTGTTAAAGAGATGTGACGAAATAGATGAAGATTTCAAGATAAGAGTCGGTATGATGAATCCTATGTATCTCAAGGACAGGGTAAAAGATCTTGTAAACACATATTCAGAAAGCAACAAAATCTTTAAATTTATTCATATCCCGGTTCAGAGTGGCAGTGAAAAAATTCTAAGGAAAATGAAGAGGGGACACACAGTAAAAACATTCAATGAAATAGTAAGACAATTCAGGGAAAAAATACCCGATATGACAATAGCTACCGACATAATAACCGGTTTTCCAGAAGAAAATGACGAGGATTTTGAATTAACATTAAAAATGATAAAAGAAACGGAGCCTGATGTGATAAATTCATCCAAATTCTGCCCTAGACCCGGCACTTCAGCATCGAAAATGAAAAGAATCGGCCAGGAAATAATTACAGAAAGATCTAAAAAATTGCATAGTGTTATGAAACATATTGCAAAAAAAAGAAATTCAAGGTGGTTAGGATGGAAAGGTCAAGTTCTTATTGATGAAATTGATATGGGTAACCCAAAGGGCAGAAATCACTATTACAAATCCATAGTTATAAAAAATCCAATTGAAACCACATCAACAAAAACAATTACCAAGAATGGCAATATGGAGAACTTTTCACAAACTCACGGAGATCTTCACCTTATGAATTTAACGAATTATGATAACAAATTTACTTTAGGGAAAACCATTATGGTAAAGGTAACAGGATACTCAACCCATAGCTTGGAAGGGATTCAAATCATATAATATTGATAATCAATCAATTTTTTTTATCTAATACGTTTTTATCTATTACCTGTTATTATTTATGTTTGTTGGGTATTAATAATAACAGAGATAATACCCTATTCATTGGGGTGGGAAATACTGGAAGCAAAATTACACTCGACATTGTTAAAGAAATTAAATCAGCAGAATACTTATTGTTGAATCCCAAAAAAGTTTTTAATCAGAATAAAAATAATTTTACGATAGACACTGGATCATGGATTAACCCTCCAATACATAAAATAAGAGAATCATTTTTAGAGAATATAGATAAAATTTCGCATATTATT
>JADDOQ010000168.1 GCA_016782315.1 Nitrososphaeraceae archaeon | reverse complement strand
TTCCGTAGGACTTCTGCATTTATATTGATAACAAAATTTATAAAGACCATGTAATTAGGATATAGTCTTTATTATCCAGTTATATTACTAGATATTATCTATTTAATATATAGAACATTGTGATTGTTATTCGATGTCAGACGTGTTTATTTTTTCATATGTAACCTCTTCTGAAACTTGTTTTGTTTCCGTCACAGGAGCTCAAAATTTTGTTATTAAACAATAAGAGGAATAAAAAATGAGGAGAATAGATGATTATTCTTTCTTTAAATTTTTAACCTATAACTATTACAAACATGAACCTTAAGCAATGTACAAAAATAAATATGAAATTCTAATGAGTAGAATCGGATTCAAATGTATTATATATCAATTCTTTTCCACATTCAAAACAATATTTCATATTAAAACTATCATCGACGATTCTTCCACTTTCACTTGCTGGTAAAGAGAATCTTAAAAATACTGAAGACCCAATATTCAATGCTTTTATACTTTTTATTGGTTGTGCATCTCCACTTCTGTCATGGCCATATGCATATCCCTTTTCCATTAATCGTTTCAGTTCTGCACAATTATCATGTGTTATACTGGACATTTATTCAGTATTTCCTTCAAATGGTTTTATAGTTTTCTCTCAAATTAAACCGGAGATGGCATTTAGACAAGCATCCTTTTCTGTTTATATCAACATGATATACAATTTGCATTGCAACTACTAATAACATTATAAAGCCAAGGATATTTTGCTTTAGATGATCGATTTAATGAAATCAACTAAAATTTTAGCAACGATTGCCATTGTCTCATTATCAGGAACAATGATAACATTATCAACAACTAGCTATGTATACGCTGCAGCTGCAGCAGGTAAGAGTCAAAGCACATGTGGGTTACAAACACAATCAGATGCCATCCATGATTTTGGTGGAAGAACCGCATGTGGTCTTATTTCTGAAGCAGCTAAAAGTATCAATTAGGAAAATTCGTAAGTCCTAATGCTTCAGATTGTAGTAACAACTAAAATAATGTTGTTGTAACTTGATTGGATACTAACTGTTATTTTTTTATATATATTTACAATTGCATTTTACGCATTGATGCTTACCCATTACAATCCCGATGAAGCCATAAACAAATACGTTGGGGTAATTACATTCAGACAATCCCACCGTGGGTGATGGCAAACAAGCCTTCATTGAGTATTCTCTTTACCTTCGGAGAATTTCAACTATACTTTTACTCCTCTGTATACATAAAACCTATAAATCATCCAAAATTATTTTTACATTTTTTTCTCCCCAAAGTCAACTATTAACTTATTTTCATACAAAAGTTAAAATTAAATAAATTAAAGTTATAAAACTGATTGAACCCGTTTACCTGCCCTACTCAAACCCCCCTTGGGCCCACTATCTAAACGAGATACCAGAATTAATTATATTTATGTGGATAGTCAAGGTAAAGTCAATTGATAATCAATTGGTAAGAATACTTTATGAACATCAGAGTTATCATAATATATTCTAACTAGTGTTATAACATGAATCCACAAACTATTATCTCATTATGTACAATTGCTTCATATATCATTGCAGTTGCAGCCTCATTTCTAATTACTGCGATATTACAAACACCTTCTGATAAACATAATTCACCTAATGAAATAATTACTTCAACAAAACAGTTAATTGGCAAAACAAAAGACGCTAAAAATGACGCCCAACTGTTAAGCCTTTATGAAACTACAATAAAGCCAGAAGTTCAATACCACCATGATATAATTTCCAGTGAGGTATACAGAATCGGTAATGACAGATTACTTTTTACTATCCAATTAGATGGTAATCCGAATCATAATGAGAGATTCGAGACTGTGTATGTTTGGCTATTAAGCCAAAATGACCTGGTTAGTGGTAATGGACAAATTTATACAATAATTATTCCCAACTTTGCAAATGACTCTTCTTTTGATAACAAAGGTTGGTACTTGGCTGTCTTCAACAATACAAATAATCAATATTCCTTACCATTATCAAAGTTAAAATATATGCCAGAAAGCAGTGTGGAAGTTTCTATTGATCCGTCATTTTTGGGAAATACTTTTTCTTTTAATTATTCTACCGCGGTCATGGTCAGAGTAAATGATACACTTGTTGCTAAAGCACCGGACTATCTGATGGATTCTGCCCCTGATGACGATCCCTTTTGGTTAAACTGGTTTAAGTAATGTAATTTTGTAAAAATATATTCAGGCTATTGCTTTGCCTATTTTAATTTCTTTTACATAGCAAGCAATTTTACAGAATGAAAAAAATTTAATAGAACAATCCAAGCTTTTACATTTAACATCCTTTTTACACATTTCACAACAGGATAAAAAGCCACATCATACAGCAAATTATTCAGTAAATCAAGATACACATTATTCCCTTTTTTGAAAATTCTTTTCAAAATAGATATCAATCTTAGTAAATGCGAATTGGGATATAAACAAAAATTATATAGAGAAACTTGATAATCAAGTCACCTGTCATCAATAAAGAACACAGAGTTTAGAAATACTTTAAGGTTTTTTATTCTTGCGCTAATAACAGCATCCATAGTTTTAAACTCCATAGTCATTTTCTCTAATGCCAAAGACAAGCACGCTACAGTCCTTTGGACATTAAACATCTCAGCAGCGGTTGCGACCAGTTTGGGCATAATTGCAATTTGCAGGCACGGATTACATGGATTACATGGCAAGTCATTCCTTTTTCTAACCCTAGGTTTGGCATCATGGTTTATGGCAGACATTTCAATAATGTACTATTACTATTTTGAAAAAATAGAGGTGTCGAATGAATTCTCCATTGCAGATGTCCTCTGGCTGACAGGATATCTTTTTTTAATTTTACATTTGATTTCAGTAATAATATCAATACACACAAAGATCATTCCAAAAACATTAGTGATAGTGGCATTATTCATAGTATCTTACATAATTTACACAATCATCTCAATAGGAATTTCAGTTGAACCAAATAGAACATCAGCAGTAGATAATAATCCAAACCAATTAGAAATAGTAACTTCAATATCATATCCAATTCTTGACTTATGTTTAATAATCCCATCACTTCTGATCCTTGCAAATCTCTATCACAATTATGAGAATTCCATACCCTGGATTCTCTAATCGCTATCACTGTTATTTAATGCAATTGCGGATAACGGATATGTTCATGAATTTGTGAAAGGGCAGCATACTTCATGGTTTTGGGATCTGTTTTACATTACGGATTTTATAATTATGGCAGGTGCTCTCTTTTGGTACAATAAATTTCACATTTCAAAGGCCTTGAGAAAAGACATGAAAGATTAGGCAGCATATCCAAGAAAACCATTTTTGTCTTTGCGAAAGCAAACTTTCTATAAATTTTTAGAGATGCCTATAGACTCGAAATTGTTTTTATTTTAGAATAAACTTTTAGCTGAAACAATTTTTTCCATTAAAACCATAAATTTTTGTGGCCCAATGGCTAATTTTCTTTCAGCTAATAGTTACCATAAGTAGATATTTGAGACAAACCATAATCTGATGATAAAGGGGACAAGGCCCCAGGATTGATGGTATTTAGATTGGGATTTTAATTTTGTTTAAAAAATCAAGTTTGTATTCATCTTCCGCAGTATAGAATGGTATTTTTAAATTTGGGAGATCATGGTTTTGGTATTACCGCTTGTAGTTTAATAGCACAAATTAAAAATCAGGACTAGCTGAAAAGATATAGTTATAGAATAATGGATAATATGGTCAAAACAAACTAAGGTATCCAGCCATACGGCATAGAATTCGATTCCTTTTGATCAATGCTTTATTTATCGAGGATATTCCAACACCCAAAGCAACTTCCCATTTACGTGGTATTCCTTTGCGTTGTTAAAAAAAAGCCATGGTCGACTTGTCTTTTACTTTTCATTCCCATGTTGTGGTATCGATATCAGATATTAGACGAACGTATTGACGCACCATTTTAGATTCATGTTTCTTTGTGTCTGTTTTCTTTCATTACTTCATAAAATGTCATAACCAATAAGATATCAGTGAGAAACATAAGGGGGCTCAAACCACAAGGTTAACTGCAAATATGGATTTTGACGATGTTGTAAGAAAGAGAAAGATGATAAGAGAGTACGATTTGGGCATGCAAATTCCAAATGAAATAGTTTCAAGGCTAATTAAAAATGCCCATACAGCACCCAGTGCAGGTCACACTCAGGTTCAGGAATTTATAATAGTCAAGGATAATGCAACAAAAAAGAAATTAAGAAAAGCAGCTGTAAATCAAGAATATGTGGAAAAAGCCCCTGTGCTGATTGTGGTTTGTTCCAATGTCTCGCGCTCGGTGGGACGGTATGGCAATCGCGGAAAGGAATTCTATAGCATAACAGATGGGGCCTTTGCATCAATGCTCATTTTACTTACTGCGGTAAATGAGGGAAT
>JADDOQ010000167.1:3968-4480 GCA_016782315.1 Nitrososphaeraceae archaeon | reverse complement strand
GATTAATATACATGTGAGAATGCTTTATAAGGTTTTTGGTGATTTAAATTGGTAAAAGATATTTCTATGTTTGGGGACAAGTGTCCCAGGTGTGGCAAAGGACCAATGGTTACAGACAACTCCACAGGAGAGATGTTTTGTGGTAACTGTGGTTTTGTTGTAACAGAAAGAATAGAAGAAACAGGTCCTGAATGGAGAGCATTTTCAAAAGAAGAACACGAAGACAGAAGCAGGGCTGGAGTTCCTACATCATTGGCTATGCATGATATGGGATTGGCCACAATTATAGGCCCTGTAGACAAAGACGCTTCAGGGAAACCGCTTTCAGCATCCATGAAAAGCACAATTGAGAGGCTAAGAACATGGGATAGTAGAAGTCAGGTTCATGAACCAGTGGACAGGAATTTCAGGCAGGCCTTCAGTGAGCTAGACAGATTGAAAGACAAGCTAGCAGTGGGTGACGCAGTAATAGAGAAATCATCCTACGTCTACAGAAAAGCTTTAGAAAAAGG
>JADDOQ010000167.1:0-3950 GCA_016782315.1 Nitrososphaeraceae archaeon | reverse complement strand
CGCATGCAGGGACACAGAGACCCCAAGGACTCTAAAGGATGTGGCAAATGCTAGCAACATAAAGAAAAAGGACGTTGCGAGATGTTACAGGCTTCTGATAAGGGAGCTTGATTTGAAGATGCCAGTGGTTGATCCTGTGAAATGTGTTGCGAGGATTGCAAGTAAAGCAGGACTAACAGAGAAAACTAAAAGAAAAGCACTTGATATACTAAAAAAAGCTGAAGAAGGAAAAATATCAGCTGGAAAAGATCCCATGGGATTAGCTGCAGCTGCATTATATGTTGCATGCGTGATGAATGGGGAAAACAAAACACAAAAGGATGTTGCTGAAGCAGCAGGTGTAACAGAAGTAACGATAAGAAACAGATACAAAGGCCTCAAGACACACCTAAAACTATAATTTATTTAAACCACCATTATTATTTTTAACAAACCTAAAGGTTTTTTCAGCACCCCTATACATAGAAATTATACCCACAATAATAAAAGCAACAGATATTACCATTAGAAAATAGTTACTTGTTTCATCCGACAATGATGTATTAAAAAAGTAGTAGCCAACCAAACCATACGAAAAAAGCACATAATTAGAAACCCAATGAAATACAATTGAGGTTACGATGCCATATTTATAATAAAGCCACCCCAAAAACAATCCGCCCATAGTGGCCTGGGTTATTTTACCAATTCCATAATCTCCACCAAAAACAACATGAGACAAGCCAAAAAAAGCCGAATTAATAAATATTATCAAAAAAATAAGAGTTTTGATGCCATTAGATTCAACAGACACATTCTTGCCAGGGTGGATTAATGTCGACATAAGCGAGCTCTTATACCTAACAAGTACCAAGGATAAGGGCACCCCAAGGAAAATGATTCTAAAAAGTATCTCCTCGTTTAAAGGTGCGGCTGTTATGTAAAAGAAAGACAGAAGGGGGTTATCCAATAATGGATCCCCGATGGAGATCTCGAACAACTGCTGAATCCAATCAATAACGATAGACAGAACAAAATACGCAGAGAACCACTGTATGGCAATATAAAAAAAATTGGAATTGGATATCCCAAAGACTTTTAAATCACGGTTAAGGAATTTTTTGCGCCCAAGGCCTCTGAACAAGAATACGGGTTTAAGGATGACAGATATATACAAAATTGAGTAAAAAAACCAAAAGAAAAGAAAAGCTACTCCAAGGTTTGAGTATAGATTCGATACATTAAAAACGCTGAGCAACAAAAAATTCAAGGGAACGTTATCATGCCAGCCAATATCTTTCCCTATATCGGTAAAGAACACCAAATAAAGGCCAAAAAAAATTGAAGCGGTTATAAAGAGAAATAAATAAAATGTAATAGCCTTGTTCAGGCTATCGACAAAATCTTTAATATCAAATTGCTTAAACAAATAAATTTCTTACATTACTTCAATAGAAGATGTGTTAAACCCTTTGACAACCAAATAATCTTTAACGTGTTCTCGATGATCTCCTTGCAGCAAAATGAACCCATCTTTAGCTGTTCCACCGCATGCTAAACGGCTTTTTAACTCTTTTACTATTGTGTGAATGTCATTGATTTTAGGATCCAAACCTTCAATCATAGTGGAAGTCTTAGAAAATCGACGTGTTTCCAACCTAACGACAATACGTGTATCTTCTTTATCTAATTCTCCACAGGCACACAAATCATCTGGAAGGCCACATTTTTTGCATATTAGAGCCATCTATATTTACCTTATTATTCTAAATCCTATTATTAAGCCTTCCCCATATCACCAAACAAGACGGTTATATTTATCCCCTCTTTTAAAAACAGTTTTGCGTTATAGCTCCAAATGCCAAACATATAACATACCCAGGGATATGCCAAATAGTGAATTCTCTAAAATTCCTTTTATCGAAAATCAAATAAATAGGGAACAGTTTTTATAAAAAAGACTATTAAAAACACTGTTTGATATTTGATGTCCCCGGCAATTCTAAACCTGAGATTTCCATTTAGTTTGACAAATGATCAAGAAAATGCAATTACTGCTTGGATAAAAAATGGGTATAAGGGATCAATCATTTACTCTACCGGGACTGGAAAAACAGAGATAGCATTTGAGTGTGCTAGGAGGGCTGCAATCAACAATCGTCTTTTTTTCAAGAAAGACAACAACATGAATCACAATGGTTTTAGAATATTGTTTTTGGTTCCCAGAATTATATTAATCGAACAGAATGTTGAAAGACTTGTAAGGTACAATATTGACAAAGAGTCGATTGGTGCGTTTTTTGGAGAAAAAAAGAATGAAAGGGAGATAACCATATCCACCTATCAAAGCGTTATCAACAATCATATTCTAATAAAGAACTCTGACATGGTTATTCTTGATGAAGTTCATTTTATTAGCAACACAGCATTCTCATACACCAATCTCTTCAAAATAATAAAAGAAGATCCCAAAAAAATGATTTTAGGTCTGACAGCAACAATCAATGAGCTGGACCCCAAATACCAAGAGATAATAAAAACTATTCCTCCTGTAAGAAGGTATCTAATTAAGGAAGCAGTAGATGATGGAAGACTAGCAAAACCCGAAATAATCTCAATTGAAGTCAGCCTTACAAATGAGGAAAAAGACACCTATGACAAAACAAGTGAATTGATTAGGAATATATCCTACAAGCTAAATGCATACGAACCCAGCATAATCACCAAAATTCTATATCAGGGTGGAATAAGGTCAAAATACGCCAAAGAATGGTTTTCCCAGGTTAGAATAAGAAAAGATTTGCTAAACTCTTCACAGAATAAGTTAGAGAAGGCTGTCCAGATAATAAAGAAACACCACCATGAGAAATCAATGATTTTTAGCGAAACAATTGACTCCATAAGCAAATTAAAGACTATCCTTGAGAAAAAAAGCATACCTTCGGAAATCATTCATTCAAAAATAAAGATTAAGGAAAGAAAAGCAATTTTAGAAAAATGGGGTAAAGATTTTTTCCCACTGTTATCAGTACACACATTAGAAATCGGTTATGATATTCCTCAAGTGGGAATTGCAATCATTTTATCAAACACATCAAACATCAATCAAATAGCGCAAAGGATTGGAAGAGTAATCAGAAAAACAGAGGCCAAAGACAAAGCACTAATTTATGTAATTCATGTAAAAGAGACGAGAGACAATAAAATAGTGAAAATGGTCGATAAAGCGGTTGGGAAGAAAAGCGAAAGATTATTCAAAAAAACCTCAACGCAAACCAAAATCACAGACAATTTCAAATGATGCACACAACTTCAAACTTAAAGCGAGATAAAAATAAGATTATATTTTCTTTAAAAACAGGATAAAACATGACGCTAAAAAATATAACGGTGTTGGGTTCTGGCATCATGGGGCATGGAATCGCTCAAATCTCTGCCATGTCAGGGTACAAAGTGAAACTGAGGGACATTGAAAAACAGTTTTTAGATAGGGCAATGGATAAAGTAAAATGGTCTTTACAAAAGCTGGCAGAGAAAAACAAAATTACAAATGATCAGGTTGAGGAGTTTTATAACAATATTACCCCAGTAGTGGATCTCAATGAGGCAGTAAAGGAAACGGATTTAATAATAGAAGCTGTACCTGAGGATTACAATCTCAAAAGGAGCGTATACAAGGAATTGGACAAGATAACAGACAGCAAAACAATATACGCATCAAATACAAGCACACTGCCTATAACAGAACTAAGTAAACTTATTGATAATCCAAACCGGTTTATAGGAGTCCATTTCTTTAATCCGCCCCAACTGATGAAACTAGTTGAAATAATACCAGGCACAGAAACTGATCCTTTAATCATCGAGGAAATTAACAATTATGTTAAAAAAATTAGAAAAACACCTATTATTTGTAAAAAGGATGTTGCAGGGTTCATAGTAAATAGAATTTTCATCCCACTCGTTCATGA
>JADDOQ010000299.1 GCA_016782315.1 Nitrososphaeraceae archaeon | reverse complement strand
CTGCCTATAGCTTTACTCGTAATCAAAGAAAAGTCTAATTAAAAACAATCAATCAACTGCATAAGTTGATTCGCCGTCAAAATCCCATAGTCCATAATAACCACATAAAAAATTAGGATCTCTTATAGATAGCAGTTATCTTCATTAGCACACTTGACGCATCAGCTACAATGCGCTCAAGTTTGACTACACCATACCCAGAAATGCAAAAAAAGTCATCTCAAATTATGTAATTTTTAAATTGATTTTGTCAATACCAGTTACACCAAAATTTTAACTGAACCAGCAAAAAAAATGATGGCTTAATTTTGCTTATCGATGATTACTTATATATTGCGTTTTTCATGTATTGATATGAGTTCGGGTATTGAATGGAATGCCACTTTAAAAAAAGAGGCAAGAGGAATAGGTGACGATGATCTTGGCGAGATTCAGGGAATTACAGATACCAACGTAATAACAAAAGTTGGCAGGGTTAGTAAGAAGACTTACTCTATTCCGAAGAGTCTTGTCGACAAATTTGATGGCCGTAAGGTAAGGTTCAGCATAACAAAAGAAGAAGCAGAAAGCCAATACAAAATCGAAGAATAAACCTTCTTGTTTTATCGCGATAGGAAAAGTTTGTTGGCATATTTTTTTTTTGCAACCTGCTTTCCGAGTTCATCAAATCTTCTTTTTTTACCAATACTAAATAAACTCAATAATCTGCCTTTGCTTGTCAAAGCCGAATCCCCTCCACAACATCACAAAATGGTCATTTTTTGTTTTATCGCCTTCTTTTCCATTATTACCCCAATTTTTTTTTAATCCTTCAAAATCTGTTTTCCTTTTATCTGTTCTGCTCAACAAGTTTAATCAGTTTTTGCATTCAACAACCGTATTATCTTTTTTCAATTATATGATTATAGTATTGTATCAAGATTCTCCAAACCCTTGATCTCTCGTATACCACATTGCCCGATTTATATCTACGGTAACATCCAGCTTGCCCTCGAATGCTTGATAATACTAATACTAATACTGTCATTATATTTGGTAATGGATCATTTTAAAAGAATTGTCGCATCATATTGAGCAAAGTTATCGCTACAAAATGTAACTATATAGAATAACCATCTAAAAATGTTATAATTGATTTAGTCATTAGTAAGTTATATTTGATAAGATTTAATCTTAAATCTATTACATAGAGCATCTTCCCATATATATTAAAAAGTGGTTAGTTTGATCGAATGAATAATAAGATATGCCTCATGGCAGCAATTTTGGCATTTGCATCTGTTGGTGCTTTGTTTA
>JADDOQ010000166.1 GCA_016782315.1 Nitrososphaeraceae archaeon | reverse complement strand
ATGAGCGGTATTGAAGACATTGCAACAAAATATGATGATTTTATGAACACAATAAAAACACAACTGCCAAAAGTGAATAAAAGCCTAATTTTTGAATTAATGCCTCTTTTAAAAGAAGAAAAAGAGTCACCAGGGTATAATCTTCAGATTCATGTTAAAGACAACTCAAATAAAGATGAATTAAAAAATTTAATATTGAAAGAATGGGGCGTAGTACCGGCTTTCTATGAACACAATCATGCAGTAGTTGAACATCGCATTAACCTTCAATTACTTAAACAACTAAATGACCTAGATTCCGTCGACAGCATTAGTGGGTCGCGATCAGGTGGCGGTAGAGCATCAAGAGGGCCAGTTTTGGAGAGGGATGATGATTACCCAGCAAAATGACTGTCAAGAAATACAATAGTTTTGTGTTGACGTAGGTTATTAGTAACCACCATCATAAAAATCATTTATTTTACTTTTAACCATTTCATTCTGTCCATTTTTTATAGCTAGATCAATCCCATTTTCATTTACATCCCCATTGCCAATAAAATTAACCTAAGTGAAATTTTATCCAATGTTACTAAATATGGAGTTTTTGATTTATCATCCACGCCATAAAATGATTATGTCACCAATGTTAAAAATGCAACGCTTTTTTTACCCACTTAATGCTTTAAACCTTTACCTATTTTTTGTCATCAAGTCTAGTCACACTAACTTTAATACTATTAAAGATCATTTAAAATGAAGTATAAAAGAAGAGAAGACGGGTACAAATAAATAGAATTTTGCAGAACAATGGCTCCAAAATATAGAAAATTAACAGAGAAAACAGAAACAACAACAACAGCAATAAAACAAACATATATGCATACAACACCAACATCAAAATATCAAATGAAAGTAGCAGTAACAGTATCTTTCATCAATTTATCTAAATAACCTAATAGTGATTTAATTTGTCTTTTTTAGATAAAGTGTACACTAATTGTATGTGCATATTGTTTCGCCGGAGTAATACCTTAATGTGTATTATTTGATAATGTGGAAATCTAATTTATCTCATAATGCTTTAATTTTATAAAAGAGCATTTATGGCGCAGACAAACTAAAATTTTGCAGACCATATCCTATCATCAACTTTACACAAAATAGTAAAGTAGATTTGTAAAACAAACCATTTTAAAATTATGACAGGATTCGGAAATAGAGAGCAGCATGATGATTACCGCATTACCTGCATGATGTTTAAAGTAATTTACTGCATCTTATCTGAGATATGCATCCTCCGAACTAATTGATACATATTGTCATGACATTGGCATTGACAAATTTTTATTGTTTTTGAACCATTAATGAATTCAGTTAGGTCACCTTTACACAAGCCATGTTCGTTCCGGATACAATTTTCGGTTTTATCCACATTCTACAGATCATCTTTGGAGAAATTTAATAGTTATGAGATAAATGCCCACCTAAACAACGCGACTGAATCCAAAGAGCAGATATAAAAGGCAAGGATTAAAGACATTGTGTTGCAGAAAGATCACACAAATTAACCATTCCGTCATACTTTGCAATTTTGTTGCTGTCGCTGTTGTTTATGTTGTCGCCCTTATACAGCTTTTTCTCCTTGTTCTTCTTCTTTTCTTTTCTTTGTCCAATTTTGTCTCTTGTTATTCAAAATTTCAAAATTTTCGTATATGTGGGGTCTTTTTTCCCTCATCCCATCCACTATTGGTCGCGCTTTATGCCAAAATGGACTAGGGTTGAATATATCAAAGTAAAGGTCAGGATCGACCAAACCATGATTCAAAAGAACCCCAGAAAGCTCAAAGAAACCACACACAGCGATAAAATGTGATCTTTCGACAGGGGAATTGGAATATTTTTTGTGGTAATCCTCGTAACTATTAGCATCCAGTTCATCTAAAAACCAAAGTCTGGAATCCCTATGACTATCGTTAATCCTGTATAAATCCAAAATCGTATTTACTTTGCTATTATCAGTAGTAGACATTACATGATAATCCAGAGCAATTGAAGATAAATGTGTGCATTCTTTACTATAGATTTTAGAAATTGTAAAGAGCAGTCATATTAAAATTTATAAAAACATTGTAAAAGTTTTAGCGACAGGAACTTTCCAATAAAAATATAGGTTTTATGTAATAGATAAATATTGTTAATACAGTATAATTGAGGAATAAAAACAACGTATGAAAATATCCTTAGAATTACAGATTATTTCCATCTCAGTCTTGCTAGTATTTACTCTGTTTAGTAATGCAAACATGGCTTTTGCAAAAGATCATGATGATGATGAAGATGAGAGTGGTGATGATGAAGATGAGAGGGGTGATGATGATTTTATGGAAGAAAACTCAATTCAGGTCTGTTGTGGCTGGGGTATTGAGTTAGAAGATGGCATTCTCACGTATGCAATTGAAGATGGAGACAATAAACTCAAAGACTCAGCTAAGGAGGCACTAAACTCGTGGAATGTAGCGATAAATGAAATAGAATTTATGGAAACTAATGATGACAATGCAGACATAACCATCTCCTTTATAGACGATGGGAAAAAAATTGCAGGAAAAACAGTAAACTATTTTGACAGTCAAGGGTCCATCAGAAAATCCCTCATTACAATTTCAGAAGAGTCATATGATCATGAATTTAGTCCAGCACAAATAGAACAAGTTACAAAACACGAACTCGGCCATACGTTAGGGCTAGGTCATGCCAATTTTAATGGCAACCTAATGACAGAACGTGTTGAAACGGGTAGTGGAATAATATCACCCTGCGAAATTGAAGCTGTCAAAACCGCCAATTCATGGAAATTAAAAGAGGATGGAAATTCCGTACATCCTCCGGAGGAAGCGAGTGTACAATGCTAAAATAATCCAATGTTTTTTTATTATATCAACAGAACGTAATTTTTGGGTTTCATAATTGCATCAAGTCCAGAAAATAGCTGTAGCACATAAAAACACATTCAATATTTCATCTGTGACAAACAATACCTAAACTAATTTAAAACGGCAAATTGAAACACATAACAAATAATTAATTTCTTTTAATCACATCCTAGTCAGGGTTATTTTCCAAAGTTATGAACGCATAACTTACAACATGAGAATACAAATTAAAGTGTCAGAACACAAAATCAAATTAGATATGAAAATTTCAGACCTATGTAAAATGATAGAAGATACAATTCATTCTGGAAGGTATCCGTTTGAGGACAAGCAACAAAAGCATTTTGCAAATTCCGTAAAGATAATAAATAGATCTGATTCTGAAGACCTAAAAACTAAAGACATCAAAATAGAGGTAAGGATACAAGATCTGTACACCATAAACAACTACTCACCAAGCATTCAACATCTCCCAGGAGTAATAGAAATAGATGCTCTAGATTCTTTTAAAATGTTATGCAGGCGGTTAGGGAGATTAGACACGGGTAATAACGACGATAAGACCAAAAACATAACAATCGATAAACTTAAATCAGATTTCTAATTTGGCATCATTCTCATAATAGACCAAATAGAAATAACAGATTTACCGTTATTATATACCCTTTTATCTTAAACTGTTCATTGAAAATAATGGTTTGTGGCTCTGTTGGTTATGGTGGGATCGAAAAGATAAGAAGGCGGGTATGCAGTGCTAACAGAAAAAGGATTCGATGCAATAAACCACCTTTTAGAAAAAGATATGGATTATTCTCACACATATGACTTTAGAGATAAACTAAAACTATCAAGTAATTGTTGAGCATGATTTAGAATGCATTGATAATGCAGATGTTTTGGTGGTTATAATAAATAGTCCAAGTTACGGAACTGCCATGGAGATGTTGATTGCAAAAGGCAAAGGAAAAAAGATTGTCTCACTAGCAATGGGTTCAGTACCAACACCATGGCCTATTTATTTTTCGGATTTTATAGTAAGGGACGAGCAGGAACTTTTTCGGCTATTGAACAAAATCAGGCAACAAAATCAATAAATCCTGTACAACACCATTTAGCTGCATTGATCTAATATTTATTTGATAATTCGCTTTTCCATATGATCTTATCTCAAAATCACATGTGTGTTTAAGGCAGACACCAAGTTTATAAGCATTTGACGAATCATACACCCTCAAGTGTCAAAGGTATAAGTACTGTAACCTAAGGTTTCTCTATTCGGAACTATTTACAAGGCCGTTAAAAGCATTATTTAGAATATTTTGTTACCATTATCTTTTATTTTTATTTTTTTAAAGATTGGTAACAGCAAATACTTTAAAATACTTATAGTGTCATTAAGAAAAAATAAACATTTCAACAGTATAAATCCAACACACAGCAATCAATAAATTGATGGCACAGGCAAACTGCCAGTCTGTTTGAACTACCTTTCAACATTCAAGGGCATAACGGTTTTTAGTTGCAATACTTGTAGAAAAGTCCATCATAATTATATTTACAAGCCCATTGGAAAGGGAGAACCCCTTTGAAGGATCTTGATTTAGTTGTCTATGCCTTTAGAGTTTCTGGATGAAGTAACAAGCAATGCCTCA
>JADDOQ010000165.1 GCA_016782315.1 Nitrososphaeraceae archaeon | reverse complement strand
ATGTGTTTATTTGAGTCTATTGGAATAGCATTTTATTTTGAGGGTTTGTTTAAAAATGCCAGTGAAAACCCTTAAATATTTCTATAACTATAACAGTTTATTGAATACTTTTAGGTTCATTCCATGAATTTTTTTATGTAGTATTTTTGTTAAAGATTAGTTTTAATTGTTATGCTCATGTTCTGCGATTGCAGATATGTTTTGTCTATAACTAATTTAAACCAAACAAATCAATACTATAAAAAAGAAATTCAATGAGGAGCCAAATCCCGTGTATTCAATCAAAATAGTGAAATAGAACATGAAAAAGAAAATAAAAATATTAAAAGACAAGTCGGATAACGGCAGTTACACGTTTCTAAACGAGGACAATGCCTTTTCTCCAAAACCACATGATGTCTCTCAGGGAAACAATGACTTGTATAAGAAAACTGATAAGGAAAAATATGAAGAAAAACACAAAAAGAAAAAGGCCGCGAATAAGGAAGGCATGGCAAAGTCGCAAAAAGGTCTTAAATTTAGTAATCCATCGCAAAGAAACCATTCTTCCATATATGAGTAACACGTTTGCAATTGGGTGCAATACACATTGGGTCATCTCATTTTTACTCAAACATGATATTGATGGCTTAAAATTGAAATCATGATATTGTGCAGTCACTGTTTCCTGTCTTTTTGTTAATATAGAAATAAAAGCATTCCGTAAAGCACTACCGTTCCGATTGCCAGGGTGATGAGCATAAACGGAAACCCTATCCTAAACCACCTCATAAAATATATGGGGTGCCCAAATTTCATGCTTAACCCCGCAGCAACCACTCCCGCACTGGAGCCAATCAAGGTTCCGTTGCCGCCCAGGTCGGCCCCTAGTGCCAAAGCCCACCACAACGGGTTGATCTGATACTCAGCGCCAAATGTTGAGACAATGCTTGGCGTGGCGATAAGTGACTGAACCAAAGGTATCATGGTGGTGGTAAACGGAATGTTGTCAACAAAGGCACTTGCGATGCCAGACAGCCATATTATCATTATGAATGTGAGCCATGGGTGGCCGCCGGTTATGCCAATGGCAAGTTTTGCCAATATCGTTATCAGGCCAGCATGCTCTGCTACCCCCACAATGACAAACAAACCTATAAAAAACAAAAGGGTGGACCAATCCACCTCATGCAGTATTTTCTCGAAAGGGATTCTTGTTATGGCAAGCAACACTGCCGCGCCCCCTATTGCAACTATGGAGACCTCCACATGTGTTATGCCCTGCAGCGAAAACAAAACTATGACGCCGACAAGCACAATCAGTGATTTCGCTAGCAGTCCTTTGCTGCGCAATACTATGGCGTCCTCATCCCTGTGCATCAGTACCTGCACATCAGACTCCTTCTCCAGGCTTTGCTCGCCTTTCAGTTCCTTTTTAAAGAACACATTTAGCAACGCCAGGGATATGGCAAAGATAATCGCCATGGTCGGGCCCATGTAGATCAGAAAGGAGTTAAAGTCAATTCCTGCAGCCGAGCCAATAAGTATGTTTGGGGGGTCCCCAATCAGGGTGGCGGCACCGCCAATGTTTGATACCAAAACCTGCGCCATTATGAACGGGATTGGGTGTATCTTTAGTGTTCTTGTTATTGAGAGCGTGACGGGTACCATGAGCAATATGGTGGTAACATTGTCAACGAACATCGAGGCAACTGCGCTAAATGTGCACAAAAGCAGCATCAAAGTCCAAACGTTGCCTTTGCTTGCCTTGCCCATCTTTATCCCAATTTGGTGGAATATGCCGGTCTCCCCAAGTATTGCCACTATAATCATCATGCCCAACAAGAGACCGATGGTGTTAAAGTCAATTGACTCAATTATGAAGTCGAGGCTTTCCTCGGCAGGTGTGGAGCCTAGCGTGATTGCCAAAATGATGGAGAGTATGGCCGCAAAAGTCGCAAGAACAGTCCTATGGACAACTTCAAGCCCAAGCAAAACATACACTGCGACCATAACCAAAGTGATGGACGCAAGAAATGGGGTAACGTTTTTATCGAATACTAAAGAAGGGACAGTAAAAAGTACAATAGCATAGACTGCCATTAAAATGAAACCGATGGAGAATTTCTTTTGCAATTTGATGATGTTTTATGTGAAGTGATATCTGTTCTTAAATGTATATGGAGATGGTTCTAAATCATTCCAGTTTGTGCATCATATTCCGATAATCTGCAGTTTGGGTATATGTTAGAAAAGCAGGGAATGATTAGGAGGGATTGCTTACCCGCATTGCAAACCATCATACATTGCTTTTAAAAATTATTCCAACAGTAAATACCTGAAAAATCATATATTCCTCATTACTGACAATAAATTAGTGAACGATAACAGCAATAATAAAAATGGCAATTACGACAAAATCAAGCATCTTGTAGAAGTGGATGATGACATTTTGGCCGTATTTATCGTAATATCTTCACAAATCAGGGACCTATACATTGCAAAAGGAGCCCATATTGACAGAGCATACATCAATTCGATTTATGACACTTTGGGTCTCAATAACAATAATGAAACCACAGCAGTTGGTAAAAAAGGGACAAACGATAACCACAATCTTTTGGGCAAGTTAAAATGGGTAGTTTTAGAATATGAGAATCTAAGGGTATTAAAAATAATCGAAAAAGACAAAATTGTTGTGGTCCTGGTAAACAGCAATACCCAACTACAGCACACCATAGACAACATTTTGGGTTATTATTATGATTTGGATGAAGCACCAAAAAGCCTGTTTTAACGGCTAAAGTTTATAACCGCAACCTATGGAAATTACCGCATAATGTCTTATTCAATCATTTTTTGCATAACATCGCACTAAGGGTTTGATAGGTCAATGCATGTCTTTAACCATACGACTAATAACAAATCCTGATGTTGCTTTAGAGGCCTAAATGAATGGTCAAGTAGGCTTTAATACTTATTTTGCATGCGCAGGAGAATTGAAATCCCATCAATATATTCCCTTTTTCTATGGGTATTGACCATTATTTTAAAATAAATATGCTGTGAGCAATAGATCATCTATACTCATCACCACAATCGCCAATTGTCTCAAACAAGTTATTTGACCTTGTACATACAGAATCTATGGCATCACGATCTGACTTATCCAAACTAAAGTTGAATACCTGATCATTATTGTTTATGTGATCAACTATGCCCAGTCTAACACCTATGATTACGCCTGCTACTGCAGGCTTGTCCAGAATATAATTGGTTGCCACATTTGCAATGCTCACATTGTGGTTTTGTGCAATTTCATTCAAGGTTGATAAAAGGTCTTGGAACAAATCCCATCCTCCCCATGAGTCTATCATTCGCTTGTATTTTCGCAAGCTTAATGTGTTTAACTCGGCGGCAGATGGTTCTTGCATAACTCCTAGATAGCGCTCTGACAAAAGCCCTCCACAGATGCTTCCATAAGCAAGGAGACTGATGTTGTGTTTCAAGCAAAAGGGCGTCATCTTCACCTCTGGCCTGCGGTCTATAATCGAATACTGAACCTGGTTTGATACAAATTGTATGCCTGAATCTGTCATGATCTGCATTCGTTCGGTGTCAAAATTTGTAAGACCTATGTGCTTGATTATCCCTTTGTCCCGTAAGTCGGATAGGTATTTGAGGGCATCCATATAATACGGATTGGCATAGTCCCACCAGTGGAATTGAAGTAAATCCAGCGAACTAACACTCATTCTGCGAAGCGCCCTTTCTATGCTTTGATTAACGAAAGAAGTTGTAATTCTTCCTGGCTGTGGCACCCATTTTGTTAATGCCTGCATCCTGTCAATCTCCTCTTTTCCTTTTAGCGCCAACAATCTGTGCCTGAACTGGCCGATAAAATCTTCTGCTGGGCCATAAATATCGGCCAAGTCCCAACTGGTAAAGCCAGCACCATGATGTCGAATCATGTCTTTGATTGCCAATTCATGATTGATCTGTCCGTGTCCACCGGCAACTTGCCACATCCCGTTGACTATTCTGCATATTGTCAAATTAGGAGACAATTGGTAGTATTTCTTACTCGTGTCGTTCATTCTGCTTTTCTCTACGCCCTCACACACAAATATCAATCAAGAAAGGCCTTAAATTTATCTGGTGTTTTTTTTGGCTTATGGGGATTCAACGATAACGTGAACCGAAAACATGGTTTTTGAAAGTTATGATTTGCCCTGATACTGATTGGTTTGAGAATGGATTTGCTACTGCTGCTGCTTCTGCATCTTTTATGATGTTGTATGAGGATGGATCTAAAAAAACATACGGAATTGATGGTCCAGGGTAAGTGGAAGGCATTTGGGCAAAGTAAAATTGGCCTCTGCTGCCAAATGCGGTTTAAAAGGCGCCTAGCAAACCTGATGACAGCAGGCATCTGTTTTTTAGTTTACCTATAATCCAGCCAATGCATACAACACTCACACACCGTTGAAGTTTAGATGAAATCTTTGACTTCTATGGTGTCAAAATCTGTCCATATGTTGTACCCTGTAAACACAAACACCTGAA
>JADDOQ010000298.1 GCA_016782315.1 Nitrososphaeraceae archaeon | reverse complement strand
TATTATTCCAACGAAAATAATGCTGTTATATCAAGTATATGAGCCCATTTAGTTAATGGGCCCAAGGGGGTTTGAGTCAGGTAGGTAAGCGGGTTCAATTAATGCTATGAGTAAAATCCATTTTATTTTAACTTTGATTTTGTTCATAACCTATTGGCCTGGGCTAATTGGATGTAATACAAACAGGGATTAATTGATTGATTCATTATCAAATTAATGGTCCGATTTTTAATATGTTATAAAATTATCTGAGTGTCGGAAGTGGGACTTGAAGTCCCATTATAAAAATAGGTAATATATTTCTAATAAAATAGATAATATAAAGAATGAGTTGGGATTTGAACCCGCTTCTTGCATTCACGTTTTAATGAAAGTATGTCTTTAATTTTCAGGTGTCATGTTAGTCTAGTATTTAAAGTAATTATCAATTTATGACGGAGCTTAATCTATGCTTGGCAAACGAATGGGTTATACCCGGATAGTTTGCATATTGCATTGACATGAAATAAGATTGTGACATTCAATTACCAACTTCTATAAATTAGGGGCAACAGTGATTATTACATCTTTAGGTAAAGAATCCATTGCCACCTAGCAAATAAGACCACTATAGATGACATAAAAAATAGCACCCCTTTTAGTCAATCCTACATAACACAAAGTAAACAAAACAAATGAAAAAACAATAAATCCTTATCAAGAAATTGATATTGCAAATTAATGCTCTATAATGACTATTATGATAATTTGCCTGTTAACAACCTACTGTAATTTTGAATAGTAAACTTGTAAATTAAATTTATAATTTGATTCTGTTATATAACACTATATGTTGAAAAGAACATCTAATGTTAATATTCAAAGACAGTTATTAGCGTTCTTTACTATCAACAACAAATACAACAACGGAGTATTTCTATCTACGATTGCATTAGCAGTTGCCTTAGCCTCATCTATTTCTATATCCCTTAACAGTTTGAATGCACATGCACAAGCACAAGAATATAATACAACAACGGCAACAACATCTGACCAAAAACCCGCATTCAATGTCGTTGTCCAAGTTACCAATAACGCAAATGTCAATGAAACAGGTACAATTCACATTTTCATAAACGATACCAACATATCCAAGGTGTTAAACGGTGTGGTCTGGCCTGCAAAATCAACTGCAGAATACGCATTTGAATTTGATTCAGAGGATGTTCCTGTTGGCAAGGGATTCACCGCTGAAATGGTATACGGAGATGATGTCTTTAAGAGAGCATATGG
>JADDOQ010000039.1:5443-16446 GCA_016782315.1 Nitrososphaeraceae archaeon | reverse complement strand
AATCTTAATCATTGTCTCGTCAACGACAAACCCCTCAACCTTCTTTTTCTTCGAAGAAAGCATCTTTGGTTTGTACTTTTGTATCCAGTTCCAGATGGAAACATGATTTCGTTTGATAAAATATGGGGAGGGTATTTGAGAGGCTCTCCTTAGTGACAGACCGGAAAAATACAAATACAATCCATAACCAATATACGCTGAAGGTGTCCTGTTTCTACCAATCACAATGGAAATAGGCATCTTCAATCTATAGCTTTATCGTTAAGTGAACAGAGCCCATTATTGAATATCAACAATTTATATGCACTATATTTGAATTCAATATTGTTGATTTGGACTACTATTAAGAATTATGGTAAAGGAGTAATCGGAATTAGCGATTTATATGCCTATCATCATCTCCAATAACCATCACTCCTTTACCTTGTGTTTACAAATTCCAACATGACCTGATTCCATACAAATCGTGGATTCCCATACCGATTTTGCTTGACATATGCTGTCTAAGGAAAGCGGGTAAACTTAGACACTATTAGGTTAACTAACAAAAATATAAAGATGGTCTCAATTCTCCATTGCTATAATAGGAGATATTTGGTTTTTAAAACTAATTTTACAAAACATTATAGATATAGAGAATCAGGAATATCTTTATATTTTTTGTTTGGTAACCTAGTTATGTTTGTGATATAAAACCCATCATAAACAAAAAAAAGCAGTAATGAGATACTCCAAACCAAATTCATGTATCTTGCATTGATTGGTCTAAAAGTCATATTGGAAAATGTACTCATGATAATAAAGGAGTGAATTGCAAGTGAATTCCATTTTTGGTTACATTTACTATTCTCTCCTTTGTTATCTTAATTTACAAATTTAAACAACGTTTATTCAGAATATAATTAATTAACTGTTTCCTTGATGAATAATTAATATCGTGTGATCCCGCTTTAGCGGATTCATAAAGATACACACAGAGAATATTCTGCAAAATGCATCATCAAATGTGAGTAGTATTGTTAACACATTTAACTCACCAGAATATACAAGACAGACCACTGTTCACCTCAAGATACACCACGGCGTATTGAATCATTTCAGCAATTCGGTCTATATCCACATATAAGTTCCATAATTACAATAAATTAGAATTTTTAATTATGGTCAACTAAGGGAATTTAGCGGGAATACAAAATCAATTACGCTAAGCGATAGTAAAAGGCGTTTTAAAATAGTGAATTTTGCAATTTCATAGGTGCTATTCCGTTCTCTTTTGATAACAACATACAAGTGACAGGTAACTAAACATCGTTCAAAGGTAATGCGGCATAAATATCAATGGCGAAACCTTTCTTTATGATGTGCTTGTATCTTAAATAATGGATAACAAATTAGCGAATCTATCCTTAAATTCTTCAAAATTAGATGCTTATTTTTGGTTCCCTTCTTTGATATAGCACTTTATTGACACAAGAGAATTAATATATTCAAAGCCCGAGTATACATGGAAATTTTGTATTCACTTGTTATTTTTTATATGTGGCGAAAATGGATGAATTGTATATTTATTTCAATCATAAGGACATAGAATAATAGGCTCTGTTAACTTAAAGAAAATCCTATAGCTGAAGATATTCTATCTCTTTTTGTTATGCATATTAAAAGAAATAGAACGCCATCAAAATACATTGGCTATGGATTGTATTTGTACTTTCTGGGTTTGTCTTATAGAAGCACATCTAAAGCATTATCCCGGTTTGCCAAGAGAAGCCATGTAGCAATATGGAAATGGATACAAAGATACAGGCCCAAGAAAATCACCGCAAAGAGAAAAAGAATATCCGAGTTTATCATTGATGAAACTCTCCTAAAGATTGGTTCTAGTTGCATGTGGATTTGGGTTGCAATAGAGCCTAAAGCCAAGAAAATACTTGGAATAAGCATGTCCAATGAGAGAAACATTCTGAATGCAGAACGGTTTATCCTATCATTGATAAACAAATATGGAAAGCATCCTGTTTCCACAGATGGTGTTACATGGTATCCCCAAGCATGCAAATTCCTGAATACGCAACATCATATCCATTCTCCCTATGAGAAAAGTCTGATAGAAAGGACCATGCAGTACATAAAGGATAGAACTGAAAGTTTTGATGATTATTTTCCTTGTAAGTTGAAAAACTGTAAACTAAAGCATGTACGAAACTGGCTAAATCTATTCATTAGCTATCATAACAAACAGTTAAACAGTTAAGTTAACAGAGCCGAATAATAATATGAAAAGATTAAAAATCATTACGTGTTAGCATGAGAGACAAATATAGATACAACATTGAAATTTAATGGTTGTTCTATTGAAGATGACTTATTTTTACTGTTTCCTCAATCTACTCCTAATCAGCCTAACGGTCTGCCATCCGCATCGGCATTTTGAGCGCCCTTAAATACTTTGTCATAACAAATCTCAACATCGGACAAGGAAAGGGTTCCTTGATTGTTTGCATCCCTCGTTACGCAATTATAATATTTAGTCAAACCCTGGGCAGCATCTACCAAAGTGATTTGAATTAAAATTAAAAAGATTGCAGCGATAGATAACATGCTTAATGGTGTCATTTTTGTGTTATTTTTAACATGCAATGTCTATTCTGCCTCCACGTTCTCTTCTTCTAATGGATTATCTACTAATACTTCTTGATAACACACTCTCACTTCGTTCTTTGTTGGCTCATCCTCAAAGTATGGTGCCTGATGAGGTGTGTTTTCACTTGCGTCTAGTGATTCATCTATACATTCATAAAATATAGGTAAACTGCCATCAAGTGTTTCATTGCCGGTATTTATAGGAATCAGATCAACAGCCTGAGAAAATGCCAAATTGGTAGAACCTGATTGTAATGCCGCAGTAAATGTTGTCATTATAACTACAACGGTTAGTACCGTATTTGCATTTTGATTTTGCATTATAATGATATCACAATCACAACTAGGCTACCTAATAACAATATAAAGATAACCTTGATTCTCTATTTGTATAACCGCATTGTAAAATCAATAGAACACCAATGTCAAATATACGTGTAGTATGTATTATTGATATTTCTCAATATTACAACCCATAATTTATTTATAGAATTCTAAAGCAATTTTAAATGTAAAGAAAACATAAATGATCAGCACATAAAAGATTTGGGTTGTACAAAATACCCTTTCACATAATTTCAATAATTACATATGGAGTATAGTCTTATTGAGAATAGAGTTGTTTATCTACCATGACCATTTGTTCGCTTGAGTTTGGAATTATTCTATAAACGTTACCATTAATATGGGATAAAAGATAAAGATATCCATCAGGTCCCTCCTCAATATCAGTGATAATTCCAAACCCTTGTCCGAATACTATATCCTGAAGTTCATTGTTATCATTTGCAATTTTATCTGTTAGATTCCCTTTAAGATCTAATTTTGATCTATCTTTGGTCAGATCAAAATTGTACAAATAGTCATTATTATAATCGGCAACAAAAAGATCGCTTTCGTATTGTTTACCCAAATTATTGCTAGTTAGAAATTCAAGAGCAGTAACTCCTACTGACATATTCCAGGTAAATTCTGGATGGCTATATCGGCCCTTTTCTGCAAATGTTTCCAAATTACTTGGCTTTACTATTCTATCTTCGCCAAAATATCCTCTTTGTGCGGGCAATGGTTCTGCAATCGTTACTGGCCACCAACCTTGAACCTTTAGCCAACCACTGTTAAACCCTGGCTCCACCAAATTAATCTCATCCCCATAGCCAGGACCATTTTCTGTATCCCACAGTTTGTTTGTTAAAGGATCAAATGCAATCCCAAATCCATTTCGTATTCCATACGCAAAATATTTATTCAATGGGCTATGATCTGCTAAAATCCCCGTTGTATTTTTTTCCCCATAAAGAATAGGTTCACCATCGGTAGTGATTCTCAATATGCCGCCTCTCCCTACAGGTGGAGCACCTGTATGCACATTGGATGATTCAGAATTAACAGGGCTATCATCAAATGAACCTGTACAATATTCCTCTTCCCAACAGCTATCGCCATCACCAACAAGAATATACAGGTTGTTGTCTGGCCCTATTTCCACTACTCCCCCATTATGATCAGCGCCAGGGCCAGCAGGCAAATCTAAAAGTAATTTTGGGTTGATTAATTTATTATCAGCCCATTCATATTTGTATAACCTATTTCCTATTGGATTTGTTTCATCATCACATATTGTCGCGCCATGGCATACATCATTTCCATCCTGAGTCGATTCAGTAAAATAAAGGTAAACATTTGTTTTATTGTCTTTTGAGGCCTGATCGGATACTGCAATTCCCAATAACCCCCTTTCTATTTTATTGGCTACATTCAAGTCTAGTATTGGTTTATCCACCATGTTTCCATTTACAATTCTTTTTACAGTGCCATTATTTTTTTCAAGAACTAATAGATCATCGTCCCCTACAAATGCCATGCTAGTTGGATATTTTAATCCGCTAGCAACTAGCTCAACCCTTAGATTAGGATCAAACACAGTAGGCATTTTTTGTTGAGAGGATGAATTATTTGTGTAAATACTTAAACTAGATTTATTGACTGACAATGCATATGCTTTATTATCGTAATTTGACCTGACCTCAATTAAGCCAAACCCATTATTTTCCTTTATGTTTGTAAATGGATATTGATCTGTGTTATACTTTCCGGTTAGGTTATCGGAAAACAACCCTATTCTCTCCGACTCATGGTATAACTTTCGAATTTCATCAAGATGTTTGCCCTGTACTGAATGATCAAATATCTCGTGTTTCAACTGATTATCCACAATCATTAAAACATTTTCAGTTTTAACAGGTTCTCTTAAATATCGCTCAGGAAAAACATCTTTGATATAGTGTTCATTATCATAGAGATACGTCGGAATCCATGAAAAGCTTCGAATCCAATGTTGTCCAATCATAGTAATTTTGCCATTAGATTCACCCTCATTGGCAAGATGACTGGATATAAAAGCAGACAGTTCAAAAAAAGACTCGTTAGTATCTATTTGTAAAATCAAAACAGTGCTAATTAGGCCAAATAGCCCTATCCCAGATATTATTGCATATGAAACGATCCTTGATATTTTATCATTGTTATCTCTCCTCAAAACTATACCAAGGTTCTTTACAATTGATATTATTATAAACCCTGCTGCTATTGAGAAAATGGGTAACAGTTCAATAAAATGAAAAAATTTCACAATCCCTCCTATATAATATATAAAGAGTATATATGGCACTGTCCATAATACAAAAACAAAATCCTTTTTCATAACCAATGATATTATGCCACCCGCAATTCCTAATGACCACAACAAAGGGTCATCTTGGTATAATAATGATACTGTATCGAGGAAATTTCTTTCACCTCTTTCTACCTGATAAGAAATCCCATCAAGCCAATCTTCAGTATGCCCTGTAAGCCCTATAGATACAGGCCATAATAAGGGTATTAAAATAACGGGAATGACCCACAATCCCAATATCTTTATATCTCTATTGTAATTATAAATAAGGTAACCAACTAATGGAATAAACGCAATTATTGGAACTTTGGTGAATATCGCGAGGCCAAGCGTAATACCTGAAAGAAATATTATAAACAGATTGGCATTTGTTCTCTTTATTTTGGATGAATAAAAAGCCAGAAGGATTGAGGAAAGTAGGAACGGCAATAAAAGCGTATCCAATAAAATCATTTTTAACATCCAGGTAAGAGGCATTACAGCAAATAACATTGATGCAATAAAACCCAAGTTTCTACTATGCCAAATTTCACCAATTTTAAAAACAAAAATGGTGTTTATTGCTGCAAGCGCACCCATTAACAATCGAGGAATTATATAAACAGATTCAATGGAAGATGAATCAATTACGGATAGATTTAAGATACTTAAATATCCTGTTAACTTTAATAGAAATGCCAAAAAAATCTGTCCAAAATATGGATGGTCATATGGATGATCGTAAACGCCTATTGATTCTTGGGGGCCTTGTCCTTCAATAACCTGGATTGCTCGCCTCATGTAATGATTTTCATCTATATATACCATTGGAAACCCAGTTGGATTCCACATATGGGTAAAAGCAGATAAAGTAACGGGCAATAATATCATAATTACATAACAAAGTTTTTTCTTGTACATGTTATTGAGATTTATCACCTTTTTTAACTCCAAGGCTCATTTTGTTACTTCCAACAATTGTTTTCAGCATTATTGTTTGTCGATCATCCCAAATAAAAATATATTTTACATTCTCAATATAGAAAACACCTTTACTAAATTCGATATTTTATACCAATGGCCATCAATACTATTTTATAATTAATTCATATTACAGATGGCATTAGATTTCATATTCACATACTATTAGTGGTTTAAGAAATAAAATCAAGACCAATAGTAAATTGATACTAACATTTGAAATTTAATGTACAATTTTAAAAATTCAGAATACCATAAAGATATAAATATTCTATAATGAGGTAGCAAATTATGTTATCATATCTAGATAGTATTAGAACTAAATTTATGGTTACAACATTTTCGATTATTGTTGCTATAACAGTCATAGGAACTAACATATCAATTAACCCATCTGATGCATTGATTATTTCATCTAATAACAATATTAGTAATACAAGTACCTCGAATGAAAATCAATCTGAGATTAGTAAACAGCAACACACCTTAAGAATTCCAAACAACATAACGGTAATTCCCGAATTACTAGACAAAGGACATTTAGCGTTATCTGCAATAAGTTATAATAATACAATTGAATACATGAGAGATCTTGATGATGAATTGCTGCCTTTTCAGTTAAATAAGTGGCATCAATTTATAAAATTTATACCTAATTATGAACATCATACTCAAAATCATAATTTAACTATAAGTAATCTTTTGATTGGACAAATAGGGAATTTTAACAATTTTGATGAATTATTAAAAAATGCAAGGCTATATCAAGATATACCGATAAATTCTACTGTTATAATCAATTTACCAAACGATAGTGTTAGTTTTATGATTGCAGAGATAAAATCGTCAAATCTAGAGTCTGGCATATATTATGGATTGTACGATGGAAATACGTATGCCGATAAAAATGAAATTAACCCCAAACTGGAGAGCTTTGTTTTGAAAACTATAAATCCATTGAACATCAAGGTAGATGATTCGCTATACAATGTTATACAAGTTATTGTTTGTAATGACATTAGCAAATATGGTTATCAGCAATGTAATTGAGTATGTTCTAATCTCCATCAATAAAACCCCTACTAATATCCTACTCATCGCTTTCAAGTAATATTCTCTTGGTGAGAAAATAAATAAATGATAATTGTTCTTCCCATCATTTATTATTTTTATTCCATATTTTTTCTTTAAACGTCCATTTTTTATTGAGAAGAAAATTGCTTACTGACGCCACAAGTATTGCAAGTAAAAGAGATAAATCATATTTCATGTCTGATTCTGTAAAAATATGTACCAATAGTAACTGAATCAAAATTCCAATTAAACTAAATCCAAGAAACGATCCATATTGCTTTATGAAATGTTGTCTAGATGTATTTTTATCTTCAAAAGTCCAGAACTTATTGAGTAAAAAGTTTGTGGTAACAGATAAAGCAATTCCAATAGAAGTAGATTGCAAATAGCTCATGCTAGAAAGAGTACCGTTAGAGAGAGACAGGGACAATAAATAATTCAATAATAATCCACTAGCACCCACAGAGTAGAATCTAGCAGCTTGTGATATAAATAAAGCAGAGTTTCTTTGTTCTGTTTTGAGGATGTGTTTTCTTGATTTTCTACCATATATATAGAGTTTCCAGATGGCTTTGATATAATCAAGGACAACCGAAAAGCCAAGTTTGCTTTGGCCGTACTTTCTATCTTTAAATGTATATGGTATTTCTTTTACCTTTGTTGAATATCTCTTTTTTATTAGAATTTCGAGCAATATTTTATATCCGCTAGTATTAAAGTTTACATCTTCAAGTATATGTCTTGGAAATGCAAAAAAACCAGACATTGGATCATGTACATTTCTCAGTGAAAGGCCATATCTTGCTATTAATGTTGCACCCAAACTAAGCAGAAGTCTTTTAAATGGCATTCCTTTAATTGAGCCCCCATTGATATACCTTGAACCAATTATGATGCAATTGGTATCTCGCTCAAGTTCCTTTATCATATTTGCTATCAGTTCAGGTGGATGTGAAAAATCTGCATCCATTATGAGAATATTTTGTCCGCTGCAAGAACTTATTCCATGTAGTATTGCTGATATAAGGCCTGTTTTCTTTTCTCGGTGAATTATTTTTAAAGGTGAATTAGAAATCATTTTGTTGAGTTCATCTAAATAATTATTACTTTCTGAATTTGTTGATTCTCTATTTTTATTTATGTATTGTTCTACCAGTAAGCCTGTTCCATCAGGAGAATTATCATCTACAATAATAATTTCAATACTAATGAATTTCGGAATATGTGTTTGAATGTGATTAATCAAATTAATAATGTTCATAGATTCATTAAAAGTTGGGACAATGATTGATAGGAATATCTGATTATTGGTATCAGGACGTTTTATGTTGTTAAAGTTTAACATCTAAGTAACTGCTCCCATATACACATTCAAACAGAATTTAAACTCTATTTATTATATATGCCTATTTTCAAATATTAGAATAGGACTTTACATCCAATGATATTGTCTGCAAGTTATTTCCATGTTTAGGTAATAAGTTTAATTTGTTGATTACATTACAATAGTCCTAATTTCTATTGGGCTACCACCAAAATTATACTTAATAATTGTAAAAGGATATTGATTTAGGTTATAGTTTACTGCTGTTCCTTTAAAATAAACCTCTTTATTGGATTTTGCAAAGATTTCGAAAATATCAACTGACGAGTTCATCATAGTGTCATTTTTAAGTGTGTTATTGATGGCATTCTGTAATATAAAATCTCTAAAATATCTGTCGACTATAAGGATAACCTTGTTGGTTTTGATGTCTCGTTGTTCAGTATAACTTGAAAATGTGTTGTTATAATTATATACATATTTGAAAATCCATGAATAGATGGGACTTGAAATAATTGTTACCGGATCAGCAGTATCTTTGTAAGGGTTGTTATTATCATCTTTTATTAAGTCGTCTTCTTCCATATGGTTATACTGTAATGTGTTATTAGTTATAGAAGAATAGGTTTTGTTTGGATAATTAGAATTTGTAAGATCGTCTAATTTTTTACCCACATAAGCCATAGATTGGAATTGAAAAGAAGATACATTTGTTGATACAACAACAATTGTAGATATTGTCCCAAATAACACTATAGACAATACTAACCCTATCAAGAGCGTTCTTTGTTTTATAATCTTTTTTAGCATGTTTTCAATAAATACTGCGGATGAAATTGAAAGTGCCCCTAGAATTGGTATCCAATGAAACCAATTTACATAATCAATAACAAAACCAAAAAAGATTACCATGGGAATTATCCATGATATTATAAAGAAATCCTTTCTAACTATTGCAAAAGCAGTCCCACTCAGTCCAAATGTTAATAATATGGGATCAACTAGAAAAGATTCATAAATAAAGTCTAAAATTGAGTTGTTATTGCTTCGACTTAACTGCCACTCTACTCCATTTAACCATTTATCAAATTCCCCATTGTAAGCTGCATATATAGGCCAAATAAGCGGGATTAATATAATGGGTATCAGCAATATCACAACATGCCTAAAATTTTTGCTATATCGATAAGTAAGAAACATTAACATTGGAATCATAGTTATTGTTGGAATTTTTGTGAAAATGGCCATTCCAAGGCATATACCTGAGACCAAGATAAGGGTATTTTCATTGATAAATTTTTTAGTTAACTTGTAATATTTATTTTTAGTATTAATCAAAAAATTCAATTTTCCTAATCTATTGTTATAGGAATAAATAGAAACTGAAAATAGGATTGAAGACAATAAAAAAGGAAGTAAAATCGATTCAAGATATATTCTACGAATAGGCCATGTTAATGGCATTATTGCAAATAAAATGGATGCAATAAATCCCACATTGTTATTATATCTTATTTTTGCTATCATATAAATAAGAAAGGTGTCCAAAATTGCGAGAAACCCCATTAAAATTCTAGGGTAAAAGTAAAGCAATTCGAATGATTGTATGTCATGTATATCAATAGAAATTAAGGCAGGATAATTTATCAAACTTAAAAAACTTGCAAGAAATAAGGATCCAAAAAAAGGATGATCATAACTTGATGCATCATCTTTTAATCCAAAGCCATCTAATATATGCATGGCCCGAAGCATGTAAATTCCTTCATCAATATGGATACTTGGAAATCCAATTGGATTCCAAAGATGTATGGATGCTGATATAATAACAGTAATAATTAGAAAATACAAATTATCCCTTTTTAGGAACGCATGATTAAACGAACAAACCATGAAACTCAACACCCTATTTTTTTGATTATTTTTATGGAACAAAATAATTTATATAAACTATCTCATTCCGCCAGGTACACAGACATTCTTTGATTGATTACCATGATAATTAACTATTTCTTTTATTCCATATAGTTTTTACAAAAGGAAAACAGTATACATATATTCTAAAAACAGAGAATTTGCAATTGATATATATGCAAAGTTAAACATCATGAAAATGAGTAAATAAATGTCAAAAAATCTAAAAATTTATTCAATCAGATATGCAATTATTATTACAGCGATTGTCTTTGGGTTTTCATCCGCTACCACAAATCTGGCCTTTGCTCAAGGAGCAACTGAAAGCGATTCATCAATAAGTGAAGAAGTAAGCAAAGATCCAATAACATTGATAAAAGAAATAAGAAATCTATTAACACAAGTTAGTAC
>JADDOQ010000039.1:0-5371 GCA_016782315.1 Nitrososphaeraceae archaeon | reverse complement strand
TCTTGAAGCACCTTTACATGAAAAAAACCCTACCCTAATGGAAGCTACTGAAATTCTATTAAGAGAGGATTTAAAAAATGCAATAGAAAGTAAAAGTGGAACAGCAGAAGTTCAACAATTAATAAGGACCATTAATAATAATCTAGACAAAGCAGAGGCACTGTTTTAATAATAAACAGTATTTAATTCATTATTTTTAATAGATATTGCTATTTTTTTATTTTAAGAACGTTTCCCGAATCTAAAGTAAAAGAACAACCATTACTATAAATAATGATCAATATGTTTATTCACCAGGTAACAGATAAATACTCATTGTAAAATAAATAGTTATTAGATACACTAAATAAAATAGTATAATCAGGTAACAAATAGTTAGTTATAGTGTATTAAATATTTTATATAAATGCATATTTATCAAATTTGAGGATCAACATAGTCTTTATATTATATACAAATTTAGGGATTTTATGTTAGATTTCCATAAAAACCTGATGTTAATTTCTATATTATCCGTCTCTTTGCTCTGTTCCGTAAATCCTACTTTGTCGGTGCAAATATCTTATACAGAAGGACAGATGATAACAGAATTCTGGTCAAAAGGCTCACCTATGCCTACCCCACGTACAGAAGTAACTGCGGTTACCGTAGGAGACCGCATATATGTAATTGGTGGATTTAATTCAGAGGGAAAACCTACCGATATTGTAGAGGCATATAACACAAAGAACAACAGTTGGATGACAAACATCACATCTTTGCCTATGCCGCTTCATCATGCTGCAGCAGCTGTATCCGATCAAGGCAAAATATATGTAGCTGGCGGATATTTTGGAGAATGGGAGGCAAGCGATAAGTTATTTATTTATGATCCAATGGATAACGACTGGATTGAGGGCAATCCTATGCCTACCGCAAGGGGGTCTCCGAATGCGAATTTTGTAAACGGGACGCTATATGTAATAGGAGGGGATAATAATGATCCAGTCAATACAAACGAATCATATGATCCAAAAAATAATTTATGGATGTCTAAATCACCTATGCCTACATCGAGGCATCATGCTGCATCAGCTGAAGTAAATAATATCATTTATATAATTGGTGGCAGGATAACTGGTTCTTTAGACAATGTAGATATTGTAGAAAAATACAATCCATCTTCAGATAAATGGACAAGCGATCTAGAACCTATGCCCACAAAAAGAAGCGGTATTGCATCCTCATCAATAGACGATTTTATTTATGTATTTGGAGGCGAACAAAATAATGGGACTTTCAATAACAATGAGAGATATGACACCACAAAGAATAGTTGGACACATCAATACCCTATGCCCACGTCACGTCATGGATTAGGAGTAGCAGCTTATGATGGGCAGATTTTTGTTATAGGTGGAGGACCTCAGCCCGGGTTAACAGTGACTGATGCAAACGAGATCTTTCACGTTGGCAAAAATAAAACAACCATTTATGATGCATTTGGATGATACAATTATTACTCTTTTTTGAACCAGATTCAACATATTATGAAGATAAATTAATAATATTATAGACCATATCCAAAACAATTTTATATCGATAGAAAAACGAAATTTAATTACACAATACCTTATACGAATTAATAAGAAAATCTATATGTGTTTTATTTTATGGTTGGCTTCAATTACCCCGAATCAAAATTTCATTTACATTTAATGCCACTAGGCCCTTGTGCTGACCACCAAATACATAGATTCTATCCTTATAGGCAACAGATGCAGATCCCGAACGTTCTGTAGGCATTGCAGGCTCTCCATACCATTTATTCGTTATTGGGTCATACCTCTCAACACTATTGTAAGATCCTTCTGTGCCTTGACCCCCAAATACATAAATTTGATCATTTAGGGATGTGGCAGTAAATCCGCTTCTTCTAATCGACATGGATTCCAAGGACATCCATTTGTTCTTTTCTGGATCATATCTCCAATTGTCATCAAAATTCGTTAACGATTCATTAATCTCGGAAGGTTCACCATTGCCAAATAATCTTCCTCCAAGTACATATAATTTTCCATCCACCACTGCCGATGCAACATGGTGCTTTGGTCCAGGTATTGGCTCTCTTGCAGTCCAGGTATTGGTTTTAACGTCATAAGCTTCATTAGTATTAACAGGTTGATGATCCTTATTGACTCCGCCCATAGCATAGATTGTACCATTTATGACCTCTGCAGTTAATGCTCCTCTGGGTGATGGCAATGGATTGCCTTCAGCCCATCTGTTTTCATTAGGATCATAAATGAAAAGCTTGTCTGTAGATATCTTGTTTTCTAAAAATCCTCCTACAAGGTATAACTTACCATCATATGCGACTGCTGAAGTATGATCTATTGGAATTGGTAATGGTGCAGCTGTGGTCCACTCATTTTTTTCTGGATCATACACTTCCACAGTGTCTATTACTCCATCCTTTTGGTAGTCTGCTCCACCAAATACATAGATTTTATTATCTAACAAATCTGCGGCGATCTCGGTTCTATGTGTAGGCATTTCTTCACCTGTTTCCCATGAGGACATATCAACGCCTTCAGCATCAATAGTCCAAATAGAAGTAAATAAAAAAATTGCCACGTAGGATAATGTAATCATAATTTGCTTCTCTGATACCATATATGAGAAATTATTTTTTGTTATATAATATAACTTTATACCAAATTATCAAATTTGAAAAACAATTAGACCCGTAATTATAAATACTTTAAGTCTTTTTCAGATTAAATATAACATATCTATTTCTATAATGTTAGAACAATATTAAATGGTATTATCAAACAACAGATAATGACCTACAATAAAATTATGTAACAAATACATAAAATGATTTTTTAGTTATTATGAATAACCTTTTAGTTCAAGTGAAGATGGAGATAGATATCTTATTGAGGATACTTTGTCATTGAGCGAACCAAGGGATTCGATATCGTATTCACCAGCACCAACAATGATACAATTTCCGGCAAAACTTATATGTTCACAAATTTCTAACATGTATCCATTACTTTGATTTTGTCCAAAGGCTATTCTAAAACTACTAATGGAATCTTGAAATTGTCCTTGTAAAGATGGAGTATTTTTATTTATTATTGTACTATCTCCTGTAAACCCTTCATCTGTAAAGGCTTCCAATATAAAATTCACCCTTTCATCATGATTTGTAACATTGTAAGGTGTAGCATTTACAGTAGCAACCATAAAGATGTCATATAGTCCCATGAGTATAAAAATATAAAATATAATCATATTGGATTTTAAAATGACTTTATTCATATTCTGAAAATTTTACAATTAGTAATAAATACTTGTAGAGGATTCTAATTCCCGAATATCAAAGAAAAATATTAATTTGCCTTATATATATTTACTCAGCTATTATTTGTAATTAAATCACATTATATTGCACTAATGAAATAAATAAATTATAGATATATCTGTATTATGTTATTTGGTTAAAAGTGATTTAAAATCCATAAAACCTATTAATTAAACAATAGATAACCAAAAAATTACATTTGACTTTTTAAGGTCTCACCTTTGGAATGCCGCCAATATTCTTAGAAGTTCTTTGGATCCAGTCGATTAACGTCAACCTGTTATGACTTATTCTCAAAAGATTTAAGATTCATTTAAAGATATGACAGAAATTGTCTTATATATTAATTAAATTATTCTATTCATTTTTTTTATTATATAATTAGTAAGTGATAGCGATAAAGTAAGAATATATTCTATATCCTCATATTCGGAATTAAATTCAAAATAGTCTTTTTGTCCACTGCTGTTTTTTCTTGATATTGAATGAAAGGTTTTGCTAGTGAAGTTAGATATAATACCAATTAATTTAAAGAAATCTCTAACCAATTCTTGGGCTGGCATACTTGAAGACCCATTACTTTTTGTCATAAAGGTCCCTGTTTCCAAAAATATTTTGTTAGTAAGGGATTCTATCATTGTTTCATTATTACATTCTAATAAACTATCTAGATTTGACCTTATCCAAGCCATTGAACCTTTGATATCCTTAGAAATTCTTATTTGGTAGATGGACTGTTGTAAATTAGATTGAAAACTTGAAAGTCGCTTATAAAATTTATCTATTTAAACATTATGTGATTTAAAAACCGGTGTTATCAACTCAAATTTTCTTATATATTCATGAGATAAATTAACCGGCTTTAAAAAATTTTCCAAATTCAATGTTTTCAGTGATTACAATTCCTTTTAATTTTGCATTAGTATTTTCATCTCTCGACTTCTTTTGTTTTGATTCTTTCGTTTTCCATTTTTTTAATGTTTGTTCTCTTTCGAATATTTTATCTTTGAGGGTGTTTTCAAAATGTAAATACATATCCATTAATTCTCTAGAGGTGTTGTAGATAAGAAAATCTCCATCATTAACTCTATGATTTAATATTTTTTTTAAATTATTGTCTATAACTTTCGCACTACTGATAATTTTTTTTAATATTGTTTTTTTCTGAGGAACATTTTCCTTACCTCCCACTAAGATTAGTCCATTTTTTCTGCTTTCTATCGTATATAAACTGTCGGCATAAGTAAAATGTAAAGACCAAATTATTCCTGTAGAGTCAAAGTCAGTTGGATAAATATCTATTGCTCCAAAGGCAATTCTAATGATATGGGCGGGAATTTCTATCTTCTCATAGAAGACAACATTATGGTTAGAAATTGAATCTAATGGAACTTTGAAATCCTTTAAAATGGTTTTAATTATATGAAATGGATCTGTTTTACTCATCCGATGCTTTGAAACCCATCAATAAATATAAAGACATTTCCAATAACCTCGAAACATTGATGTTATGATTGGTTTCTCTGGGATATACTATTTATATAGAACATCTCGCATTTGAGGAACATCCGACGTAATATAATCAACATAATGAAAAGATGGCATTAGTTTTTGGAATAATGTTTACACCATCTTCAAGCAGGTTTATTCCAAAAACTCCTTCTGGTACAATTTCATATCATAGGTTCTTAATCCCTTTTCAGGAAGTTTTAATGCACATGGCGTCTTTGGTTTAGGGTTAAAATCAACTATTTATTTAAATATCGGCCAAAATTTTTTAATAAGTTCCTTATTCCCGCTTTTCGTGTGCAGTATGATTTTTTGATAAGATCTAATTTCGTCTAATGAGATTGTTATAATAAAATAAGTAAAACGTATAGATTTGTATTATTCAAATAAGCCGTAGCCAGACAATAGATATTTAGTGCTAATACTATTAGAAAAAGAGTCCCATGTCATTTTTGGCGCATACTCCATTCGATAACGCACTTTAGCCAGGTTGAAAATACATCCAAG
>JADDOQ010000164.1:1693-4532 GCA_016782315.1 Nitrososphaeraceae archaeon | reverse complement strand
AGTATATGAAAATAATTCTTTGTTATCGAACAGTTCCAAAGGAGTAGACATTGTTAATGAGTCTCAATTTTTAATCGATGGTCCGCGATTGTACAATATTGCAAATCATCAATCATATGATGGAACACATTCGCTTATAATCGATGTCAAGGGAAAAGGATTTCAGGCCTACACATTTACTTTTGGTTAGATGATTTAATTTCAGTACATACAATATATTGGAGATCCTATAAAAAATTTTATGATATACTGTGATTGATTATTTTATACAACAATATCTAACCATATTGTTATTCTCATTAAATTAAGGAGAGTTATTCTAATACCGTACAATATTGTTCCATAAATACTGAGATTTTTATATTTTAATATGATAAAATATAACTCATTATTCGATTTCCAACAAAATAAAATCTGTCAATGATATATTTGATATTCTATTTCCCACCCACATCCATAATATTATTCATAATCTCTACAAATGATTTGTGATTTTTTTCTACAATCATAGAAATAAAATAAATCAAATTAAGTAGATTTTCAGATCCTACAAAAATAAAGATACTAACAAGAGGATAAAACAATATATATATTAAAGCTAAACAATCTAAAATCCACATTACAAGGTCAAAACTGATTATTTTGTTTTATTGTTGTTACTCATAAAAATCCTTTCTATGAAACTTTTTATTATCTATAAACAAGATTATTTGGATAAAGAAAACAGGTGGATAGAGCATTTTAACAACCACTTTAGTAATCTAAATGAGTTTCTTCCTATAGACGGAATTAGTCGAGAGAGAACAAAAAAAAGAATTCATTGCAAATATACCTCTCGATCTTTACAAATTTTTGGTTGTAGGGCAAATTCCTCTGTATTTTCTATTCTAGAAATTCGAATTAGGATATTCTATGATTATTTTTTTAATGGTAATGTAGGAGAAATTCAAGATCGTATTAGTTTTGGAAAACTCAGTTGCAATTTATTAAATAAACTTCATCTTAACAATGAGGAAGTTTGTAAACGATGTTGCAAAATGGATTTCATCTATGCCTGATATAGCTGATAAATTAAAATCAAAAGGTGGCCGAGTTCTTGATGTAGGCTGTGGCGATGGCTGGGCTAGTATTTCATTAGCTACAACTTTTCCATTGACTAAAATAGATGCCATAGGTGCAGATTCCCAATCTATAGATAACGCTAAGAAAAATGTTCATAATGAAGGATTAGAAAATAGAATATCTTTGCATCAGTCGCTGATCTAGAAAGCAAACTTTAAAGAAAAGTATGATTTAGTGATGACTTTTGAATCAATACATGATATGCCATATCCAATTGAAGCTTTGAAAAAAATGAGAGATGTTGTTTCCATTGATGGAGCAATATTAATAGGCGATGTTAGTATGAAAGAGAAACTAGAAGAAAAAAACGATTTTGCAGGTAAACTATATTACAATTTTAGTGTGTTGCTTTGTCTTCCACAATCAATAAATCACACAAATTATACCTAGAACAAATTCAAAATTAGATATTAAACTAGTATCAATAGAAATGAATTTCCTTTCCTTTTTCATATGATAAAGACTCTGTTTAAAATGTTAGCATTGAAAACAGTTATATTAACAAAAATCTGGGTTTGTTTACAAATCTGCCGCTTTTCCCTATTGTCAGTTTATGTTATGCTAGCAAATTTGTTAACCCGTTGATTTTATTTTGGATCTAAATTGCCTATTTTTTGTTAACAATTTGGTTTTTCAGGCATAAATTATGGCGAAACCTTCCAATAAGTTGTCGATGGACTGAGCTGTTGTCTATTGATGCTTTTGTTTTTTATGGTTTGTTAACTGAAAAACAAACATGATTGTGGATAAATTTGAATGCTTTGGCAGTTATCCATAAAAAAAGATAATCATTAAACATGTTACTTATATTATGAATATTTATTCAATAGGTGCATAGATGAATTTTCTAATGTCTAATTCTAAGCTAACATTGTGTTATTCTTACATAGCAAGTGTAATTTTAGTTGCAATCCTAAATCTGACTTTTATGGCTGTGACTAGCGAATTTTCGAATTTAATGCAATCGGATAACAGTCATTTTGTAAAAGCCCTGTCTCCCAAATACCCCGAGGTTGGAGTCTCTTCTCCCAATGGACCAACGATACTTGATGGCAACCTGAAGGCAGAAGTGGTTTTCAAAGGATTAAGGTATCCAACCAGCATGGCCTTTTTAGGCCCTAGTGACATATTAGTTACAGAGAAAGACGAAGGCACAGTACAAAGAATCTTAAACGGAACCAAGATACAACAACCTTTGCTTAATGTAAGCGTTGCCAAATCAGGCCACAGAGGTATGCTAGGGATTGCAACCATTCCTCCTGTTGCTTCAAGCCATTATCCGGACCTTAAAAATGCTAGTAGCCACAATAATAATAATAATAATAATTATGTTTTTCTATACTACAGTAAAGCTCAATCTTATGCCGGTGATGATGTTGCAGAGGGGAAACAACCATTGGGTAATCTCCTGTATAGGTATGAGCTGATCAGCAACAAGTTAATGAATCCAAAATTGCTGTTAAGTCTTCCAGCTACCCCCGGGTCTATCGGTAACGGTGGCAAGGTAACTGTCGGACCGGATAACAATGTATATCTTACCATAGGTGATGTTGGCATCAATGGACACATCACTAAAGCACAAAATATCCAAAATGGGAGTGAGCCGGATGGGACTAGCGGGATACTTCGAGTCACTCAGGATGGTCTGCCAATATTGCCTGGCATTTTGGGAAATGAATATCCCTTAAACCTTTATTATTCATATGGGATTTGGAAC
>JADDOQ010000164.1:0-1566 GCA_016782315.1 Nitrososphaeraceae archaeon | reverse complement strand
CCTTTATTATTCATATGGGATTTGGAACAGTTTTGGACTTGCTTTTGATCCAATCACAAGCATTCTGTGGGACACGCAAATCGGTTTACCGTTTGGCGATGAGATAAACAGGGTTGACCCGGGATTTAACAGCGGCTACAACAAGGTTGATGGCATATGGCTGCATGGCTATAACATGAATCAAACCGAAAAGCATATTGCTCCCCATTATCCAAACGATTTGGTTGATTTTGACAGGAAGGGAAAATACCATCCACCCCAATTCACATGGTTTGACAAAGTAGTTCCGACCGGAATCACATTTCTAAACTCCAACAATATGGGAAACCTATACAAAAATGACATGTTTGTTGCCGATGCAAAGCGCGGAAATATCTATCATTTCAAACTGGATGCGCAAAGGACAGGAATCATGCTCCCTATCGGTCCCCTTGCGGATGGAGTTGCAAACAGTTCTGATTCCCTTGATCAAATTGTGTTTGGAAAGGGCTTTGGCGCGATTACAGACCTTAAGGTAAATCCCTATGATGGAAACCTATATGCGCTGACTTTTGACGAAAAGCAGGGAACGGTATTCAAAATAGTTCCCAATAATTAGTAAAAGGTTGGCGATTAGCAAATTTGTTAGCTACTTGTTTTTACTTTCCTTTTTAAATCTTGTTTTTTTATCGATTTGACTTTCCAAACTTAGATTTTACCGTATCCTTTCGAATCGTTGTCGATGGACTTGGCGGGATTAAATTCCTTGTATAAATGGGTTCAATAAATCATATTAGCAAATCTAGTCATTTATTTTTTGAGGCGTTTGACTAGTGAAATCTATCATATATTAAGACAAATAGATGGGGCCAGAAAAGCGTTCGTTACTGAAGCGGGCCAAGAGGGCCTGGCGCTGATATCGGTCCTTTGAAGTTGATTCTGTATTGCGGTAAAACTTGTATCGGTTTAAAAATTTTGTTTTATGCCAATATTGCATGATTGGCCATGAAATGCCAGTCATGTGTATCAATAACCCCGTTGCAGATACAAATAATTGACATGAACTGTCGGATCTAAACCCAAATCAGTTTACAATCCGATTTACATCCGGACTATTCATATATTTGCGGGTCCTCCACACCTGTCGCCATGTTTTCTTCATAAAGGATCACAAAGGTGTGCCCTTCGGTATCATTTTTGAAACGGGTACCAAATTTAATATCATCAAGCTCCTTGACCTCCACCTTTTTGAGAAATTCGTTTATTTGATTTTCCGCGACCGATAGATCTTGGTGATCAATTATTTTTACCCTCTTAAAACTATTTTTGCCATTTTGGGGTAATAAGAATATTGTTGCTGTAATGGTTGTTGCTATCATGATAAACACCGCCGGCTTTGACTGGGTATGCAGCAAAATGTCTACCTAAATATGCTTGATTGTGGTAATTGGTATCTGTATGATGATTTATCTATTATTGATCCATTTTTAATAATTCATATTAGTTAGAATCTTGACATAATAACTGAAAAATATGCAATTATGAATCCAGCTCAATTACAATGCTTAAATGCCTTTTCCTTGATGT
>JADDOQ010000163.1 GCA_016782315.1 Nitrososphaeraceae archaeon | reverse complement strand
GATGATAAGTTTATTTTCAATATAAACTATTTTAAATAAAGAATTATAGATGTTTGTTTGGTGTTTGGTGCAATTCAAATTATAATAGACAACCAAATATTTGAATTTTTAAACCAAAAATAACTACGAAAACTGGTTAAATTGTCATCCAATCCACATGAATTATTTTGCCTGGATTTTTAAATAATATTTTCAACAAAAACTTTTTCGAATGTGCTATAAGAGAAGCAATTTAAGATATTTACTTTTTTTATTTTGTTACCATATATTAAATTAACAAGTTTTCAAAAAATTATTGGCCTAAATTGTTACTAGTTTAAAAGCATTAGGTGCGATTGTTTCAAAGTCTAATGCCGGGTTTAGATATGGGTATTAATAATTTTAAGTGTATTTGTCTGTAATTGAAAAAAATCCATAGGTGACTATTAACCCTTTCTTTGGATTCTTTAAAAATCACGATACGAAATTTGCAGTGTTATGTTTTAGTGTTGCAATGGTATTCTAAGATTTCAAAATCGGGCTACAAATTATCGAGTACATACTTAGTAATTCTCATCATTGTATTATTAGGATATTTTCCCACATTCCATAACCCGGTTTAATCTTTATGTCGTAAAGTTAATTTGCCTGAATTATCCATTTTGTTTTTGAGTGATTTGATTGCCCATCTTTGGGAAATTCACTTGATGGTAAAAGTTTGCTAATTGCAAATACAAAAGTATATTTCCTTCGCATATATGATGCTTATGATTATAATATTTTTCACATGGTGTTTATCTACAAAACACTATCAGTAAATATGATGAATAAAAATTAAAAAAACCTCAAGTCATATTATCCATATGGCTAAATAACAAAAAAATCTTTATAATGCATTAATAAACTAAAGACATGAGCAATAATGGAAATAATAACCATTCAGAATATAGTAAAAATTTAGTCTTTTTCAAATATAAATCCCTTGAGGATATGCTTAAGGTCATCTTATACTCATCACAATCGCCAATAGGATTGATACCTATGCTTTATCACACCATTAAGAATAATCAAGAGGTTTTATTTATCCAAACTGGAAACATAGGTGGAACAACAATTCATTATTTTCTCCCTTCTGAAAATATGTTAAAGAAATATGTTCAGTTAAAGAGATTAACAGGTGAATTTAATTTTGTTGACCATATTGGATTAGATACGCTTTCCATATATGTTCCAATACTTGAATTAGACGATGTCAATATTTCATTTCCAAATATTTGACAAGTCAATTAGCTTTTTTCCACACTGTAAAACCTTTATGGTCTATTAACTCTACATTAAATTTAGTTAAGAGTTCCTTTCTGATTTCGTCAGCCACCTCATAGTTTTTATAATTTCTAAAAGTGTCCCTTTTCTTAATCAATTCCTGAATTTTGTCTTTGTCATTGTCTAAAACAGGGGCAATTTTCAACCCCAATACAAACATGAATTTTTCTAAAAGTTTGTAAATGAAATAGGATTTTTCTTTATCCGCCACTTCTATTGAGAAGATGCTGTTTATTTTGCTAATGAATTTAAAAAAAGAGGTCAATGCGTTTGAAAGGTTTAAGTTTTCTTCTATAAAACCTTCAAATTCTTCATAATGGCCAATACATTCACTTTTAAAAACAGCATAATCAAATTTGGGGTATTGAGTATATTGTAATTTATTGTCAATACGGTATTTTAATTCATAATATGCATTTTCTATTTGTCCCCACCTTGTTTTAATTTCCTCAATAATCCCCTCAGAATAATCAAGAGGTTTCGAGTAATGAGCAGACAAGCAAAACAACCGTATTATGTTTGGGTTAATTTTTTCTAAAAGTTCAGATATTTTTATTGTATTGCCTATAGATTTTGACATCTTTTCCGACTTTATAGTAACCATTCCTATATGCAGCCAAGTTTTTGCAAATGTTTCATCAAATAACCCTTCTGACTGTGCTATTTCATTTTCATGGTGCGGAAAAATCAAGTCCTGGCCACCACCATGGATATCAAAGTTATGACCGAGGAATTTTATCGCCATTGTGGAGCATTCAATATGCCATCCCGGCCTGCCAGATCCCCAAGGACTGCCCCATAATGGCTCTGACGGATGGAATTTCCATAATGCAAAATCTCTAGGATCATCTTTAGATTCATCCACATCAATGCGAGCACCTGCTTCTAACAACTCACTTTTTTTATTGGAAAGTTTACCATAATGTGGAAATGATTTAACCCTGTAGTACACACCATTTAACCCCACATAGGCTTTATTTTTTTTTATTAATCCATCAATGAATTTGATTATGTCATGAATATGCTCTGTAACCTTTGGATAGTATGTTGATCTAATCACATTTAATGCATCAAAATCACTAAAGTAACTTTTGATGTATTTTTTAGAAATTATGTCATAAGTGGTTCCTTCTGCATTTGCCTTGTTAATGATTTTATCGTCAACATCGGTAAAATTTTGTATGAATTCAACATCAAAATTTTTAGATAAGAAATACCTTCTCAATACATCAAAAACTATAATCGTTCTCGCATGGCCAATATGGCAATCATCATAAACAGTAACACCACACAAATAAATTTTCACAGAGTTATCTGTGAGAGTAAAATCCTCTATTTGATTCGTAAGACTATTAAATAATTTCATTAGACGTGCATATGGACTTTACAGGATAATTATTAAATGTCAAGGTAAATCTCATTTTTTCTGATTTCTACGTTAAATGTCGTCAATTTAACACCCTCCAGATAATCTAACAACTCGCCCGTTCGTATATTATAATGCCAGAAATGTAATGGACATTCCACTACCTCCCCCTCTATTTTTCCCGGAGCAATTGATCCATCTTGGTGTCTGCACAAAGCTTCTATGGCATAATATTTGTTATTAGATAAAAATAACGCAACTCTTTGACCATTTATATTTACTTCCTTTCCATTGCCCTCTTTGATTTCGTTTTTATTTGCAATTTTTACCCAAGTCATTTAACGGAAATATACTTATAGATTAAAAATTATTAAATGTTTTTTATGGTGTGGATAATAGAATTATAGTTAAATTAAAATCCAATCAATATTACTAGTAAAGAAAAGAAAGAAAACAAATGGATAATTTATCATTTAATAATAAAAGTAATATTAGATTAGGTTTTGGTTTAGATGGCAATTCCAAATCAAATGATAAAGATTATGGGCATAATTTGCAAACCAATATCGATAATCCTAAGATATCGCAGAAAAATCTAATCAAAATAAAAGATAAAAAAATAATATTAACTTCAGCATTGCCATATGCAAATGGCGAAATACATTTGGGACACATCGCCTCTACCTATTTGCCAGCAGATATTTTTACCCGGTTTATAAAATCAACAGGCAGTGAGATATATCACATATGCGCAACAGATGATTTTGGAACTCCAATCCTTATAAAATCAGAAAAAGAAAACAAAACTCCCCAGGAATATGTCAGAATTTGGAACGAGAAGGACAAAAGGGATTTTGAATCAGTTGGAATTGTCTTTGATTTCTTTTATAAAACAAGCTCAATTGAAAATATTGATTTTGTTCAATATGTTTTTTTAAAGTTATATGATAACAACCACATTGTAGAGAAACCCATTGTTCAATTTTTTTGCCCTTTTGATGACAAATATCTACCGGATAGATATGTTGTAGGAAAATGCCCTTTTTGTAAAGCCGATAACCAATATTCTGACCTGTGTGAATCTTGTGGAAGAGTACCAGAGGAAATACTTGACCCAAAATGTGCAATCTGTGGAAATAACCCTGTGAAGAAAAAAAGCAATCACTATTTTTTCAAATTATCCGATTTTTCACAAGATCTAAAGAATTGGTTGGTAACAAATAAAAATCTTCAACATGATATTGTAAAATATGTATTGAATTGGATTGAATCCGGATTGCAGGATTGGGATATTACCAGAGATCTTAGTTGGGGCGTCCCCATACCAAATATAAATAATTCCGATGCCAAGGAAAAAAAGGTTTTCTATGGCTGGTTTGACAATCATTTGTGTTACATATCATCACTTTTAACATTCGCATCCAACATATTAAAAAAAGACGGGAAAAAACTATGGAATGAATCAGATATATACCACTATATTGGAAAGGATATAGTTTATCACCATTATTTATTTTTGCCTTCTATACGAATAGGAATTGATAACGAATACAAATTACCAGACAAAATAATAACAAGGGGCCATCTGTTATTTCAAAATAGAAAATTATCAAAAAGCAAAAATTGGTATATAGGCTTAGGGGAGTTTGTTAAGAATTTCAACCCAGACTATCTTAGGTTTTATTTCTCATCCATTATTCCATTTTCTCAATCAGATATCAATTTTGATTGGGACAATTTCCAAGAAAAAATAAATAATGAACTTATATCAAATATAGGAAATTTTGTAAATAGAACTCTTTCCTTTACAAAGAAACAGTTTGACGGTTTTGTTCCATCACCGTTTGAATTTGATGAATTTGATGAATTAGACAGACAAGCCATTTCACAAATAGAGAACATAGCATATG
>JADDOQ010000297.1 GCA_016782315.1 Nitrososphaeraceae archaeon | reverse complement strand
ACCTGTGCCTCCCTGCTCCGCTGCAATGACGGTTGAGCCCACGGCTGGCAAACCTAATGGCCCGGCTACATACCCATTAATAGCTCCCAAGCCTGACTTGTAGGTGGGCATGGGTTGAAATATTGAGCCAATACCTTTGCTATTTGGTGTTGTTCCGCCACTAAATAAATAACCCGTGATTAGGATGACACCTACAACTGCGACCACCAGAATTATTCCCCATTGGTGTTTTTTGACAAAGCTTTGTGAACGTTCTATTGTGTTTCTATCAAATTGACGATTCATATGCATAATATGGGCTGTACAGTATTTAGCAACAAGGAATTGTATGTAACAAAGTGAGTAAAACAAATCATTTGTGTTACAAATTGTAAATTGAAGATGTGATTGGGCGTTTCAATTGCAACAAACCATTAATTAAATACATCTTTTAGTAAATAACAATGCCAAGACCACCTAACGACAACGAAAACCCCCCCCAAGAAAAACGGAGAGCATCACATTAAGGGTTGAGAAAAACATTATGGATGAATTGAGAGATGAGGCAGAGCAGAGGATGGAAAGCCTGAACACTTTGGCAAACCAGGTATTAAAGTCCTATGTCACATGGCACAAACCGGCAGCTAAGGCTGGCAATCATTATGTGCCAAAAACGCTGTTGACAGACATTTTTGAGACAATGACGGAAGAGCAAATAGCACAAGTTGCGGAAAACTGGGTGAAAAAATATTCCAAGGATGTCATGGTGATGATAAACAAAGGGCACAATTTGGAGTCATTTTTGGACGGCTTTAGGGTATGGCTGGATTTGTCTGGTTTTCAGTACACACAGCATCAGGATGGCGGTTTTGAATACTATGTTATAAGGTTTGATATGGGGAAAAAGTTTAACTTCTTTATGGGGAAATATCTACAGTTTTTGGTTGTTGAGGGACTGCAGGTGGAAGATTCGCATTTTGAGATATCGGATTACACTGTAATGTTTCGATTTAAAAGAGAATAAACATCGAGACATATTCCATAGTAAGTAATTGAGATACGATGTAAGATTACAATATCCAAATTTTAAATTCAGGACAAGATAGCGGCGCCAAAACCTACAACCAAAGAATAGATGCCTCAGGGCTATCTGAATGTGAAATATGTCTTCTCTCCCAACGGAGCCGTAATGATATACATAAAATGCAGCGAAAATCCGTTTCGTATCCATGAGGAA
>JADDOQ010000296.1 GCA_016782315.1 Nitrososphaeraceae archaeon | reverse complement strand
ATCCCACGTTACAACAACATTGTCAACAGTTACCAGGAGCAATCACTGCAAACAGCCAAAGAGATTTCAGAACAATACATCGAGTCCCAAAAGGCGGTGATTAACTCATTCCAGTCAGCATGGAGGCCATACATTGAGAGCTTTAACGGCATGTTCACAAGATTTGCCTCCCCTGACTCCATGACAAAGGCATACACCAAGTTTGTCAGCAGCTTTGCAGACAACGCAGTTTCAGCGATAAGACTGACAAACAACATGATCTTCTCAAACCTTGACTCCATGAAGTCAACACTGCAGCAAGCAAGAGACAACTCAAAACACCTCTCAAACCTCAACGTAAACGCAGCAAGAACATTTGAAAACAACTCAAGGCAAATAGCACCAGCAGTCTCAGAAGCCAACTCAAATAACCAACAAAACCAAAACAGCCAAAACAACAACAATGACTCTTCTCCCAACCAAGCCTCTTACTCCACAACAACAAAAAAACATTAAAAAATAGCATGACCTAAATAATCTTTTATTTTTAAGAGATGCAAAAGATGTACTCGACTGTTTGTTTTTCCTTTTACAATTTATTAAACCAAACTGCAAAAAAAGCATATTCTGATGAGCGCCAAGAACAAATACAGAATGCCCGTGCCGCAAAACCTGCTTCAGCGAGTGGACAGAACATCTCCTGCGAATGTTGGCAATCTCAGAAAAGCAGTTGACTTTGTTGTTCCACCCGATACTCCGGTTCTCGCCGGGCAGATGGCACGGTCACATAGTTACTGTAGAGAAAACAGACACTGGCAGAGTAAACGGCGTAGCAACAGCTGAATTAACCGTTGATGATGGAAGCGTTTGTGTGTCAGAGATATTTGATTCCGCTAAAAAATAAGTAATAACTCATTCTTATTTTTTAATTTTTAGCATTATGGTTAGGTGCTGTTAACTTAAGATCTATGTAACTATATTCGCTATTCCTAACTGTAAACTACAAGGTTAGTTTTAATATAGGATGGACTAATGCTGTAATATTTAATTAATAGCGGATAACCTTTAACTATTTGCATTTTTTCTTTTCATATTCATTTCCTATGATGGTAGTCGGCTATGATGAATCAAGTCAAAAGTTATTTGAAGGGGGAAGATATGATATCAGAGTTGTTAGTTTCTAAATACTGATGCGGTTTTGAACATATTTTTTGAATTATTATAATGATTACATTATGTATTTACAAATCTGATCAACAACGTCACATAGCAATGTTTTTTCATTTGGTATAAGTATTTTAATTTGATTCGAGTTCGGTGGGATTTGTTGTGCTAGCACACCATTAAAAGAA
>JADDOQ010000295.1 GCA_016782315.1 Nitrososphaeraceae archaeon | reverse complement strand
TTTGATGACTTTTTCAAGCAAAAAAAAGGCATTTCTTTTCAAATCAAAAGAATGGTGATGAAGCCTAATACATATCCTAAATTCTGGTCCACATCAGATACTGTTATTTCTGTTCCAGAAAACAATAATTCTGAGGATTTGACCGAAGATGACGACGATGATTGATCCATTTTTTTCTGTTGCAGGTCTTAATACTTTATCTATTTCTGTTGTCTTTTGTTATATGGTTTCTCCGATTCCTGGATTTTTTTTGTCGAGCAAAGATATCTTGCGTGCCAAGTTTTCAATTGTACCGGGCACATGGCAACTGCACATACACTCAGCGCAATCAGCATGTTTTAAACTTTTACAGGACTCTGATAGCTGTAATTTTTCCATAAACCTATCACCATATAAATAGCCTCTAAATTTAATTGTTTTAATAACAAAAAATCTTATAATTGATTGACAATATTATTATATATTAATATAAATTGTCGATAAAACTGGGTACAAATGATTTAGCTAAATATCCTTTCCTAAACGAGGCTTCACTATATATCAAAGATACTCATTTTGATTTACTGGAATTTGATAGAAGTGAAATGTCTTTTATAATAAACAGATCGTTTGATAAAATTGAAAGCTTTATAAAAAACAATGAAACCAGATACTATTATAAAATAGATAGATTTGAAATTGAGATTTTAACCTTTTTAGCGTCCTTATTGATACTGAAATCTGCGTCGATTGACATTGTTACCAAAAAATTTGCCTTGTTGGAATCAATGAGGTTTGAAAAATACTTGATAGATGATCTAAAAAATTCTTTCAAAGACGAGAAAAAGAGATTGATTTTATTAAAAATCTTTAAAGAAGTGTTTAAAATTGATGTCTATGCGGAAACAAAAACCATTGAGGTATATAAAATTAGAGTTCTTGATTATATACGACGCTCTATAGTTTTCCATGAGCAAGAATGGAAGCTTATAAACAGAACAGTCAAGGATGGATATGTTTATCTTACTGTTACTGAAATTGTTAGGCTGTTTCGGAATGAGTTGAGTATATTGATCATCGATAAAATAAAGAATATGAAATCAATTGCAATTCCAAACCAAGTTTTGATAAAGTCTCAAAAGTTAAAGAGTTACTGGGATTCCATAAACAAAAAGACTGATACTAATTTTATAAACAAAAAAAGCATAACCCCACCTTGTATTGAGCATCTCTACAGAGTTTTGGATGCAGGTGAAAATTTGCCGCATTCAGCAAGATTGTTGCTAGCAACATTTTTGCTGTTTTCAGGTAAAAGTATTGAG
>JADDOQ010000162.1 GCA_016782315.1 Nitrososphaeraceae archaeon | reverse complement strand
CATTAAGGCCTGAGATGGCAGGTCCTGTATTTTCGGTCTGATTGATTTTAGAAATCGTAAATGGGGTTATTATTGGCTCTTGAGTTTGTTGAGTATTGTTTGGATTGATTGTTGCTTGTTGTGGCAGTATTGTTTGCCCTTGCCCCTGAGCCTGTGGCAGTATTGTTGCTTGTTGTGGCAGTATTGTTTGCCCTTGCCCCTGAGCCTGTGGCAGTATTGTTTGCCCTCGTTCTGAATTACTTGAAAATTGTATTGGTGTGTTTTGTGGTCTTATGATATTATCGTTACCCTCTTGGGCAAATGCCTTGTTTGCACCGTCATTGATATGGTTACTGGCAAAAGTTAATGATGAGGTTGATGGTCCTGATACTAATAGCAATGATGCTAAAGCCAATATTGTAACCATCAATGTTATTTTAGATGGGGATCTTTGCTTTCTCAATAAAGTTTATGTAACAATATACTATAAATATGTTAAATGCGAATAAATGGAATTTATTTATTGCTTCAATATCCATCCTTTCATTGACGCTACAGTATTTGATCCCATTCAAGAAGGGAAGAAAAAACCCTTTCCCGCCTTTTGGTTTTGATGGAGAGCACAAAGTCACTCTCATGTGCAGAAATTGTGATTATAAAAGAGCAGAATTAGGAAGAACTTTATAATTAAAGATGTGTATAAAGATTAATGGTGTTTTGCAGACACTGCGAAAGAGACTTTTCGTTTGGGGATGTATCTTATTGCCCTACTTGCGGAAAGCCACGGCAAGACTTTTCTGCCGTTATCAGTCCACCACCGCAAACACATTCCAAAAAGCCCGAAAACACTCTTGCAATATCTATGCTGGCGGGCGCCATTGCATTTAACGGGGTTGGGCATCTTTACGTTGGAAAGATAACAAAGGGCATTAAATTGCTGATTGTAGGATGGATTCTGGCTGCGCTAACAATCTTGTTTCCACCATTAGGTATAATCTATTTTGTGTTTTGGATATGGCAGGCATATGACGCATACAGAATATCTAAACGTCGCAATGAAAACCGTGCTAAAAAAGGCAACAATGTGTTTTGGTGAGCAATAAACAAAACTTTACTGCATATACCACAATAGATTTTTCTTGAATTGTGTTCCGTTATAAATAACCCAATCAAGTTAAGCAAATTATTTGCATATGCCATAAGACACGGGCCCTCAAAGTTTAACTTAACTTTGGGTGAATGGGGCTTTGGGGACATTGATAATGTTGTCCAATCAATAAATAAATAACCAAAAAAAAAACCCATAATAGGGATTTAAGGAAAGAGACTATTGAGAATTTGGTTTCAGACAAACAAAAAAGATAAGATAAGGCATAAAAAATTAATGGCGCGCATGGGCATAGCGTCAAGATAATGGAAAAACCCGGTGGAGCCTATCTATATGTTCTTTATCATGGAACTTCGTAAAAGAGCCCTAACCCAATAAGGTAACAGCGATTAAGGGGGATACAGCTCCAATAAGTTCGCCTTTCGTGTGATGCCAACACGGCAATGGTGCCTGGAAAAATAGGAGTGAGACAAATCACCAATGGCTTTTTCAACAGATGCATGGCAATCTCTAAACGGGGTATTGTTTTATTGGGATTTGAATCCTTAGTATAGTTTCTGGTAACAATCCCACAAAACATTGAAAATTGAAAGGTGGCTTTTGTAGTATGATAAAGGCAACAGAGAATCACTGCTTTGCGAATTGACATTGCTTGCACTCTTGTGTGCAACTTCAACCTGTGGGATTTACTTGAGGGAACAGAGCCACTTTTGAAATGCACATATATAGGGTATTATTGCAATTAAATAAACAATTCTTGGGAAAAGAAGCGGAATTATTTAAAAAACTACCAAACGGTAGAATAAAATGCACCGCATGTGCAAGATACTGCGAAATACCTGAAGGCAAAGATGGTCTCTGCGGCATTAGGGGTGTCACAAATGGAAGACTGCAATTACACGCCTACGGCAGGGTAATTGCGGGTCAGATTGACCCGATAGAAAAGAAACCAGTTACGCACTATATGCCTGGAAGCAGTATTTATTCAATTGCGACTACTGGATGCAATTGGCTATGCAAATATTGCCAGAATTATGATATTTCTCAAAGAAGAAAGATTGAGGGTTCAGAAATGACTCCTAAACAGGTCGTTGAGTCTGCCATAAAATATGGGGCCGCAGGCATAGCGTATACATATAATGAGCCTTCAATATTTATTGAATTTGCAAAAGACTGTGGAATTGAGGCCCACAAAAAAGGCTTGTTCAATATATTTGTCTCAAATGGTTACGACACACCTGAATCTGTAAAAATGATGGGCGAATTTCTTGATTGCATTACGGTTGATTTTAAGGGAAGCGGGGAGGAAAAATTTGTCCGACACTACATTGGTATTCCAAATTCAGATCCTGTTTTTGAGTCAATCAGGCAGATTAGAGAAAGGACAAATATCCATATTGAAATAACTGATCTTGTTGTTCCTCAAGTAGGGGATAACATGGAAGCGGCTAGAAACCTATGCAAATTCATTTATGATGAATTGGGTCCAGAAACCCCAATACATTTTCTGCGATTTCATCCCGACTATAAAATGATGGAATTTGAATACACTCCAATTGATACATTGGAAAAACACCATGCTATCGCAAAGGAGGAGGGATTGAGGTTTGCCTATTTGGGAAACGTTCCTGGTCACCCACTGGAAAATACATATTGCCCGGAATGCAGTAATGTTGTTGTAAAACGCTACGGATTTGATATATTGTCTTGGAACCTTGATGGCAATAATTGTTGTAATCGGTGTAAATGCGCCATTCCTATAAAGGGCAGGCCTGTAGGACATGCTGATAACCGTCAAAATAAAAGGAAACGGTATTTCCATCTCATGGACTTTTAGTTTAGGATTTGCGTTATATCCAATTTAGACCAGTAAACACCTGACTCAACAAACAATATGCAGAGATGCTTTATCTGTGTGCCAAAACAAGAACTGGTGTCATTGTGATGGGGGGTAGTGCACGCTCTTTTTCCGTTGTATCTTAAGCCTGGCGTTATCCATTCTGCCGTTGAAGTATATTACGAATCGACACCTTTGTGATTGTTTTTATTTCTGTATTTGTTGTGTGACCATCTTGAGAGATACTTTGAGTGATTTGGTTAAAAAACATTCCGGGGTGTAATCAATTTCCTTGTCTTATCCGCACCTTGATTTTTTTAGCTTGCTATCATGAAATTGCTATAAGTTATCTTTTTTCATGTCTTTACATCTTCAATCTGACCTTGGGATTCGTGAAACTCTGTTACCTTAAAGTTATTGTTAACGTGTTCTTTGAGTTTGTTGTGATGTCGATCTTGATTGTGGTGTTGTTGACAGTCCTTTTCTAAAACTAAGAACAATCAAATAGAATGTACGATTATGGAAATCAAAAATGGCCCTTTGAAATGCTGCAACGACTATACTTTTGATCTCTTACATGCTTTTATAGTTTTCAAAGCAAAATATATCCTATGAATAATTCAAATCTGAGTAAACTAGGAGAGGGGAAACAAGGCAATGTGCAAAAAATAAACCCATTTCTATGGTTTGATAACCAACCTGAAGATGCAGTAAAACTTTGTGCCACTGTTTTTGAGAACTCAAAGATTGGAAGTTACTCGGTATGGGAAGGAAGGCCATGAGACTCATAGAATGCCAGAGGGAATGGCAATGACGGTGGACTTTGAGATTGAAGGGCAAAAATTTGTAGCCTTCAACGGAGGCCCTGTGTTCAAATTCCACGAAGCCATTTCTTTCCAGTTGAATTGCGATACTCAAGAAGAGGTGGACTATTATTGGGAAAAGCTTTCTGAAGGTGGAGACGAAAAAGCGCAACAATGCGGGTGGCTAAAGGACAAATACGGAGTTTCGTGGCAAGTTGTACCCGCTGTTTTGGCCAAAATGTTACAGGACAAAGACACAAAGAAATCGCAAAAGGTCATGAAGGCGATGCTTCAAATGCACAAGCTTGACATAAACACATTGCTTCGGGCATATGAGTAAACATGACTATGTCTTAGCGTATACCCAGCAAGCAGTGCGGGATGAAGAGAATTACATTTGGCTGATGGCCGACCATGCACTTGGGGGCGAGGAATATGTTGGCGGAAGGAAACTTGAGACAAGCGATGAGACATGGAGAATAATCATTCCTGACCGAAATGATTTGGATTTTGCAAGGCTTCGGTCCCCAATTTTCAACCTTAAGGGCGGAATTGAGTACGCTTTGGTAAGCGACCGCGGGGACATAAGGGTAGGCATCATCTTAAATACAACGGCTTAATGAATAACTGTGAACATGTTACCCGAGACCTTATTGGGTCCACAACATTGGTGCAAAAGGGCCGAAAAGATATTGGAAGATCAATCCCAATCACTGTTTGAAATATTCCTTTAATTCCTAAAAACGTTTCCATATTATGAATCGCGTTTATTAATAATCAATTGTAAACTAGGCTAAAAAACATTTGCAACAGATAATATAATCTGGCAAGGGATAACTATTACTGTGACATTTGATAATTGTTTCGAGAACGATGATTAAA
>JADDOQ010000294.1:535-1387 GCA_016782315.1 Nitrososphaeraceae archaeon | reverse complement strand
CCCTTGCTAATGGGATTTTTGCCCTTTAACTGTTGGTATACCCATTTTGCATCAACTTCAGAGGTTGGCATATCAAATAACTCATAGGTATTTCCATAATCTATTTTATCGAAAACAACCTTTCAGATCCTTACAATTCGGATAAACCATCACAACATATTGCTTAATATGTAGTTCCACGATAACCTTTGTCCCTATCTCAACTAAAACAGAATCTTTGTGACCATTCTCAATATTGCAAAATATGCGTTCACATGATGGATGATTGCATAATATGCATTAAATTACCTTTATTTTGGATTTCATTACGTGGCTTTTCTTTTGTTGCCTATGCAGTAGTGCTTTATATTTGTTACAAAGGTTATAATTTTTTTAGTTTATTTCCATGATTATTATTCAACATGGATAGTGATTGTTATTGTATTATTTTCCCCGTTGATTGTCCCATAACAATACGTGCAAACGCGTAGAGAAAGCAAAGTTTTTATTTTTGGCGTAATTGGTTATCCATCTGCTTTTCTCCATAATGCTTTCTTTTGTGGTCCCTTGGGGCATCAGAATGACTTGATCTTGTGGCAAATCGTATTTTTTTAGAATCAGATCCATTTCTACCAAATCTTCTGGTTTGTCTATAACAAACTTAAAAGATGCATTTTGTAAATCTTTGTAAAATGATAAAGATTTCTCATAGAGTTTTTCTAAATTTATACCCTTCTGCTTATTAAGGGAATTAGATGTCTTTGGTGATATATTCCACTGATCTACCAAATCCATCATCTCTTTGGTTGGTATAACAGTCCCATTGGTTTCTATCTCGATAAAATAGGCATTTGGATTGTTGCTTTCATTTAC
>JADDOQ010000294.1:0-247 GCA_016782315.1 Nitrososphaeraceae archaeon | reverse complement strand
CTTTAATATCGATTGGCTATTCATCACAATAAATAATTATAATGGTAGTTGCTTGCATTTAAAGGCTTTTTTCATCCATCGCGTGTCTCCGTCATCATAGTTAACATTTTCTTTAATGATACTCTTGTTGGAAATGAAAGATACAAGTATTGCACATCAATTACCGATCTAATTTTCGTTGAAAGATAATTTATTGTTGCATAAATTGACGAAAACTAATTGGCAGTGTGAGGTAAAAGATCATAAA
>JADDOQ010000038.1:4676-16801 GCA_016782315.1 Nitrososphaeraceae archaeon | reverse complement strand
CGGTGTGGTTTATTTCTTATTGGGTTGTTGTTGGATAAACTTTTGAACCTTTTGTGGCATATGACCTCATGACTTTACCATGTCTTTTTCTTGTCCGTGAACCTATATTGTAAGACAAGCGAAAGCTATGCTGACATTTTAAGCATCGTTTAATATCCAAAGACACATAACAACAGGTAGGTTATCCGGTTGGCAGAGGGGCATAACAACGATGAAGACAATCCAAAAACAAATGTCGAAAGGACAGAAATAATACATGGCCAAGACAGCATTGTGAAAAGGACAATAGGCGATTTTTCCACAATAAAAGAAAAACTCGACAACTGCACAGATGCCACAGCCCCTCCGTGTTTTATAACACCCCCATATGGAAAGAGTTTGTTGCTCTAAAGAATAGGGGCATAAGGCTAAGGTTTATCACAGAGATCACCAAAGACAACCTGAGACACTCCAAGGAGATAATGAAAATAGCAGAGCTAAGGCATTTGGATGGAATCAAGGGGAACTTTGGGATAGCTGACGGCAAAGACTATGGCGGCTCTGCAAGTGTCAAAGAAGGGCAGCCACCCATAGAGATCATACGCAGCAATGTCAGGACGTTTGTTGAGCAACAGCAATTTTTGTATGAAACCCTATGGTCCAAGGCCATGCCGGCTGAACAGAGGATAAGTGAAATCGAAAAAGGCCATGAACCCACTGTTGTGGAGGTTATCCATAGTTCCAGTCGAGCAAGAGAAGTTTACCTGAACCTTGTGAGAGGGGCAACAAAGGAGATAATGATTATATTTCCAACACCAAAAGCAGTTGCTCGCCAGGGCAAGATTGGAGCCATACAAGCAATATGGGAGACGGTGAAATGCCGCGGCGCAAAAGCTAGGATTTTGATTCCCATGAATGATTTGGATGTAAACACAATACATCATATTGCAACAGGTAACGGAAGACAGTTGACGCCCATCTCTATCGAACAACAGCAACAACCGCCACAAACAAAAGAAGGACGTCAACAGAAGCAACATCAACCTTATAAGGATGAATTGGGAGCCCAAAAAGAAAATGACAAGTATGGCAAAATAAGTGTGGACGGCAGCAGCCTATCTGATGATATAGAAATTCGGCACATCGAGCAAACTTCTGAGACAAAAGCCACCATCCTGATAGTGGACAAAAGGTACTCACTTGTCATGGAGTTTAGGGACGACTCTGTGAACACTTTTGATGAGGCAATAGGCTTGTCCACATACTCAAATAGCATACCAGGAGTTTTGTCATATGTTTCAATATTTGAAAGCCTGTGGACGGTTTCGGATTTGTATGAGCAGCTAAAGGCACATGACGAGATGCAAAAGGAGTTCATCAATACGGCTGCGCATGAGCTTCGAACGCCAATCCAGCCAATTCTCATTTTGTCTGAGCTGATTGAGCGGAACCTGTTGCACCAAAAGAAGATTGAAGCAAGGCAATTGCAAAAATACCTGTCAATAACAAACAGAAATGCAAAGAGACTGCAAAAGCTAACCAACGACATTTTGGACATTGCCAAAATTGAAAGCCATAGGTTAAAACTAGATGTCATGGAGTTTGACCTTTTGGAGACAGTATCCAACGCCATAAGGGACACTATGGTAGAGATAGAGAAGAGGGAAAAGAACATTGTGATTCTGTGCAAAAACGATTTTGACGCCAAAACAGACAACAACAACAAGAAGGAGAAGAAGGAGAAGGCAGATGAGGGAAAAAAGAAAATTAACGCAGGCACAGCAAAAGAAGGGATTATTGTAAAAGGTGACGAAAACCGAATAAGCCAAGTTCTATCCAATTTGTTAAACAATGCCCTCAAATTCACAAACGAAGGCTACATTTCTGTAACCATGGAAACCAACATGGAGGAAAAAGAAGTTATTGTCGATGTGATTGACACAGGCCAAGGAATCGATAACGGCATTTTCTCAAAAATTTTCACAAAGTTTACCACAGATTCAGCAAATGGCAGCGGCCTTGGCCTGTACATATCAAAAAAGATTATTGAAGCACATGGCGGAAGGATTTGGGCCCAAAACAACAAGGACGGAAAAGGCGCTACATTTAGTTTTAGCCTACCTTTAACTAACAACAGCCTTCTAAGTCCAGGCAGTCAGGTTAATGAACTAAAAGAAGAGATACCAGAAGTTTAGAGAAAGAGACACAAGAGAGAAAGAGATAGTCTATGCAGAATGGAAAAAGATCAGAAAAGAGCATTAGTCGTGGATGATGAAGACGTTTTCAGTCATTGCCATGATCCTATAGTATGGAGGACTGGTTCACCATGGTAAAATTCAGACCTTGACAGTAGAATAATGCTACAAAATCCATCTCGGAATTGTTTATCTCCAAAGGCAAAAAAGGAGTTAGAGTTGCAGCGGACCTGTCCGCCTATTTTATTTCACATGGACTTGAGGAGCAATGGCACAATTTAGAATTGCTCTAAACAAAAAACTCTCATTGCATATGTCTATTCTTTGTGCCTATGATTCAGGTTCCTCAAAGACATGCGACACAGATGTGCTCAAATTCTATGACAGACTTAATTCTGAAACAAAAGCATTAGTTGATGCCCATAGCTTTGTAATATATTATACTCTAAAACAAAAAAGTGTGATTTTTACAAATTAACAGAGGTTAATGAAACTATGGTGGCGACTCATTATCTTGGTTTTATCTTTAATTGCGTTAGGCTATCTGCTTGGAGACTTGATGAATGACTTTCAGTGATGCTTATGGGTAACCAATGCTTTTGGGTTTGATACCAAATGTAAAACAAATGTTTTAAATTATCAAATTAATTGTTAAATCATATGAGCACACAAGGAAATTTGGCAAAAAAAGCAATGGTTTATGGCTTTTTCATAGCAGTAATAGCGGCGTCTGGAATTACGCTTGCATTGGGTGCTGCAGTAGCGGAGATAGACAAAGCACTCGCACAGCAGCAGCTGCAAAATCAAATATCGTTACCCCACAAAGCAAAGGGACACGAATCCCACCAGGTCATAACATTCCAAAATGCTAGTGATGGTGTAAGATATTCGGGAACGGTTACTTTCAATCTATCAAAGCCTGCTGACATCATCTCATTTGATGACATTACGGGAAAACAGCCCTCAAACACAACAAAAGTTTGGGAAGTTGGGGACAAAATGTTTGCTACAAAGACACTTTTAAAAAATGTCACCCAGGGGTCTGTCAACTTTAATGGAAGTGGCATAACAGCACACAGCACTCAGAGCGATCCATACAATGGCACATTTACCCTGAATGATGCACCTATTAGCAATAACAACAGTAGCAGATAACTCCTTTTTTTATTTCAAAAACAATTTACAGAGTTTACTCTTGTATCCTAGACAGTGTAATTCCATTTCCTGTTATAGTTTATTGGTTGTTTATAAAATGGTTTTAGTAAGTATCATATACCAAACAGCATTGCAGCATAGAAATGGTTTTGCTGGTGCAATAAAAAGGTCATCAATGACCATTTAATCAAGAAGATTATCTATTTCCCTTTTGGCGTTGTCTTCAAGTATATTAAAGTCTTCTTTCCCTATCGTATCCCTTATGCTCAATATTATATCAAGCGACCTCTGTGCTTCTGGAACATTTAGGCTCTTTAACAGTTCATAGGACTGAATGGCATAATAAATGGCATAACCATATTCACCATTGTTATGGTATATCGCAGATATGTTGTTGAGGGTCTGGCCCATCCCATATTGATCACCTAACTCTTTCGCTATATTCAGGCTTTGATTGTACAGATCTAGCGCCTGATCAGAATCCCCTTTGTTATAACATATTCCAGCAATGTTGTTCAGGGTCCTTGAAATCCCATCCTTGTCGCCCACCTCCTTTGCATTCTGCAGGCTTTGATTGTACAGATCAAGCGCCTTGTCATACTGGCCCCTAACTTCATATATCCCTGCCATGTTGTTCAAGGTCCTTCCAATCCCTTTTTGATCGCCTATTTTTATTTTTATCTCCAGGCTTTGATTGTACAGATCTAGCGCCTGATCAGAATCCCCTTTTGCATCATATGCCATAGATATGTTGTTCAATGCCCTTCCAATCCCTTTTTGATCACCTAACTCTTTCTCTATATTCAGGCTTTGATTATACAGGTTTATGGCCAGGTCATACATTCCTTTGATATAATATATTTCAGCCATATGGTTTAGATTCAATGCAATCATATGCATATCCCCTGCTTCCTTTGCCTTCTCAAGGTTTTGATTGTAAATATCTAGCGCCTTGTCATACATTCCCTTGATGTGATGTATACATATCACCCATTGTTTAACGCTATTGAACCAACAGAGTCCAATATTCGAGAATTATTTGATTCAAGTAGAGAAGAATACACCCATCAGTCATATGTTATCTACGGCTTCGATTAAGATCTTTCGGCTATTTCGATTAATTCATTTGTGTGGTTAATGGCCTGAGCACATTACCATCCTGATTTTTGCAATAATACAGAGTATTCCTCAGCCACCATCTCGCTACCAGACCCGCAGCACATATTGTGTGTATCAAAAAGTTTCGAGAATGTGAAATTTTATGATCTGCCACCAAATGCTCCTACATTGTAAATTCGTAGGCTATAAGTAGATTCGTTATAACTTAATCAAATGTAAAGTTAATAAGTTACAGCATTGTTGGTCTTTGTCCCAGCCCACCATTTGATTTTTCTGTGACTTTGGATTATTTTTTCTGATGCTTCAAAACTATTGTTAGTTCATCATATACAGATATTCAGGAGACATCACAATCGACGCCTGCCATGTGTATCCTAGTTACTATTTTGCAATGTCCCCATGCCTTTATTGAGTGGGCTTATTTTTTGCTATATAATGGGAAACTTTTGGTAGAGTTCCGTCTTTGACAAGTGCTCGGATTTTATCTTCCACAATCTGAACATTTTTGGTAACGCGTTCATGTTGGCGCATATGCTCGGTCCATGTTGCGGCTATCCGAATCTCTATATAGTGGCTTAAGTCGGCTGGATCTTGAAATAAACCCCAATATGCCAATCCCTCGCTTTTGAGGATATGCCCTAATTCTTGCATAGTCTGCATAAATTCATCAGTTATTTTGGGATCAATTCTGTATTCAATTGTTATAAGTGCCTGCCCATCACTTTTTGGAGGATTCGCTGACAGTTGATGGGGAATTGACCAATAATCACTGCCTGCAGGGGTAAAATCAAGGTCATCTATAGAAGTGGTTTTGTAGCGTTTTCCGACAGCAATAGTTGTTGCTGCTAATGCAAAAGATGATAATGATAGGGTGATTGGAATTCCAAAAATGATGGATATTGTCCCCCCATATTACACTTCCAACTGCCAATCCGCCATTTAGTATAAGCAGGTAAACAGCCAATGCCCTTGCTCCAATCCACTTTGGTGCGGTTTTCATTCCAGTAGTATAAAGTGTTGATAATATTGCAGTGTAGGATATCCCCCCTATGCCCATCATTAAGCAAAGAATACCAAAATCTTGCACATACCCCATTGCGAATATCACTATTGCAAGTAATCCAATAGAACTGGTGATAATGGATTCTGATGAAGCCCTTGAACGAATCTTTGGCAATATGCCATTTCCACTAATTATTGCGCCTATGCCAAAAGATCCCAGTAGCAATCCAAACCCTACCGAGTCTAGTCCAAGTTCCGGTTTGGCTAAAAGAGGCAAGAGAGATAATAGGGAACTTCCACATATCGCGAATAAACCTGCACGGACAATCACTACATGCGCTGCTTGAGAGTATCGTACATAGCGTATTTGAGCCCTAATGGCTCCAACAATATTCTGGGTTGCAGGGTGCTATGTTCGTTGATGGCGTATTTTGGTGGTAGCCTGCTTAGGACTATAATCATGCCAATAAATGTAGATGAATTAAGAAAGAACACAGCCCAAGGTGCAATAGCCGCCACAATAAAACCACCAGCAGTTGGGCCTATAACTCGACCGATGTTGCTAGCAACAGCACTAAGAGTAAGAGCAGACGGTATCTCTGAGCTTGACACCAATCCGCTCATGATAGGAATGATTGGAGTCCTAATCATAGTTGTGCCCGCTCCAAGTGCAAAAGTAAGTATCAACAACACAGTTGGAGTAATCAACCCGAGAAGAGCGAGTATTCCTAAAATTGTAGATACTGTAGACATGTATGCACAAGCTATAAAGAGTATATTACGCATGTCAAAAATATCAGAAATCGTCCCAAATGGCAAAGCAAATAGAAAAATTGGCAGAGTAGTTGCCGTCGTAATAAGAGAAACCAATAAAGGATTTGGAGTGAGCGAAACCATTAGCCAAGAGGACCCAATGTCGTACATTGCTGCACAAATATAAGAAAACAGAACTGAAATCTACAACGTTCTATACAAACTATACCTAAAGGACCCAAACCGGATGCCGATATGTTGTCCCCTTCTTGCATTCCTTTCCCTTCTGCCATGATAAACAATTAGCAAAGGTTAGTCATACATTTTTCTGGTTCGCTGAAACAATATAGGTCTACAAATAAATAATTGATGTAATATGGTTGGATTTAATCATGCAAAGTCTATAAATTTGAGGTAAAGGGCAAAACTCGTTCATCTATAGATTCTACAGGCCAAATCGATTATCCGATTCTTTTTGATTATGGACGCCAAAAGCATTCATCAAGATTAGCCTGATTCCCAATGCCTTTCTGAAGTAGATGATGATTATTATGCATCTAAAAAAGCCATATGTTATGGACAATTAATCTATTTCCATGCATACCAATTGTTGGATTATTGCCATATCTTCAACACTACTTTGCCTCGTGGGTGAACTTCTTTTACATAGTCAGGTGCTATTGCAGCATCATCGATTGAAAAGGTTCTGTCAACATACAATTTAATTTTGCTTTGGTCAACCCAATTTCCCAGTTTAGTATACCGCTCATTGTTTACCTTGGTGAACTGTAATATGGCTTTTACACAAACTGCTCCATGAGATCTTTGTTTGGCTGCTCTATCATAGAAACAATTATTCCACCTTCTTTTCCCACAATAAATATTTCAAGGTCAGGAGCACCACCAATTCCGGGCAAACTTTCTTGCATCCAAACCTGTCCATGAGAAATATCAGCAATTTTGTAAAATTCATCATGCTCTTTGCTGTGATCCTCCCTTCATTCTCTCATTTAAACATCTTTTAAATTTCTTTTTTATTTTTCCAGTTTTATTGTTGTCTACATAGATAATCAATACGGTTGATAATTACATTTGCCTGGAGACAGTCGCCATTAGATATGTCCTATGGATTCCAATAGAATGTCATTTTAAGTTTGACTTAAAATTATAATCCAACGTATTACATTTGGACACATGTCCACAGTTGGGACAGCTTTCATTATTAGAAAAATGTTTGTGAAAAGTATGTTCATCCTTTCGATATAAGTTTGAAATGTGTTCAAAATCGCATTGCTTGCATTTTACCATAAGAGTCATTAATATACTATAATAAGATATACTATTTCAATATTTTTTATCAGATGGCTTTTGACAGTCCTCTTGAATAGCAATGTTACACTGAAACGTTACAAAACACATTATTTATCTCATAAACCAGATTTGGGCTTTTTAGAGAAAGAGCAGCAGCATATGATACCCTTAAACGTGTCCTGACTAACGTTGCCAAAACCTATGAGCAAATGGTATCCAAAGGATAATGCACATCTATAATAATATGCTTATTAGTACCGTAAAATGCGGGTTTGTATGCCCTAGATGACAAAGTGTTGCATAGATAAGACAAATGCGGCAAATACACATCTTAGTATTGCTTTGGTTGCCATTGCTGGATCAATAATAAGTGGATAATGTTCGCTTTACTGATAAAGTCATCCATCAAACAGTAAAAAAACCAAAACAACTCAATGAGTTTAATGAAAGCAATGACAAAATATGAAATTAATACAGCAGTTTGAAAAACACCAAATACATATCATTAATCAAATACTGTGTATGGATAGAAAGTCGAATCTGCAATTGAAGGATTAACATGCTTTCAATTGCCTAAAATTATGGAGATGGTTGTATCATCTGTTATAACATTCATTGGTAAATTTAGATACTGATAACCCATATTTCCAATATTATTTATCCGGATGTTTCTGTTGCAAATGCAATTCAAGTTCCCCCTCTGAGCTAAATGGCATACCGCATGTCTGACATGCAAAACTAGTGTTAGAAGACATTAGTTATTTCATGTCAATGATGCAATTATAAGGATATCTTTTCAATTTATCAATACTAACAAATACTATTGCACATATTATAATTGTCGCTTTAATGACAATCACTTAATAAATCAACCACATTTTCTAGCCCCATTATCATTATTTTAGGGGACAATTAATTTAGATCGGATTTGGGATATTTTTGTTGTTTATTGAAATATACTCCATAATTTGCAACTACTATATGACCCATCATTAACAATGTTTTGCATGACTACAATTAAAAATGAATTAGAAATCAATGCCCCTGTAGACAGAGTTTTTGAATACTACACAAACCCAGATAACATCAAGGAGTCATGGCATCGTGACATTGTCAAGGGATCAGAAACCGCATCTGGCCAAAAAAGTGAGGAGGGATCTGAAATGAAGGTAGCAGGTGAGTACATGGGTAAAAGGGATGAAATGCTTTTAGAGGTTGTCCAAAAGGAACAAAACAGGCGGTTGGTAACAAGGCAAACAGAGGGTCCGTTCCAAAAATGGGAAAGCACACAAGAGCTTCAAAGCAACGGGAACAGTTCCACAAGGGTCAGCCACACCATAGACTATGAATTGCCAACAACAGGCAAGATTGCCAATTTCCTTTCAGGTAGCCAGGCAGAAGACAAAATAAGACAAGGCATCCAACAGGCTGCCCAAACAGTAAAGCAAAAACTGGAATCAAGTTAAGGTTCATAGTTTTATTTTATTTTATTTTTTACATATATATCCACAATAAAAAAAGGTCCAAATTTAAATACCCATAAATGCTTGTTTATGATTCTCACAAGTAACCAATGATGTTTTGGAACAAAATAACCGATTGGAAAAAAGTATAGAGTCAATTTCTCACTATAAATAAGAGTAAGGATAACGAAATAGCACGCATGGTCGATTTTTTACTGCCAATTATAGGCTTTTTGGCTACAGGTTTTGCAGTTTCTAGCGCTGTCCCACAGATAAGAAAAGCATTAAGAACAAAGAAATCAGATGATTTATCGATACGATTCATAATAGTATTAATTGTTGGTCTTTCTTTGTGGGTAGTTTATGGAATTGGGAAAAACGATTTTGTAATAATGATAGGCAATTCAACAGCAGTGGCATTGAATTCATATCTGTTATTTTTAAAGATAAAGTATTCTAAAAATCCTCTAGAAGAAAAAGGATAGGAAAGGTAGGAAGAACAAGAGCAAACTAATTGACACTCTTTTCATTACTCACCATTTTAAAGTAAATAGCAGAAGATATGTATAAAGCCGGATAGTCGCATTGATATATAAAGGATATTGTACCGTCTTTACTAAAATATGAATTCATTATAGAAATCTGCTAAATCTGTTGTGCATTAGCAGTATTACTAAACAAGAAAAATTGGTTGGTGCAACATAATACATAAATTAAATATTTAACGCGAAGAGTTTACTAAATAGAAACCACAGAAAATTAAAGAAAATTGGTTTTTTTTCCAGGTATGTAGTGTTTGGGTTTTCTTTCTTAGTTTATCTGGTTTATCTTTATGGTATGCTTAGCAATATGGCCCATAATGGGAACATCTGCATTTATTTTTCCCACCAAATAATTTCCTCTTGAACGGTAGAAACATTTTGTGCACTTCTGTATAATTTTCTAATGACAAGTTATTTTGCATTCTCGAGGTTAGCAATATTTTTTTGCCTCATTGTTAGTTGTTAAATTACTTTTTCTATCATAATTAGTATCATTCTTTCTTAATGGTAAACTAAAACTAAATGTCGCTCCACTTACATCCTCATTGTTTTTTGCCCACATCCTTCCACCGTGAGCCTCAACTATGTTCTTTGAGATGTAGAGCCCAAGTCCATTTAATTTGTATTACAAAGAGTTTAAAATTTCATATAAATGCGACATCAATTGCGTAAATGGATTGTTAGGAAATGTTGGCCAAGACATTGTTATCTGTTTTTACTGTATTTATTTTGTTATGCATGCAATTTCTAATCATAAATTTTTATTTTGCTTTTGTTCACATATATAATTTAATTTAACTTTTCGACCCAAATTGAAAACAGGTAGTGCAATGCCTTCCGATAAACATTATGTATTGTCTGAAGAATGCTTTTTGCGGTAGTCTTTTTCATCTTCCGACTTTTTTCCCTATATGACGTGTGTTAATGGATTTAGTAGTTTTAATTTATTCACTCATTTAGTTAATTAGATAAATCCTGCAAGGTTGGTTTTAGTTATTCTCAGGTCATCAGGTTCTTTATGAATTGATAGAATCATCTTAGCAACAATTGCTATAGACGTTTTAACGCCATTGTTTTTATCTGACGAATCTGTTGTTGGATCCAACCTTACTGTTACTTTATTGTCTTTCTTCATCAATTGAAATATAATATTTTTGATTGATGTTATTTTCAATAACCATTGTTCTTAATCAAATCTTTTGGTTGGTTCAGAAATGAGTCCTCAAATTTATAATGAGTTGGTTGCATCGTTCTGCTGTATTAGTAAAACAACTGTGTATTGATTCAAAGTTAATCTTCTTACCTTCAATTATAATGTGAGGCATTGCATTCCTTTAATTTTTATTTTAAAAATTATTTATATATATCTTGTTAATGCATTCAACTTTTTTTTATGGATTTTAATTTTCAAATACTGTTGGATAAAAAATCCAGAGTTGTTTGTTTGTAATTTGATCATACCTAAAAACGAAAAAAGTAAAAGCAAACCAACAAATATACAAAAGTAATAAAAAAACAAATCCTGAATAATTAATAGTCTAAACAATTAACGGTTGAGTTGATGTCTGTCTAGATAGGTAGGATATCACAGATGCGTAGTCAACAAAACCACGTTAATTTGGTCACATGTGTGTTTATTATCCATATAACAATTATTTTCCGCATAAACCAACACCATGGTGGTATTATAATCATCCTAATTTATGATAAGGCACTAGTGATTCCTGCAAAACTATAATGATTAATTCAGGTATTTGTTGTCCAAAAAACACATTCACAAAAATATTTTAGCATTAATGATATAAAAACAGAAAATCCAACAATATGCTTTATGCTCTATACCAATCAACAAAAGAAAAAATATTATCAGTCCCTGTACCAGAATTCATTTTGGCATCTAAAAAGCACATTGGTCACATATGCAGTTTAAAAACCCCTACATATAAACACAAAATAAAAAAAATAAAAATAGAACAGGAGTTGATAAGTAGAAAGATATAGGCTCCATAACTAAAAGCTGCTCAAAGGCACATTTTAACGCAATTTCTTAAATTTGCATTTGATAATCATTACTATACAACTATAACATTTCAGTGCACTATTGATGAAGAAACCAAAATTTGTATATAAAGATCTATAAAAGAAGTGTGTCAAAGTATTTGCCAGGTACTATACGAAAAGCCATCAGTGCCAAGTTGTACAATAACGATATTAATTAAGGTGACCCAAGCTTGGTGAGGTATATTAAAACAAAAAAAAGATATAATAACAAAGATATCAGGGTGTGATCTAGTTATACTTTTATTTGAGGATAACAAAAAGTTTATTGTCATTAATATGCCATGTAGTTTAGGTCCAAGCAAAGTAATCAATTATAAATAGATATTGTGATATATTGGCTTTATCTGTCAATTATGTTCATAAATTATAAATATAAGTATTTTGTATATGAAAATAAATGAAACTTATTTTTAGTGTTTTAATGAGTATTACTATAATGTTCACTTCAATTGGCAGTAGCAATCTATTTATCATGGCCCAAGTTGACAACTCCACCATTCAAAATAACGACACCAATTTACAAGCGGCCATTAACGGCACCCAAG
>JADDOQ010000038.1:0-4477 GCA_016782315.1 Nitrososphaeraceae archaeon | reverse complement strand
GGGCCACAAGGTGAAATAGGACCGGCAGGGCCAGCAGGCGTAAACGGCACCCAAGGTGAAAGAGGACCGGCAGGAGTTAACGGCACAGATGCAAAAATCCTTGCAAGTGACGTATATGTCAATAATGGAACTGAAGTACCAGCATCAGATGATATGCCTGTTTCAACATTTGCGAAATGCAATGATAATGATATTCCTATAAGTGGAGGTCATAGCATAACCGGCACAGATGACGAAGACAGGGGAGAAATCAATGAAATTGAGAGCTACCCAAACTTCCAAAATAAAAGCTGGATAACAAATGTGGAGGGAAGTGATATAGAAATAACGCCTTATGTTGTATGCCTAAATATTACCGAATAACTTTATTTATTTTTTAATTCCTTTGAATCAGTCATTAATTTTAAAGGCTAAAACTCTTTTAAACCAATGAATGTTAATGTTGTCAATATAATATTTGTAATGTATGATTACAATCATAACCACTATCACTTTCTATTGTATTGCCTATATCCATATTTTCATTTACCAAATATTTTCTTGTGAATTATAAGGTGGAGTTCAAGATGGAGGTATCCAACAATTTATTATTAGGATACTACAATTTGGTTACCAGTCATGGTGATGCAAAACCCCTACTTGATCTTGACACAATTTACATGTTTCTTTTTGATATTCAATTAGGAATACATGTCATCATATTATGATAGCAAATATTTGTAATATGGCATTTTATCTATGGATTTCAATAGTGACACTATTTCTGAAGTAATCTGGCAATGCACTAGTATTTATTTAGAGGATATTTGTTCAAATCAATATTAAAAACTACAGGCATTTTTGATCTGATTGAAAGTATTAGAAAGTCCAAGACAGAGCAAAACTCCTTGTCAATTAATGAAAATATCAAATAGTTATTCTGGTGTTGTATCGCTATTGATTGAAACGGATGTATATTTTCCTTTTGTTTTATTCCTTTTATGAGAACATACTCCTCATGTTTTTTACAATGCCAATATTATAAAAGATGTCACTTTCATTTGTTTTGAGAATATGCCTTGATTATGATGCCCCTAACTAAAGCAGTTATCCTCCCCATATCATGCATTTTTAAAATAGATTTATTCAATTTTTTATGTTTTAGAGGCAATTAAAACGCAATTTGGGGATTCATTGCACTGCCAAAATAACATTGGCCATAATTTTTGTGCACCTATCCTAGGTTTTCTTTGATTCTTAATACAAAATCATCTATTGATATGGGTTTTCTCATAATAAGAGGTTTTTCCTCATATAGTGTTGGTGCTTCTGCCTTCAAATTATCTTTGTAAATATCAAATGCACTAATAAAAGAGATCCTAACCTTATCATCTAATTTCCTTATTTCTCCACTCAGTTCAAATCCATTCATTTTTGGCATCTTTATGTCAAAAATTGCCATGTTATACAATCCAGCCTTAAAAGACGATAGCGCCAGAAGGGGATCGTTAAAGGCATCAACTGCAAAGTCGTTATCTTCCAATCCGATTTTGAAAGAAAATGTAATGTCAGGATCGTCATCTACCAACAAAATCCTATACCTGTGTGAATTTGCAGTATTTCTTTTATTCTGCAATTGTTTAATTATGCAGCATAGTCATTAATATATTTTAATTGGTAAGGCTTGAGATGGCCACAGAGTTAATTTATTATTTTAAATATGGTGTTTTTTACCGTTTTTCACACCACCATATTTGTAACGTTACCATTAGGTATTCTATTTGTAATAGGAGTTTTACCATTTATATGGTATAAAAGTAATTCTCGGTTTGCTATCCGTTATAATAAACTCTCCTTCAGGATTTAATGTTAATCCTTCACCTCTAGAGATGCTGGATTGTTAATTCCTTGTTGCCTAAAGACTATGACGAAAGGAGTGGGATACGCCTGAGACCGCCTTTGCTTATTTCATTAGCCATTCGTTATTGGCTCTAACTATAATATGTTGTTGCCAACTCACTTGCGAGTTAATGGAATTCAAATGAAAAGATAACAATTTTAGTTTTGCAAAACAATAACATAAATACATCAGAGGTATAAAAAATGGCTTTTTTGTTACTATAGATAGCATTCCTTATTAACTAAAACCAATCAAAATGCCTCCAATCTTCCAATACCTTCATGTTTCATCATAAATAAATATCTCTGCAACTGTAGGAGGGAATATACTTTGGATGGAATCTTACTGCCCCTTTCAGAGAGGATAATGTTAGAATAATAGGGTATATCTCCGTCAAAGAAACCACTATTGTCATTCCAAATACATTCAGTACTTACGCTCTAATGCATGCCTACCCACTTTGGAAGGTTACCAGCAGCTTCATAGGTGCTTTGAGTGAAAGCCATTAATGCGTAATCAGGGGACTTTGCAGTTCTGACCGCCTCATAAGGCAGTAGAAACTCATTCAATTCTTTACTAAAGTATGCCTCTTCAGGTTTGATTGGATATTCCCTGAAGTCAGGTGGTTCGGCATAGGCATACGCATAGAAAACCGGTTCGTCGATGTGATAGCCCCCCGGCCAAAACCCGCAACTGCTAACTTCATGCGAATAGGCCTCAACTGCGGCAAAACGAGCCAAGTTTGCGGCCCCAAGGTGTGAAGGTGCCGTACGTCAAGAAAAGCGAGTTACGGCCATATCAAAAGCACCCCAGAAAAAATGAACCGGACTCACCTTGCCTATGAAATGCGACCGAAACTCTGTAAATATCCTAGTGATTTGAGACAAAATGCGCCACAGCCGCTGAACATATTTAGGATCATAGGATGCATGCTTGTTGTCTTCCTCAAATGGTGTCCTGTCTTGCACCTCTACCGGTGTAGTCCTTATGGGAACATATATCTCAAGGTCTCCCAGGATGGACATTGTCTCATGGTAAAAATCAGAAACAGAGCGAGGTCGTAATGCGATGGTCTTTGTAGATCCTTTTGGTTTGTGTCAAAGGAACAGGGTCAATGAAATCAAAATCCATTTGAAAGTTGATATCGTTATGTGACATGGCTGATGTTGTTAACCCTCTGAGTTGACATACAAAGTAGTGTTCCCCGAGTGGGTAATGAGTGATTCGAGGGCAAGCCGAATCTTACCCACTATTTGTGTCCACCTTTGAAGCGAATCATAAAAGTGTCCTTCCACTCTGCCAACGGAATCTCTGGCCAGGCATCATTGTTTGAGGTCATGCCTAATAATGTAATTATTTGCCGATAACTGTTGCTATAAGGGTTTTAAAGATTGGCCGATAGCCATCTTTGGGCAAACTGCACATCATTTAGTGATAACTCGTGCCCACTTGCATGCCACTGCAATTCCACCTTTGCGCCTGCATTTTCCATTAGTGAAAAAAGGGATTCTGCTTGCTCTCTTGAAACAATGGGGTCATGCATCCCCGATAATATAACCACCTTCTTCTTGGACAGGTCTGGTAACGGTTTTGGAACAAAGGGCAGCGTCGGTCTAAACAACACTGCTCCCGCCATCACTTGTGGTTTCATCAAAAGGAGACTTGCAGCAATATTTGCGCCATTTGAAAAGCCCACGGCAATTGTTTTGCCCAAGTCAAAAGAGTCTTTAATGATGCGTCGTAAACAAACTTTGCCAATTCTTGGGTCCTAAATTTGAGATCATCAATATCGAAAACCCCTTCCGCTAGCCTCCTAAAGAAGCGCGGCATTCCATGTTCTAACACTTTGCCTCTCGGGCTTAACAAAGACGCAGATGAGGATAACATTTGACCAACAGGTATTAAATCATCCTCGTTTCTACCGGTGCCGTGAAGCAATAATAAAGTCAAAGATTTGGATTTGTTGTCTTTGCTTGTTTCTTTATGTGTTTCATCACCAGAAATAGCATTAGAGGGAGATGGAATAAAGTGATGGTTAAAGCCAAGTTGATTCATTTTTTTCAATCACCCTGTTTTATGGTTTTTGCCAATTGAAGAAGAAAACTCCTCAATAGACGGTGTTTTGACTTTGGGAAGGGTTACTAATATTAGGTATAACGATCATTCACTAGGAGGTTGGCATTTCTACAACTACCCTGTATTCCAAGTGGCCAGGGTTAGTAGTTATATGCTCTTCAGCAAAGTCAGTGTTACTAAGGTATCCAATTTCTTCATTGCACATAAGGCAAGTTATCCTGTATTTCTTTGATTGGTTATTCACATAATCAAATATGTTGATTTTCTATATATTTTTATAATAAGCGTAAATAAAATTAAATGAAATACTTTTTTGCATCTTTTTGCAAGTTGCTCAATTTTATAATGGTTTCATATGGTTCTAATTACCCTACAATGCCTATGTTTAAATACGGAGCTAACTAATAGATGGTCATGGCATTTAAACGGATAATTCAACAACAACATCAACAAGCAACAGCCAAAACTCTAATGATTTGAGTGAATCAATAAGCAGATCACTTGACCAAACCAAGGGCAACA
>JADDOQ010000293.1 GCA_016782315.1 Nitrososphaeraceae archaeon | reverse complement strand
AGCACAATAATTCATTGGCAATAAGTTGTGGATGAATGACATGTACATGATATATTTATAAAGTCATTTGCATCTATAAAAAAAGTATCAAATTCTATCTATTATTTATTGTTGTTTTCACAGCCAGTAGTGTGGAAACTATAAAGACACCATCAACTAAGGAAGGGGGCAATAACCTTATAGACGACAAAAACAGAAATGATGACGGCACAAGTATTTATGATGATGTTTTTGATGTTGCGATAATTGGTGGAGGGTACGCTGGTTTGTCTGCGGCGTTGCTATTGGGTAGGTATCTTCGGCCCACTATTATTTTTGATTTTGCAAAGCATAGGACGTCTAGAATACACGGTTATTTGGGATTTGAAAAATCGCCAATTAAAGAGGTAGTCCAAAAAGCATGGAAGGATGTACTCCAATACCGTTCTGTAAAGAGGGTAGAAGAGAGCGTAGAAAGGGTGGACAAGGACTATGATAACAATCTTTTTTTGATAACAACCCCAACAAAAAAAGACGATGGTTTAACCAAAGATGATGCCATCAAAAGAAAAGCCAAAGCGAAATACCTGATTATTGCGACAGGCGTAACACATGTACAGCCAACAATAAAGAATTTTGATGAATACCTTGGAAATGGTATTTGGCACTGTCCCCATTGCGATGGATTTGAAACTACCGATAAAAAACTGGTTATAGTTGCGTCAGATAACAAAGATAACCAGGCCTTAAAATATGCCAAAATATTTCTAGGCTGGACAAAAGATGTTACCTTGTTTTTTCAATGCTCAAAGGATGGGGATGATGATAATAGCACCATGGCAACAGGGGGAGGAGGCTATCAGCTGACAGATGGGCAAAAGAACGAAGCAATGACATTGGGCATCAATGTAATCGAAAGTGACTGCATATCCGAAATTGTTTCCGATTCAGGGGCAGATAAAATGAAGGGTGTTCTGACAAAAAGCAATAGGTTCTATGAAGCTGATGTATTGTTTTACCACATTGAGCAGATTATCCAAAATGAGATTGCAATCCAACTTGGATGCGAATTGGATGAAGGATATGTGAAGGTGGATAAAATGCAACAGACCACAATTCCAAATGTTTATGCTGCAGGTGACCTTGATACAGACAGACAC
>JADDOQ010000161.1:372-4693 GCA_016782315.1 Nitrososphaeraceae archaeon | reverse complement strand
TCTCAAGAAAGAGATACACTATTGCAATAATCTCAAACCTGCCAGCTATCATGTTAACAACAAGGAACTCCTTGGAAACAAGGTCCACATCTATTGAAGTTATTCCTGTCGTGATGCCAGTGGTCGTCAAGGCGGATACCGACTCAAACAGCGAATCCAAAAAATCCTTCTGCTCAAGGTGCCACAGCACAACAGCCGGGACAAAGGAAACGGCAACAAACAACACTATCACCATTAATGCCTCGTTGAAAGTTTTCTCCCCCTTGAGTCTTTCTGTCTTGGGTTCATATTGGTTAAAAGAGTTGTCGTATCTGGAGGATGTGGACGAAATTGACTTGGTTGAGGTGTCTGCGGTGAATTTTCTCCTTGTCGTTTTTTTGACAATCTGAAGGATTCTTCCCACCTTGATTCCAACGCTGTGGAAAACGCGGTTCCTCCAACCAGCATTTGGATTTAGGCAAAATTAACTAAAAGCCATTATTTCACAAAACAAATTGAAAATGGGCATATTATTCAATATAAGACAATCCTTATATTACCATGACTATGCTAAAAGTAGAAATGAGCAATCGCAATTGTAGTTCTGTTGCAATTTTGGCCTTGTCGGCTTTTATTATTACTGCAACCATGTCAAGCGCATCCGGAAATAACACTTTGGACGCGTTTGCACAAATCAACGCCAGTAGCAATTCCCCTGTTGGTAATACAACCACAACAGGAAATATCACGGGAGGAGGAGTGAATGTCCCAGTAAATGAATCAGCTTCAAATCCTGCCAACATTGTGGGTAACCAGTCACCGGTTCCTGCCGCAAATGAAAGTCAGGATTTGGCACAGACGGATTCCGAACCTGCCACAACTAACCAAACATTTAGCATAAACACCGACATGATGAGGCCCGTTCTATATCTGATAGACCCCAAAAGCGACAAGATTATCACTGTTGACCTTTCCAAAAACCCAAAATATCCAAATGGCAGCATGCCCCTCCATACAATGATTACCCCTAGTGGAAACAAGGCATTTCTGAGCACCATGAGCTCAGACACAGCGCCGGCCACCATTTTGGCATTCACAATAGGAAACATAGACTGGAACGCAGGCAACGCTGATGTCTCCATTACAAATGTGATTAACATATCAAAACCGGGAACAATACCTAAAATTCCTGACATCCGAAACCACACCACAAACGACACCCAACCAATAATCAAGAAAATGTGGTTTCCAAACAATGTCCAAATACACGGGCCAACCCTTCATCCTGGCGAAAGATATGCCTACTTTACCCAATGGACAGACAACATGATAAGGGTGCTGGATGTAAACAACGGCAGCCTGGCTCAGATCGACCCAATCCAAATTGGCAACGCAACAGAGTGGCTCCACGGGGTGTTCTTCAACCCATCAGGAAACAAGGCATTGTCTCCCCATTATTTCTTTGAGGGCAATCACCTGCACCTGTTTGACGTAAACAATGAGACGGGTGAACTTACCAACCCTGTGGAGATTAGTTTGGGGAACAAAACCGCATATGCAGCGTTTCCTCACTTTGTTACCTAGATAAATAACACCCACGCCATAACGTCGACACAGCAGTTAGGGCCAACCTCAGCAACCCCAAACAACACCAAAGTGATAGGCCCAAGCGTATGGCTAATTGACACGGAGACTGTGAAGCAGGGCAACAGCAGCAGCAGCGGCAACGGCGGCAATCACACTCAATCCACAACATCACCAGCAGAAGAAGCAGCGGCAGCGGCAACCATGATAATTCCATTTACAAACAGCACCCAGGGAAATGGGATTTTCAAACCCGCCTCTGACACAACCATTGTAGGAACAAAACTGTATGTAGCGGAAGAAGACAGCATGGACAAAAGCATAGATAACCAGGGCCAGGTTTCAATCTGGGACACTACCAACCTGCAGTCCCCACAGTTGATTAAGCGTCTTAGTCCCGGGCAGGGACTGCCTGAAAACTTCCAGCTTGGACACACCATATATGCCACACCAGATGGCAAGTTGGTGTATGTGGAAGACTGGAATTCGGGCCAGCTTGTAAGAATAGATGCATCCACGGATAAGGTGATAAAGGTGTTTGACAAAGAAAGCACCGGCTTTGTTATGCCCCATGGTGGCTTCATCACAGGTCAATACAGATAAAGAAATAAAACAAAAACACCGCGAAAATCAGTCCCTTTTTCTTTTTTTAAAAGCCCTTTTACACTCCATTACTTTGATAATCCATGCAAATGTTCCCATAAACCAAATAGTTCATCAAGCCAATATTAATAGCATAAAGCAATCATGGAATTGAAGTCAGGGCTTGCAACTCCTATTTGTTGTGATTGTTGCAAGTATACATTTTTAATTGTTAATGCGGTCACCGGGATTTGACATCTATAGGTATGGGAGTTCACATGCTTGTTATTAAGTGCTTTCACCACAACTAATCTAACAGGTTTAAAGTTGTTGATGGAAGGATATTAAGAAAGGTTTCAAACTTTATTTGATGGGTCATTACAGCATTTGCATCAGATGCTAATCAACCCTAGTGTACAACGTCGCAACACAACACAAAACATCAGGGAATCAACAGAATCATTGTTTTTTATTTTTATTCAAAGTACTGTATTTAATACTGTAATGCTTCTGAGTAAAAAGGACAAAGAGAAACTAGTGATTAAGCTTGCCAACGAGGGTAAGACCACAAGAGACATTGCGAAAGAGGCTCATGTGTCCCTTAAAACTATCGGGCAGATTCTAAATAAAGTAACTGGTGACGATGAAGCAGAAAAGGAACAAAGACTGAAAGACAAGTCTGAATATGCTAGAGCCTTTAAGATGTTTAAGGATGGGTTGCCACTCGAAGATGTTGCGATTGAACTTGACATTGAAAGTCCAACCGTTCTTTGCTATTATAAGGACTATCTTAAGATTGTGAATATGGGAAGGCTGGTAACCATATACCAGGAGTTAAAGGATGACCTGTCGCTATTCTTACGACTTTATAGGCGCATAAAAAAGGAGAGGCTTAGCAAACCAGAGCTACTTCAACTTTTGAAAACTCCAAAACTGCTTTGGACATGAAGAAGAATGTGGACTTGTATGACAACCACATATGAGATCTGCACTCAAAAAACTAAAACTGGAAAAGGAAATAGAGAAAAAGAAAAAAGGTTGTTGTTCTTATCTGTGGCTTACAATGTTAAATGCCAAGTTGTTGTCGGCTTTGAGATTAACGCTTCTCCCGGCGTCATTCCACAGCAATATAGTATTGATGTTGTCATTTAGCGTAGCTTGAGTTCCTTTGTTTGGTGTGGTGCCTGACATTATTTCATTAAGATCCACAGAGTAGAGTCCCTGTCCATTTCCCAAATTAGCCACCAATTGCTTGTTGATAGCTATTGCCTTTACAGGCTGCCCTGACACCACATTTGCCGCCACCAGTTGAATTCCGTTGGTTGGCAGGTTAAGCAAAACTGTTCCGTCAAACAAATGACAGGGAGATAGTGTTGCGATTACTCTCATTCCCTCCTCTGCCATTGTTGAAGGACCCAAAGACACGGTTCTCGCTATTGGAGCGCAATCCGGTGTTGTGGTTATGCTTCCAGTCCTGTCTTGGATGATTATTGTGCCAGTTTGTGTTACTGTATTTCGGCTTGTGACACTGCCACTGCCACTGCCACTGCCACTGCCACTGCCACTGCCACTGCCACTGCCGCCATTTTCGCAACCTATCCCATCATTATCCCTGTCGAAATCATGGGGATCAGATCCAATAACCTTAAAGTTTTTGGATTGAACATCCCCACATTTCAACTGTGGTGGTGGTGACTTTATGCATTTACCTGGATAGGAAGGATCGCATATTGGTGTTGGTGGGGTTGGTGTAACAGTTGGTATCGGGGTTGGTGTAACCGTTGGTGGCACTATGCAGTCACCTGGAATGGAAGGATCGCATATTGGTGTTGGTGGCACTATGCAGTCACCTGGAATGGAAGGATCACAGGTTGTTGGCAGTGGTGCTGTTGGGTCAGGCGTTGGTGTATCCGTTGGTGGTGGTATTATTGTTGGTGTATCTGTTAGGTCTGGCGTTTGTGTATCCGTTGGTGGAGGAGTTTCTGTTGTTTCACCTGTTGGTGCCAGTGATTGTACACCCAAGTCTCCGCCTGCTAAGTCACCTTCACCAAAGTTGCTGCCTGCATCTTCACTGCCATCTGCCACAGGGTTGCCTGAACCCTCATTATCTTGGTTGCCGTCTGTGTTACCTTCTTCTTCGCTGCCTCCGCCTCCATCACCGCCTCCGCCTCCATCA
>JADDOQ010000161.1:0-359 GCA_016782315.1 Nitrososphaeraceae archaeon | reverse complement strand
CATCACCGCCTCCGCCTCCATCACCGCCTCCGTCCTCTTGTGCGAACGCTATGTGTCTATTAAAAGTATTATCAAGTGAGGATACATTTGTGCTTGAAGACAAAAGACTTGAGGATATTGGACCTGATGTAAGCATAACCAAAAAAGATGACACCATGAATATCGTTAAAATGGTATTCATCCTGCCTTTAATGTACATAATATAATTTCGTGTAATTATTATGCAATATATTAATGGTATACCCTAATTATTTCAAATATCTGTATTAAATGAAAATAAATTATAAATATTTAAAATCATCATTAAATAATATGGCTCTGTTAACTTAACGACAAGCCTATAGCTCGAAGATGTCCTA
>JADDOQ010000292.1 GCA_016782315.1 Nitrososphaeraceae archaeon | reverse complement strand
GTTTTTGTTAGCAGGCCTATTATCGGTAACCATAGCAACAAATGGAGGACTAGTTGCCCCAGTTTTTGCAAACGAAGATTTTACTACCAAATTAAGTGGCAATGAGGAAGTGCCTCCCGTAGATACTGATGCAGAAGGCAAAGCCAAACTAGAAGTCAACGACAATGAGGAAAAAATTCGCTTTCATGTTGAAGCAGAAGACCTGGAGGACATTGTAGGAGGCCATCTACACCTTGCTGAAAAGGGAGAGATTGGACCAGTAGTTGTAACGCTCTTTGGTGAGGAATCAACAAATAATGGCAATTTTGAGACATCAGGAACCATTGAGGAAAACGACCTTGAGGGAGTATTAGAGGGTAGAGAAGATATTTCTAACTTAGTTGATCACTTGGAAGAGGAAGAAATCTACATAAACATACACACTGAAGATAACCCAGACGGTGAAATCAGAGGACAGTTTGACTAGTGGGATAGACGAGCCTTCATATTACATCTAAGTCCAACCCATTAAATTTCAATTTATTTTATTTTATTTTTACCTCTAGCATCGGTTCTTATGTTTTTCACATTCTACTTTTTCAATTAATGGATTAATAGGGGTTTCAAACAATATTGGGAATATAACAAAGATTACTTCGCCATGAACGTCCGAAATATTGGCAATGCGTGGTAACTTTAAGATATGATTTAACCGTTAAATATGAAATTTAACCATTAAAGAGAATTCATTTATAGATAATAATAAACTTTTATTTTATAAGGTTTACATAGTATTGCCCAACGATTTGAATTCATCTGCTGATTCTAATTCTGACAAAAAAGATGAAGGAGCTGGTGATCCTAAAGAGAACAAGGACAAAATAAACAGAAAATATAGCAATGATGAAAGTGGCAGCAGCAAGCATGCAGATCCGCAATTTAAAAGAATCGTGTGGCACCTAATCTGCAGCACCAGAGGCGGAGTGAACAGGGCAAAAATACTGAATGTTTTATTGGAGAATCCGTCAAATGCCAACCAAATCTCAACTCATTTAAAACTGGATTACAAAACCATTACCCATCACCTTGATGTGTTGAAAAAAAACGGGCTAATCATCACAGAAAATGAGGACTCTTATGGCACCACGTATTTCACTTCACCTATAATGGAAAAGAACTATTTTGTTTTAGATGAAATTATGGACAAAATTGGGAAAAAGTAAATTAAACAAGCGGTACAAGGTTATCTAACAAGCAAATGGATTTCATGATTGCAGCAGCTATTGCAGCTATACTTAACATTGGGCTATTGGGAGCTATAATAGT
>JADDOQ010000160.1 GCA_016782315.1 Nitrososphaeraceae archaeon | reverse complement strand
TAAATTATCAATTAATTAAATGGCTATAAATGATATCATTTCAGAAATTGATATTAACAAGTTAATAAATGATCTCCAAAGATTAATCAAAATCTCAAGTGTTTCTGCAAGGAAACAAAACTTAGAAGAATGTGCCAATGAAATTGTAAAAATTATGAAAGAGATTGGAATATTTGCAGAATTGATATATTTAAATAAAAATGAGAAAAATGAAGCCCCTCCAATAGTATATGGAGAGATAAAATCCAAATCAAATCCAAATGGAAAAACAATTCTGTTTTATAATCACTATGATGTCCAACCAGAAGAGCCTTTGGATCTGTGGGAATTTAAACCCTTTGAAGGTATCGTTAAAGGTAATAAAATTTTTGGAAGAGGTGCTTCTGATGACAAAGGCGAACTAATAACAAGATTAAGTGCAGTGGAATATTTTTTAAAACATACAGGAGACGTGCCTGTCAATATAAAATTTTTAGTAGAAGGTGAAGAGGAGACAGGAAGTAATAATATTTCGAATTATATAAATAAATACAAAAACAAATTAAAAACAGATTTAGTTATATGGGAATTTGGATATATCGATCAAAAAGAGCGTCCAATAATAAGTCTAGGTATGAAAGGATTATTATATGTAGAAATGACCGCCATAGGCCCATCAAGAGATGTTCATTCAAGTTTAGCTGTGTTAATTGAAAATCCAGCATGGAAATTGGTTCAAGCTCTATCAACATTAGTTAACAAAGATGGAACAATTTTAGTCAAAGATTGGCATAAGGAAGTTAAAAAACTAACTGAAGAAGAAGTCAAAATGATAGAAAATGAACCATTTGATGAAGAAAGCTTAAAAAAAGAATATGGAATAAAAAAATTTGTCAATAATATCAGTGGAAAGAATATCAAGAAGGCACTAACAAGCGAACCATCCTGCAATATTTCTGGATTGATTTCAGGATACACAGGAGAAGGAGCCAAAACAATTCTTCCATCCAAGGCATCTGTCAAAATAGATTTTCGATTGGTTCCGGATATGGATCCAAAACTTCAATTTGAAAGATTAAAAAAGCACCTAGAGGAAAATGGTTTTGGAGATATTCAAATTACAAACATTCATGGAGAATCACCTGGTAGAACAGAAATAAACAATCCTTATGTAAAATTAATTCAAGAATCAGCCAACAAAGTATTTGGAGATTCAATTATTTCCATATCTTCCGCTGGTACTGGTCCTATGTATGATTTTATAAATATACTAAAAGTTCCATGTATATCTATTGGTGGAACATATATTTTTTCGAGAATTCATTCACCCAATGAATATGCTAGAATCGATTTACTGGAGAAAACTACAAAGTGTATTATTACAATCATTAATGATATTTCAAAAAATTGACTTTTATAAGAATTTATTATTCTTACTTATAAGTATGAAATGAGTTTTGTTTATATTGGGTTTTGAATATCACTACAACCACCATATAAAAGATTGGAAAAAAAATGTAGTAGAAGCGTTAAATGAAAAAGAAAACATAAAAGAAATTTCAGAATACGCTCTGCACATTGCAAGAATCATTAACTATCCAAATCTGAGTATTGATGGTCATATAAAACAAATTGAAGAAATGGGAGAAGAACTAAAAAGAAAAATAAAAACTCCAAAAGAGATGAGACCTACACACATTATTGAGAGATTCAATGAATTTTTTTTTATGGATAAAAAATTTCAACCAAACGTTAATGATTATTATAATCCTAATAATAATTATTTAAACGTAGTATTAGAAAAGAAAACAGGAATTCCAATAACTCTGTCAATAATATATATCCATTTAGCAAGTTTTTTAAATTTTGAATTACAACCAGTAAATTTTCCTTCTCATTTCTTAGTAAAATACACTCTCGATAAAGAGTCAAAAGAATACATAATAATCGATCCATTCAATAAAGGCAGAATTATGGATGATTATATACTTCAGGATTTGCTAAATAAAGTAAATCCCAAATTGAGTATCTCTGTGTCTAATAGCATATTAGAGAAAGCAAGTACCTCTCAAATTTTGATCAGGCTGTTAAACAATTTAAAGATTGGATACATAGAAGTAGATGATCTTCAAAAAATTGAATTGATAAATGAAATGATATTGTCGCTAGACAGGTTTAATCCCGAAGCAATAAGAGACAAAGGAATGATTTTATATAGGTATAAGAAATTCAAGGAATCATTACAAAACTTTTATCAATATGTTGAATTAAATCCTGAAGCAGAAGATATCGATAAAATTTTAGAATTAATAAGACAGATTAGGAATACAAAGTAAATGATAAATTCCAAATATCAGATATATTACTTAATCGATACATAGTAATTTAGTAACTAAGTTTCGCTAGAGTATGTAATGATTTATGGTAATAGTAATGAAAATTTTTTATTTGGGGAATAATAATTAATTAATTACATATTTTTATTTATTTTAAGGTATAATTCTTTAGCATTTTTTCTGGCTTCTTCAGTAATCTCCTCATTAAAAATAGTATTACTTAAAGAGTCCAAAACTATTTGCCATTCTTTTACACTCAATAGAACACTCTTCTTATTAGCAGCATTATCCATACCAATTTTTTATGTTTCTGTTATAAAATTCTTTTACAATTACTAATATAATTACAATTTAGTTTAATCAAAATAATAATTTTGACTCCGATTTAAATACAAAAATAGTTTTATAAAGATTTTGGTTAACAGAGCAATACAATTTAACTGCATCAGTATCATATCTTTTTTGAGATAATATAAAACCCATGAGATGAAATAATTAGCGCGGCCAAAGACATTTTGGTAGCAAATACCAAATTCCATGGGGTATGAGGATTCGGATAAGGCATATACAAGGCATCCAATTTTAACTCCCCTTGAATCAAATCGGCAGTAATTAATGCATTCCAGATAATAAAATTATAGAAGAATTCATATATAGAAATTATTAGTATAACTAGAACAACTAACTGAAGTATAGTTTTCATACTTTTTGGAATACCTTTTACCTTATCTCCACCCAATTTAGTAACACAATACCACCCCACAACAGATACAATCATAAGATAAGTTACAAGCTTTGCAAGCCCTTTAAAAGGAAATTCGGTATTGACCAATACTTCACCAATTATTACATTTCCAGTATTCAAATATTCATTTAGACTTATATAAATAGAATAAAATGTAATTACAGTCATTATTATTGCACAGATATAAAAGATGACAAGGTAAAATCGCCTAGAAAGTAATTCATCTCTTTCGACGGTTAGATTCATTACTAAAATCGTTCAAATACCAAATATATAAAACTGTATTTGAAGAGGTTAGACCCTACTAATCTTTCTAAAAATAATATTTAATTATAATTGAAATCATTTACAGGTTTCAAATACTTTTAAAATTTTATATAGATCATTTTCAGTTACCAAAGGATGAACAGGCAATGACAGAGCATGATGCCAAGCCCAAATAGTATTTGGCAATGTATCATCAGAAACAGAATCAGAATTATTATAATATGGTGCTTTATGTACTGGAGGATCGTAATATACTGTGGCGCCTATACCTTCATTAATAAGATGGTTTTTGACCAGATCTCTTTGATTTTTATCTTTAAAATTAACAGTAAACAGATACCAATTAAACTTTTTATCCATAGTTTCTTGTGGCAAATTAACAATAGATTGCATTTGTTCAAATTTTTTTAATCCCTCTGATAAAATATCTGCATTGTTTCTTCTTATTTTTAACATTTGAGCTAATTTTTTCATTTGAATTTTTCCAACACCAGCACTCAATTCAGGCAATCTTAAATTCAGGCCAAATAATGCAGTATCATATCCATGGACCATTCCATGATTCCTAATCATTTTTAGTTTTTCAGCAACATCATCATTATCTGTAACAATAGCTCCTCCTTCGCCTGTAGTAATTACTTTACTTGCATAAAAACTAAAACAACCTATATCACCCAAAGTCCCTGTTTGCCTTTGGAAATAAGTGGACCCTAATGACTGGCAGGCATCTTCTATTACACATATTGATTGTTCCCTCGCAATAGAATTAATTTCGTTCATATTGGAAGGATGGCCATAAAGATGAACGGGAATAATGGCCTTAGTACTTTTATTAATCTTTTTTTTCATATCAAGAATATCAATAGTATAATCTTGTTGGTTAATATCAGCAAAAACTGGTTTGGCACCAGCTGCAATTACAGAATTTGCAGTGGCTACAAAAGTAAAAGAAGGCAGTATAACTTCATCTCCGGGTCTTACACCAATAGATAATAAAGAAGCATGGAGCGCAGAAGTACCAGAATTAACTGCAATTACATGTTTTACATTAATATACTCTCGTAAACTACTTTCAAATTCTTGGACTCTTTTTCCCCCATTATTAGCAGGAGAAGTTAATATATTTTCTTCGAGTATATCTAACAGTTCTTGTTTTTCTTCAACGCCTAACCAAGGTTTGTTTATAGGGATCATTCATTTAGTTATAAAGAAATAACAATATAAAAAGCAGTAAAACGATTTAAATTTAAGTTTGAATTAATTGCGAATATTTATTTTGATTGTTTTTGAAAGCTTTATACAATACACTCTACTATTTTGCAAAATCACATAATAAAAAAAGGCATTAAGGTTATAATTATTTTAAAAGTTTAAATATTTTAATTGTTT
>JADDOQ010000159.1:2908-4720 GCA_016782315.1 Nitrososphaeraceae archaeon | reverse complement strand
TCATTGCAAATGCTTTTTCATTGTTGTCTGTTACAATAGACGCTTTTCCCTTCACTACTATGCTAATGTATAGTGTATCTGCAAATGATGCATCAGTCGGATGAAAGTAATACGATGGTAAAAAACAAATTTCTTTGTCGACCTCAAAACCCACCTTTGGATTTCTTTTTAGATTGTCTATTTTTTCACCTCTACTATGAGAATGCATATAAATCACATGGTGAAAGCTGCTATTGAAAATTTTAATATCTTTTTCCCCCATTTCTTTATTTTTACCTTTTTGAAAGTCTAAAGTTTTATCATTGTTATTTGTAAAGTTATTTGTGAAAACAAAATTCATCGGGATTACTTGTGGGAATCCATCCCTGTCTATTGTGGATATTCTTCCCACATTGTTATCATTAAAAAATTTAATTATGTTTTTTAATTCTTTGATTTTGAATTTGGATGTTAGTTGCATATCCTTGATTTTGGCGAAAAACATTAGTTTGAGAAACTAAATTTCATTTCATCCACTATTACTACTACTACTACTGCTATTCCTCTGTTTGTTTTCATCTTTTTCTTCTTCTGGTTTAATTTTTTCTTTTCTGACCAGTATTAAAAGTAAAATTCCGAATAATCCTAGTATCAACGAAAGTCCTTGTGCTCCTCCATGCGGTACAAAAATGTAATACGTACTGGAAAAGATGAAGCATATTATGGATTGTATAATATATGTTATTGATTTTTTAATATTCTTTTTTTTTGTAATAAACCCTATTATAAAAAATGCAATACTTGGATAAAGAATCAACAGTATGTATTGATCTATATCTATGCCATTATGCGACATTTGAATTTCAGATTAACTATAAAATAAAAAGTAAAAAATTAACGATAAGATTTCTGTTTTCTTCTTCTTGCACCTGGACCGCCGAATTTCTTTGATTCAGTTTGCCTTGGATCTCCTGCTAACAAATGCCTGTCAAATTCTATAATTTTACTTTTTATTTCTTCTCTTACACTTTTTGTAAATGGGTGTTCTTTTGGTTCTTTGGACCCCTTTGTTTCTCCTGTAAACGCACGAGATATAGCTACTGCACTAGCAAATGCTTGGCCCATGAATCCTCCTCCATTTACACGCACACTGACGTCCACTCTGTCTCTTAAATCGCCGATCAAATGTGCAGGAGTTAAAATTAACTCTTTTGCAATTTCAGGCTCAATTACCTCTGCTGGTATGTTGTTTACTCTTATTTTGCCGTTGCCTTTAACTATTGTAGCTACGGCCCTACATGTTTTCCTTTGTCCTGGGTAAAGATCAATTTTGTTCGCACTACTGTTCATGTTATTATACCACTCCTTTCCAACCTATCTGTTTTGCTACATCACCCATTGATATATAAAATGATTGTTGTTTGGTGATTTTTGCATCATCAAATGTCTTCATCGTTGAATTTTTCAGTTCATCTGGGACCCCTATATAAACTCTTAATCTTTTAAAGGCTTGCATACCACTAGGTTTTCTTTTAGGAACCATTCCCCTGATCATCTTTGTTATTATTGTATCTGGCCTCCTAGGGTGAAATGGCCCGTGAATGGGATTGGTTACTGATGACACTTCCAACTTGTCTTTGTAGCTTTCAATAACTTCGTATTTGTTACCAGATACCATAACCTTTTCTGAATTAACTACCGAAACCCTGTTTCCTTGGAGCAATAACTTTGAAACTTTGGAACATAGTCTTCCAGAGATGCAATTTGTACCATCAACCACTATAAATTTATTTTGCTGAGGTTTTGTCTGCTGCTGCTGCTGCTGCTGCTGCT
>JADDOQ010000159.1:0-2733 GCA_016782315.1 Nitrososphaeraceae archaeon | reverse complement strand
GCTGCTGCTGCTCCTCTTGTTCTTTATTACCCAATTATTTTTACACCTTTACCGTCTGGATATTTACTTATCAATGATTGTAATGAGATTACTTCATTACCTGATGAATTTAATTTATTTAACGCCGTTTCTGAAAATGAATATGCATAGACTGTTAATTTGTGCCCCAAAGTTCCATTCCCTAAAATTTTACCTGGGACAATTACTATGTCTCCATTATTTGTAACTTTATTTAATTTTTGAATATTAACCCGTCTTCTATTTGATCGGGATTTTGAGAATTCTTTTTCTAAGGCTTTCCAGATTTGCGCCTTGTTATTTTTGAATGCTTTACGTAGCGTCCATATCGTATTATCTATTAAAGTATCGTTAAACATTATCTGCTGTTCTACTTAAAATTGTATACAGTACCAAATAAATTTACCTAGACATTGGTTAGAGTTCTATTAACAGAACTTATGGTTTCACCAAAATTTTTGATGCTAGCATTGAGTTTTTCTGCCGCAGCTATTATTATCTCTTCGGCAGTTAGTGCTCCGTTAGATTCAATAGTCAGATATATTTCATTTTCATTTTCACCGTATTTCACTACGGATATCGTAGCTGGCTGCCATTTTGCATGATCTTTGCCTAAGCCTAACCTTGCGTATGCTTCAAATTTTATTTTTTGGCTGGGGGCTAACGTTATTATGGGAATATCTTGACTAACTGGTTTTACAAAATCATCCTCTGATATTAGTTCAGCTGTGGTAATAGTTTTAGTTTTATCTGTAGCCTCTGCATCAAGTTGTAATAATACCCTACAGTTTGTACATCCCAGTGTACTGTTGCAGTTACATTCATTAGGCAAGGAAAATTTTTTTAGGTCTGTTCTTAATGGAATAAGCCCCAATCTGTGTGCAACAGCTTCATCATGCATAACTGATGAGTTTTCTAAAATAACGACATCATCAATAGCAAAAGTAGGTACTTCACTTATTGATAATCGTCTTAATGCGTTTATATATTGCCGCGGAACATTGTTAAATTTAATGGTTATCTTTTCGTCTTGTTTCTCAATAACCTTTAAATCTATTGAGATCAAATCAAAAGATTTTAGTCTTTTACATATTAAAATGTAATGGATTAAATGCAATTATTATTATATTAATATATAACAAATAATTTTTTAATATTATATGGCTGATTCCAAGGTTACTACTGTTAAATTAATTGTAGGTAGCGATAAATTTGAAATATTGGTAAAACCTGATCTTGCGCTCGAATATAAATTAGGCAAAAGAAATGATCTTTCCTCAATTTTGATTTCGGATGAGATTTATTCTGATGCTAATAAAGGCTCAAGAGTAAGTGCGGATAAACTAAATAAACATTTTAAGACAACCAATTCCAATGAGATTATAAAGCAAATTTTATCTAAAGGTGAATTAAATCTGACTACCGACCAAAGGAGAAAAATGGTTGAAGAGAAGAGAAAACAAATAATTCAGTACATAAATAAAAACTTTGTAGATCCAAAAACTAAGCTGCCACATCCAATTCAAAGAATTGAGAACGCTCTAGAAGATATTAGAGTCACTATCGATCCTTTTAAAAAGCCAGAGGACCAAGTAAAATCAGTTGTTGACTCTCTTAGAAAAATTCTTCCACTAGCGTCTGAAACAGTGCAATTAACCATTACCATTCCAAAGTCGTATTCATCAAATAGTTACAGTTTTATTAAATCGTCTGGATATTTGAATTCTGAGGAATGGCTTTCTGATGGATCATTAAAAGTAAGAATAGAAATAAATGCTGGTATGAAGGGAACTTTTCTTGATCGTATAGGCTCATTAACAAAAGGTTCAGCCCAAGTTAGAGAGTAATGGACTTACAGATTATATTATAGAACAATTTTTAGATAATTGGATATATAAATATGAAATCATTACATTATGGATATCTTAAGTTATTGGAGGTTGTAAATTTTTAATATGCAAGAAATTAAGAAAAGATATGTTATACCCGGGGATAAAATTGTAGAAGGTGACTATAAACCTTTGATGAATGTTGTCAGAAGTGGTAATTATTTGATTTCTACAAGAGTTGGAATTGCTGAGGCAGGCAAAGATGGTGTAAAAGTCATACCTTTATCGGGAGTGTATATTCCACGAGTAAATGACTTGGTAATAGGAAAAGTTATTGATCGTTCTTCTTTGTCTTGGGATGTGGATATTAATTCATGTTTTTTTGCTCATCTTCCGGCCCAAGATGTATTTGGGAGAGATTTTTCACCTGCAAGAGATGATATGGGAAGGCAATTGAGTATTGGGGACTTGATTATTGCCAGAATTGTCTCTTTCGATCGAACAAGAGATCCAATGCTGACAGTTCAGGATAAAGATCTGGGAAAAATTCCTTATGGCGAATTTATAAAAATTTCTCCAACTCGTGTTCCACGACTGATTGGAAAGCGTGGTTCTATGATTCAAACTATAGAACAAGCAACACAAACTAGAGTAATAATAGGTCAGAATGGTATTGTGGTTGTTACTGGAAGAGATGTTGATGGCTTAGGTTTGGCGGTCAAGGCCATTAAAATGGTAGAGGAAGAATCTCACACTAGTAATCTTACTCAAAAAGTTAAAACATTATTAAATGTACATGATCCAGCAGAAGAAGATCAATCTAAGAATACGACTGTCTCTTATAATGGTGGCAATGCAGTTTCATCCACCCCTGAGCAGGCTGCAA
>JADDOQ010000158.1 GCA_016782315.1 Nitrososphaeraceae archaeon | reverse complement strand
ACTGCATCGTTTACAATATCCCGCATAATAGAGGGAAATGCTTCAATGTTGACTTCCAATTTACCATTGATAAAAAGGATAATAGTAAGTGATATTAGCGATATTGAGGCCTTGGCTCCAGTAAATGGCAATCAGACGTTAAGGGAAAGTGCTCTGATAATCGATGAAATAGACAATACCAATCAAAGTGTATCTCGCTCTGCCACAATAAAGTCCCTGGTTTCTTCACAGTTGGGGCAAGCAATATCGTTATTGAATGCAGATAGGGAAAATGAAACATTAAGACTTGCGGTAGACAACCAAGTACAATGCACTCCTGCACCTGCTCTTGGCAATGGCGGACCAGCTGCACCTAATAATCCCACATGCATATTCACAATACGCATCCATCAGTAATTATTATTTTTTTTTAATTTATTTTCAAGTATTTGTTTCCTTACTGATAATTTTCTTTACCTTTTTAGGATCTTTCTTAAAATATCCAGTTATGTAGCGATGCTCCGGTCGGGATTTGAACCCTAGATCGTCGCCTTGAAGGGGCTCGCCTCAATACCAAAACCAGTAATGTCTGGGTTTGGGAACAAGGATGCAGCAAAGGAATCTCCTTGTCCATAAGGTTGGTCACCTTCTTCTTGATAACGGACTTTGACTTGTACTCCTATGACCTTGAAACCTGCTTTTGGCCCTGTAGGTACTGAATCTCTGAATTGAAAATAAGAGCCATATTGTACAAGGGAAACAAGTGTAAAATGATTTAACCTTCTCAATATAATCTGTATTTAGCATTAAAATACCATCATGGAGTTAACATATTATTTGTAATAATTCCGTTAACTTTGATAAAGAAACGATAGTTTGAATCCTAAACTTATGTATAAATTAATAAAAAAGAAGATGTGTTTTTGGTAGAAATTTATTCTGCTACAAAATCTTCAGATTCAAAGTCAACAAAGCCTATAAAGTCAACATCTTCGCATTTATCTTCCACTGTCTCTAACACGTTTTGCAAATTATCTCTTAACGCATCTACATCCCTTGATATTTCGCCTTCTTGGAGCGACTCTTCAAGGTTTTCTATCCCTTCTTCATCCAAGTTTCCATAAGCCAAACTTAGCGTTGCAAGAGCAATTCCAACATCGTTACAGACCACCTTTACCTTATCTCCATCATTGTTATCGTGATTATCCTCGCCGGCATATGCTGAGCTAAAAGCACCACTAGTAATTGTTTCTATCACCATTAGTGCAAACAAACTTGCAGAAAATAATTTGTAAGTATTTTTCATTATTATGTTACTATATAATATTTTATATAAAGTGAAGTTAGCATAAATACAAATATTCTAATAGAATTATTTTGTATACTATTATTATGAAATTTTGTAGTATAACTCCAATCTTTCACATAGATTATTAAATTTAGGCAGCCCGGAACAAATGCGGTGTGTGATTATTTTAGTTGTTTCCATTTTAGTAAATCTAAATACACTATAATCAGATATATTCAAAAAGAAGAGAATAACGGCCACGTCCCCTAACTAAAACTGTCTTATAGAACATTTAGAACATTGGAACATCCAATACTATATACCACGAAATAAAATAAAAAATTCTTTGGAATGTACTTTAATGTTGTCCTTGCCAGAATTTAATATATACGATATATTATATATCATGTTCTAATGTTCCATTGAGTTTTTAAGACAATGACATCATTATGCATCTATAGAAGCGTTATCCCTTTTTCAACAGTTGTTGACTTGTAATCGATCAACCATCGATTGTTGATCTACAATCAAAGCCATAATCAAAGGCGTAATCAGGCCCGGATCATGCCCTTCCATTGACTTTATGGCTTCATAATGTTTGTCGTAGCACCCAGAAACCATCTTTGAGAAAAGATGTTTGTCTTCCTCTGATGGCAGGTGTTCCATAAAGCCATCAAGTTGTTCCATTATCTTTTGAAAGGTTTTATCTTTTGGAGTTTCAGTATTATTGGAATATCTACACATATGCCTAAATCAAAAAGGCGTTATATAAAAATGGGTTGATATGTTGAGAATGTATCTAGGACAATTCCCTTAACAATGAATCAAGCAATGGCCTTATCCTGTTAGTTACAATTTCATTGATGTTGGGTCTGTAGTAGTGGTTCACAAACACAGATCTTGAAATCCTGCCTTGTAGCAAGTCTATAATCTCTGGCTCAATGCCGCTGAACATCAGGTAGTTCGCAAAGACCTTGCGACAGTAGTACATCTTCATGCCGATGTTATTGGCTATGGGCATTCTTTTGCGAAGAGAGTTGTAGTAATATTACGTATTAAGAGTATCCTTTGCTGTTTCCAAAACGTCTTCATTTACTATACTGATGTATGCTTTATTTGTCTGCCTTGTGAACAGACTTGGGAATTGATGGTGCTTTAGCGTCATCCTCTATTTATCCACATACTGAACTTCATTGGCTTTTATAAGATGGAGCGCCTTTTGGGCCTTTTTGAACCTAGTCCAGTTAACGTGTTAAACAGCAAAACATTCTTGTACTGCTGGGCAAAACAGCTAATGCATCACTAATCCACCTTGTAATTAAATCAATGCCTTTACCTTAGCTCTCAATATCAAAAATGGACTTGAAGACTTTCATTGAGCTGTTTGAAGCAGAGGGCCCACTTCAATGGTGTCTTTTGATGATGCCAAGCCATTGATCATATCGACCTAAGAACTTTGACAAGGACGCCACAGCCTTCATGGCATGCGCTTTAACGTCTGGATATGGTTTTTCCAGGTCCTGCACATTTATTGAATCAAGACTATTTTAGTTGATTCAGTAATTTTCACGGGTGATGCAGTAATTTCAACTGTTTGTCCGCTTTCTGATAAATTCTTAACAGTTTTAGAATCTTTATCTGAAAATCTAGATATGGCGATGCTCCGGCCGGGATTTGAACCCGGGATCGTCGCCTTGAAAGGGCGAAATGCTTGACCGGACTGTGCAGCTATTGTTGGCGCTTCTACACCACCGGAGCTTCAATCTGTGTATTTTAAGGATATTATAAAATCCTTTCTTATTTTTTTTACACTGCATTTTTCAAAATGTTTTTTTATTAGAAAGGGACTTTACAGAGTAATGCTTAATTTGATTGATCAAATAAATTTAGAAATAGAAAAACAAAGCTTACTTAAACATGATTTTTATAGATTATGGCAAGAAGGTAAATTAACTTTGGACCATTTAGCAGGTTATTCCAGAGAGTACTTTCAATTAGTGAAAATTGTACCTACTCTTGTAGAAAATGTTTTAAAGAACAATAAAATGAAAAAATATGATAATTTAATTCAAAACACCTTGAAGGATGAGTGTGAACACATAGAGCCTTGGGTTAATTTTTCATCCTCTTTAAATGTCGATAGAAATGAATTAATGAATTATAACGGTGATGATTTGACAAAACAATCTATCAACGATCTGATAGCAATATCTGAATCGTCTTTTGAAGAAGCTGTTTCTGCGCTATATGCTTTTGAAAAAGAATTACCAAAAATAAGCGAAACCAAACTGGATGGTCTTTCAAAGTTTTATGGTATTACTGATGAGGATTCCCGGGAGTATTTTAACATCCATAAAGAAATAGATATTTATCATTCTAAAATATGGGAAAACATCATCAATGAATCGTCCAATGACAAAAAGGAAAAAATGCTAAATGCTGCAATACTGTCTCTAAAGTCTCAAAATAAAATTCTTGATTCGGTAAAAAGCAAGTATGTGGATAAACCCTCTGTTACCTGCTAATTTCTTTCCTAAATATATTAATCAAAACCTTTATACACTCATTGATTCGATAAAGTAAAATGACGGGCCCATAGCTTAGCTTGGTAGAGCGACCGGCTCATAACCGGTAGGCCAGGGGTTCAAACCCCCTTGGGCCCATCCCTATAACGGTTCTTTTATCTGGGTTCTACGAATAATAAGGTGTATAGAAAAAGTGGTAGAACAAGACAACAAATTGGAACTCAATGTCTGGTCACTGTATTTGTTTGCGCTAAAGTCGCCAGTAACCAGAGAAAAGTATACAACAAGATTGGAAAAATTCTTTAATTTTATAGGATTAGATGGCCGAACAACCGAAGAAAAAAGTAATACCTTTAACGAAAAGGTAAAAACAGAAGGAAATCAATGGGCTTTCAATCAAGTTTTAAAATTTATGCAGTTTCATTTGGAGAGAGTTAACCGTAAAGAGATTACCGGTTCCACCATTCAAAATTATTTGAAAAGCATAAAGCTGTTTTGTGAAATGGCCGACATTCCAATAACATGGAATAAGATAAGAAGAGGACTTCCAAGAGGAAAGAATTATGCAGATGACCGAATTCCTACTATTGAAGAAATACAAAAGTTATTGGAATATCCTGATAGACGAATTAAAGCCATAGTGTATACTATGGCCTCATCAGGAATACGTCTTGGTGCGTGGGATTATCTTAAATGGGGGCATATAAGGCCAATACTAGGTAAAGAAGATGATGACATAGTTGCAGCAAAGATTATTGTTTATGCCGGAGAGGATGAAGAGTATTTTGCATTTATATCAAAAGAAGCATATATCTCATTAAATGACTGGATGAAATACCGTGAAAACTCGGGAGAGTTAATAGATGAGAACAGTTGGCTTATGCGCGATTTATGG
>JADDOQ010000291.1 GCA_016782315.1 Nitrososphaeraceae archaeon | reverse complement strand
CTTTCAAGCATATCAACTACAAATATAAAGTATAATCCCACTGTAGAGTTGCACGGAAAAACTCTAGCAATTATTGGCTTAGGTGTCACGGGAATAGAAGTGGCAAAAAGAGCTAAAGCATTTGGCATGCGAGTAGATGCAATAACAAAGAACCCTTTTACAAAAACAGAAGGGAGTAACAAAAAATACTTTGTTGATAGCATAAATGGTACAGATAAACTTCAAGAAATATTAGATAAAGCAGACATAGTTTCCATCCACACCCCTCTAAATAATGAAACACAGAACATGATTGGCCCAAATGAGCTGAAATTGATGAAGACATCAGCATATTTGATAAACGTAGCAAGGGCCCACATAGTAAACGAAGAAGCGCTTTATTTGACCTTGACCAATAAAGAAATAGCAGGGGCTGCATTTGATGTATACTGGCATGAAACTGCCGACCCTAATGACAAGATATTAAAGCTGGATAATTTTATTCTAACTCCACATATTGCCGGATGGACTGCAGAAGCAATTGAGTCGATAACAAAAATAATATCAATAAACATAGAGAGAGTCTCGCGTGGACAAGTTCCTCTTACCATTGTTAACCAAGAATTAGTATAAAAAAAATAATTGCAAATACCATTTGTTTTACGGGTTAGCATTAAGAAATAGATATCCTATTATAATTTTGAATGCTCACATTATAAGAAAAATTAGGGGCAATCTAATAAAATTAGATCTACAATTTTATTTTATTATATATAGTTTTATATCACGAATGAAAAAGAACAAAAATGTTGGAATTACTTTTATTATGTACAATACTTCTAAATATTATTATAATATCACAAAGTTTTCAAAATTCTTATTCTTGGAGTGCAGGCTGAACAACTATCAAACCCTTTACCCTCGACGGCCAACCACATATATTGGGATACAAGAATGAAGACGGTACAGTAGCTATTGATAAGATAAATGCTGGAGGTGAAGGTACAATAGAAGTTTGGCGTGGCCCAGGCAGTAGTAACATAGTAACTAGAAATGCACAAATGTTAATTCAGTAGAAAATGTAGTATGCAAAGGGTCTGAAAAAACAGTAGAAAAGGTGAAAGATGAATTGGAAGGCTTTAACCGGTTCTTTTAAAGCCATATTAGGTTAAAAAAACCTTCGAATTTACGACAGATTTAATGTTATTGATAATATGGTTCACTGGGTGAATTAAATTCATAAACTCATTAGAATTTGTAAATTAATTCGGCATTTTCCTTATTTGCCAGATCTTTTATCTTTTCTAGCATGGTATTTAATTTAAAGGTATTAATTATCATAGATCCTCTTAAATATTCTATATGATTATTGGAGTAT
>JADDOQ010000037.1:9853-16999 GCA_016782315.1 Nitrososphaeraceae archaeon | reverse complement strand
AGAACCTCAGAATTGTGATTACTCAACAACCGATATCAAACAAAATAGAGATCACAGCAGTAAGACCAATAAGAAAACTATCATTAAGTGATTATGATATTAGTGATGATTTAATAAACAGGCTATCTAACGAGGCAGAAGGAATTCTAATAGCTGGTCCACCAGGGTCTGGAAAAAGTACATTTGCCAGTAGTATTGCTGAACACTATGTTCTAAAAAACAAATTGGTAAAAACATTGGAGTCCCCTAGGGATTTGCAGGTTCCAGATAGCGTAGTGCAATATGGCTCATTTAAGAACGGTTATGAAAGAGTTTCAGATCTACTCCTATTAGTTAGGCCAGATTTCACTATTTTTGACGAGGTGAGAAAGATTAAAGATTTTGAGTTATTTGCAGATTTAAGATTGACGGGAATAGGCATGATAGGTGTAATTCATGCCAGTAAAGCATTAGACGCAATCCAAAGGTTTATCGGTAAAATTGAGTTGGGGATGATCCCCCACATAATAGATACAGTCATTTTTATTTTAGAGGGGAAAATCAAAAAAATCTATGAATTGGACCTTACCGTAAAAGTACCATCCGGAATGACCGAACAGGATTTGGCAAGGCCCATAGTGGAAATTAAAGATTTTTTTTCCAAGGAAACAGAATATGAAATATATTCCTATGGGGAAGAGAATGTCATAATTCCTTTAGAAAACATAGATAAAAAAACAGGAAGTACTAACAACAAAATTAACAAGTTAGCAGAAGCGAAAATAAAAGAAATAGTAAACAGGTTTGATTCCCAAGCTGAAATCAAGATTGTTTCAAACGATAGAGTCAAGATTTCAGTGAATAAGGAAGTAATCCCCAAAATAATCGGTAAAGGTGGTAGCACAATTTCAGAAATTGAGAAAAAGCTGGGAATAAGCATAGATGTAGAAGCCAAAAACCCAGCGATTGGTGATGAGATGCAGTTTAGTGTTACTGAATCAGGCCCACACATTTATTTTATAGTGGACGATAACTTGATTGGGAAAAAGATAAATTTAGTTTTAGATGATGAAATAATCTTAAGCAATCTGATTGGAAAAAAAGCAAGACTTAAGATTGACAAAAAGTCAGAAGCTGGTGGAAAGATTTTGAACGCCATATTGGGCAATAACCTCAATGCAATAAAACTTTTTGAAAGTGGATAAAAAGTTATTGTTGAAGTTAAAAGGAGATTTTGGGTGAATAAGAACCGAATATTTCTTTAAATCCATCACTTATTTCACCAAGTGTTACTTTGTTTTTTACAGCAGAGATAATATACGGCATCAAATTGACATCCGGCTTTTCTGCAGAGGAAACAAGATCAGAAATAGAGTGCTGTACTTTTATGTTATCTCTAGAAATTTTAAATTCTTTTAGTGCGTCAATTTGTTTTTTTTCAAGAAGGTGATCAATAACATTTAGTTTTGGTTCTATATCCTTGTGGTCTTTAAACTTGTTTACTCCAACAATAACTCTTTTGTCTTCATCAATTTCTTTTTTTAACTCATATGCATTTTTCCTTATTTCCTCTTGGAAAAAGTTGTTTTCAATCGCTGCTAAGGATCCCCCCATTTTTTCGATTTTATCTAGGTACAGATTTACTTTTTCGATAATTTGTTCAGTCAAATACTCAATATAATAAGATCCAGCTAGAGGATCAACGGTTTTTGTAACACCAGTCTCTGATGCAATTATTTGTTGAGTTCTAAGGGCAATTTTAACTGATTCCTCAGTTGGCAATGCTAACGCTTCATCTCGTGAATTTGTATGCAATGATTGGCAGCCACCTAAAACAGCAGCTAAAGCCTCTGTGGTAACTCTGACAACATTGTTGTCAACTTGCTGGGCTGTTAAAGATTCACCACTTGTTTGAACATGAAATCTCAAATGAAGTGATTTTGGATCCTGAGTATTGAATTTTTCTTTTAGAATTTTTGAATAGATGACCCTTGCCGCCCTGAACTTAGCAATTTCTTCAAAAAATTCCATTGTACAGCAGAAAAAAAACGAAAGTCTGGGAGCAAAGTCATCGATTTTTAGACCCTTGTTGATGCACGTGTTGATATATTCTATAGCGTTTGCAAAAGTAAACGCAAGTTCCTGAATTGCATTAGATCCGGCTTCCCGAATGTGGTATCCAGAGATACTGATTGGATACCATTGGGGTACATGAACTGAACAGTGTTGTATCATATCGCCAATTAATCTCAAAGATGGCCTGGGTGGATAGATATACGTATTTCGTGCAATGTATTCTTTTAAGATGTCATTCTGAGTAGTGCCCCTTAATTGGGAAGGGGAAACACCTTGGGATTCGGCTGCAGAAATATATAAAGAAAGTAGTATAGATGCAGTTGCATTTATAGTCATTGAAGTGCTTACTTTATCTAAAGGAATATCTTTAAAACAAGTTAGCATGTCATTAATAGAACTTATTGGAACTCCCGTTCTACCGACTTCACCTTCAGATTGTGGGTTATCAGAGTCCCTGCCGGTTTGAGTTGGCAAATCAAACGCCAATGATAAACCGGTCTGTCCGTGATCTAGCAAAAATTTAAATCTTTTGTTGGTTTCTTCCGCGCTACCAAAACCACTGTATTGCCGCATAGTCCATAGGCGTTCCCTATACATAGTAGGATAAATTCCTCTCAAAAAGGGATAAGTACCAGGATGGGATTCGTTTTCATTTTTCAAATCGTCTTTTACAAAGAATTGTTTTACAGGGATACCAGAGTCGGTTTTAGGGGTATTCTCGTTCATACTCTACTACCTATTTATTTGAAAATATTAATAAAGATAATTCTTCAGCCACCGTGTAAGGATCTTTAATTTTATTTAGCATTGAATCAAGTAAACCGTTAATTTCTTGACTCCTGCTCTTGAAAAGCTCCAATGTTTTTTGTTTACCTTTTTCTAAAACCATTTCCTTCAACTCATCTCGAAGAATTTGTTTTTGTTTTTGTTTTTGTTTTAAAACCCACTCATCATTTTTTATCATACTATTAATGTTCAAGCATAGTTCCTGTAATCCTTCACCTGTTTTGGTTGAAGTTTTTACAATCAATGGCTTTCTAGGAGTTTCTCCAATTAAATCCAACAAAGATAAATATAAAGTGCCAGATCCTTCCATATCGGATTTGTTAACTATGTATATGTCGCCTATTTCAGTTAGCCCTGCTTTTACTGCCTGAACAGAATCGCCAGTATTTGGATTAAAGACAACCGTTGTTAAATTAACAACTTTTGAAATCTCAACCTCTAATTGACCGGCCCCTACGCTTTCAACCAATATAAGGGTAAATCCAGCGGCATCAAGAATCCTAATCGCGTTCCTTAATGATTTTGAGATACCACCCATTGTTCCTCTGGAGCCAAAGCTTCTCATGAATACTTCTTCGTCATCCATAGTTGATTGCATCCTAACCCTGTCCCCTAGGATTGCACCCCCCGTAATAGGACTAGTAGGATCTACTGCCAATATGGCGATCTTGTATCCCATGCTTTTAAAATAGGGGATTAGTTTTCCAATTAAGGTACTTTTGCCCGCACCACCTGGACCAGTAAATCCAATTGTAATAGCACTGCCTGTTTTGTTGTATATTTTTTTTAAAATCTCATAAGATTTAGGGTCATTATCATCTATTATGGAAATAGAACGAGCAATAGATCTTTTATCTCCTAAAAGTATGTTATCAACAATATCCATCCACACAAATAAAGACACCAAGGAGATAAATTATTTTGCAATATTGAGACAAACACCATTTTAACTTCGAAACAAATCCTGAGATTTTTCCCTAAAAATAGATTTTATTGAAACGCCTGCATCACCTAAATCTAATGGCTGGTGTCCATATCCTCTAATAATGGCAGCTGGAACTTCCAGGGTTTTTCCCATTACTAGTTCTGCAGAAGATGCTAATTCATCTACAATTGCTATTTCGGTTACCTTTAAAACTTTACCAAATGTATCAGTCATCCCAATATAGCTTTTTATTGGGCAAATTCCAGCAACACCAATGGCAACATTGGTTTGACCTTTTCTAAATGGACGACCAAAGGTATCAGAAATTATTACTGAAACATTTTTTTTAAGCTCATGGTGAATATAATTTTTGATTTTTCTTGCGGATTCATCTGGGTCTTCTGGTAATAGTAAAACAGCATCAGAGTCAACAGAAACATTGCTCTGATCTATTCCAGCATTTGCACAAATAAAACCATGTTTTGTCTCTACTATTAAATTTTTATTTGTCACTTTGACTATATCTATCGATTCCCTGAGAATTAATTCTATTAGACGCGGATCTTTTTCGTGAATTGCAGATATACCTAACGCCTCCTTTGACGGGACAATATTATCCAAATAGCATATTCGGCCTTCAGATTTAGAAATTATTTTTTGAGCAATTACAATAATATCATCATCTTTAATTTGTAAACTATCCGTATTCACAGATTCAAGAATCAGGCTAGCAACATTGTCATTTTTTTCAACATTTTTATTTATTTTTACTGGAATGATTGTTATTGATAAAGAATCAACACCCACCTTCATAGTTTATTTGTTTTAATTTATTTTCGAATCTGTCTATAAAGATAGGAATCAACTCTGCCAAGTTTTTATTATCGATAACAAAACTAGCTTTTTTTCTCACTATGTCAACAGGACAGAATCCAACAGTAAAAGAAGACAGATTGAAAAGTTTCAAATCATTTGCTCCATCTACAACAACAACAACCTCATCTTTGGTAAAGCCATTCTCATCAATAAAGGATTTTACGGATAGGGATTTATCAGAAGTAACGGTAATATCGACACCCTCCAGCTTGTTATTGTTGAAAATGAGCTTGTTTGAATAGATTTTATCTAATTCCAACTCTTTAACTAATCTGTCAGTAATTATTGTGAATCCACCAGATACCGCAACCAGTTTCCACCCGGATTTTTTTAAAAATGAGCAAAGTTGCTTTGCTCCAGGCATAATCTCAAGATTTTGAGCTATTTCATACGCATCATTATACTCTATGCCTTGCAAAGCATGGACCCGTTGCTTAAGTCCTTCTTCCCAATCAATTTCGCCGCGAATTCCTTTATTAGTGATATCCCATATCTCTTTTTCTTTTTCAGGTCCCATTAACTTGGCTAATACCGGAAGATATTCAGCATTCAATAAAACTCCTTCTACATCAAATATTACAAGCATAGGACAAACTTTTCTCCATTAATTTACATAATATTAAGTTATTGAAGCAAAAAAACTTTCAATAGGTCATTTATATTGATGTGGAAGAAATGAAATAAAAAAACATGATGTTGATGGCAATACAGTGATAACAATAAAATGCAATACATATAAAAATAATTTATAATTACGAATTGGTAGGCCATTTTGTGCAGATACCGATAATTATAATTAAATTAATGAAATTTTCTGAGTAAGAATTTGTCATAAAGGTAATAACCGCTTTATTTTGTGATTAAGATACAGTTTTCAACCTAAATTTCAGGACAGGTATTAGTATAATCTTCATTAAGAAAGTAAAGTGAAAACCCACATAAACATTTAATTAATAAAAGAGGTCTTTTATTATATGATGTCTTCTGGTTCTAATGATAATAGCAAATCCAGCATGAAAACAATTGACGTAAGAGGACTATATTGTCCTGAGCCAGTATTTAGAACAAAAATTGAAATAGAAAAAATGATAAAAGGCGAAACTCTCCGAATTGTATCAGACGATCCAGATTCAGAGGAAGATATTTCAAGGTGGGTTAATCGTAATGGACATGAGCTAATCTCACTAAATAAAAATAACACAGATTTAGAATTTACAATTAAAAAGGCAAAATGAACAAAATGACCACAACAACTTTTGCAGAGTCCAATAAAAATAAAATACTCGATAGGATTGGTAATACGCCCTTAATAGAACTTAAAAGTTTTTCATCCGATAAAATAAAAATATTTGCGAAATTGGAATGGTATAATCCTTTTGGTTCCGTAAAAGATAGAGCATCCTATTGGATGATTAAAAACGCAGAAGATAAAAAATTATTAAAAAGAGATAAAAGTATAATCATTGAACCCACCTCAGGGAATACTGGAATTGCGTTAACTGGAATAGCCTCAAACTTGGGCTACAAGGTAGAAATAGTCATTCCAGAAAAAGTAAGTGAGGAAACAAAAAACATCTTAAGGAAATTAGGAGCAACATTGCATGAAACTAGTGACGACTTGTGTCCAAGAGTTGGAGCAGGAACGGATCAAAGCATTGCACTAGCGTATGCAATATCAAAACCTCGTCCGGATATTTATTATATGCCTAACCAATATGAAAACGACTCAAATTTTCTTTCCCATTATCAAAGTACAGGTCCAGAAATTTGGGAGCAAACTCAAGGAAAAGTAACCCATTTTTTTACAGGATGTGGAACAGGTGGTACAATCACCGGTATTGGAACATACCTAAAAGAAAAGGATAACAAAGTGAAAGTAATAGCTATTCAGGCTCAACAAAACCATTTATTGCAGGGGTTAAGGAATTTTGAAGAATCGTCTAAACCCGAACTCTTTTTGCGAAGAGAAAAAGTAATTGATGATTGGTATACTGCAACCAATGAAAAATCATTTCAAATGGTAAAAGAGCTCAGAGAAAAAGAGAATATACTGGTAGGACCTTCCTCAGGCGCTGTAATGGCATCAATGATGGATTATGTAAAAGACATGGATGAAGGTGTATTTGTAGGTATTTTTGCTGACGATGGAAGGAAATTCAAGAGCCTTTATCTTCAGCAAAACTTGTTTACTGAACAGGAGTACATTAAATACTTAAACAATTGCATTATGTTGCCGTCTCTGGCCTACTAATAAATTGCTGTATTAAGACGATAAATAATTGGAGAATTAGCTTTTTTTCTCGGCCAACCATTTTTCGATATCTAATGCAGCCATACAGCCAAATCCTGCAGCAGTAATAGCCTGCCTATACCTGTGATCGTGTACATCACCAGAAGCAAAAACACCTTCAACATTTGTTTGTGTGTAGTTATTGACTATAACGTATCCTTTGTCATCCATATCTATTTGACCTTTAAATATGGAGGTATTTGGTTCATGGCCT
>JADDOQ010000037.1:0-9744 GCA_016782315.1 Nitrososphaeraceae archaeon | reverse complement strand
GTTTCATATTTATCATTAATTCCGGGCCAAATATTCCATTTGGAAATCCTGGATAATTTTCTACTTCACTTGTAGTCATCAATTGACCACCGGGCAAGCTACCCGTAATTATTAGCGTCTTCAATTTAGCTCTAGAAGTATAGATAGAAGCGGTGTAACCTGCGGGTCCTGATCCAATTATAATAACATCAAAATGATTATTTAATTTATTATCAGAGGGGAAACTATGATCTATTTCACCTGATCCATCAGCCTGATACAACATTCTTTAACCTATTACTTTATTTTCATTAATTAATGTGTTATGAGTTGTTTTAGAGTTTAGCAAAAAACAGTTGATAAATATTTGTTAATACAAATTTTATTATATACAATATTTATAAAAAAAAGGAGGAAAACTAAATGAGATTAATTATTTGTGGCATGGGAGTTGTAGGTCAAAGCTTTGTTAAATTATTAATTGATAGTTCCGAGTCTTTGTATAAAAAATATGGCATAAAACCAAGGATTGTGGCTTGTGCAGATAGCAATGGTGTAGCCTACTCTCAAACTGGCCTTGACCTTGAAAAATTATTAATAGTTAAAAAAAAGTATGGAACTGTTGCCAAATATTCTGGAGAAAAATTACATTTTGAAAACTATATTGAGAACATTGACGCAGAAGTATTTTTAGAACTTACACCCACAAATCTAATTTCCGGAGAACCTGGGCTATCCCACATAATTTCTGCATTGAGAACACATAAAAATGTGATTACCGTAAATAAAGGCCCGCTTGCTTTATCTTTTCCGTCATTAATAGAATTATCCGACTATAACAATGTGATGTTACGATTTAGTGGTACAGTTGGTGGCGGAACCCCTGTACTAGAATTTGCTAAACATTGCTTAAAAGGTGACAAAATAACTTCCTTCAGTGGAATCCTAAATGGTACCACAAATTATATTTTAACCAAAATGACAGAGGGTTTTACTTTTGATGAAGCATTCAATGATGCAAAGATAAAGGGTTTCGCAGAAGCAGAATCATCCTTGGATATAGACGGCGATGATGCTGCAGCTAAACTAGTGATAATGGCAAATTGGATAATGGGATACAAAGTATCTATGAAAGATGTGGATAAAAAAGGAATATCAAATGTCAAACTCGACGATATCAATGATGCAATTAAAAATAGAAAAAACATAAAACTTATTGCAAAGTGTGACGAAAAAAACCTTTATGTAAAGCCATCCATCATATCAACAGATGATCCCATTTGTGTTAATGGAACATTAAACGCAGTCACATTTAAATCAGTACACTCAGGGGATCAAACAATTATTGGGAGAGGAGCCGGCGGGATGGAAACAGCAAGTTCTGTATTAAGGGATTTGATCGAAATAAAAGAGAACTTTTTAAATTCTTAATATTTAAAACAGCATTAAATAATAAAAATATGCTACTAATTCACCATTCCACTAAAAGCAAAACATTGTAAAAAAGGATTATTAATATGATATAATTTAAATTGCATAGATGAATAGTGAAGAACTTGAATTTCCAGATAAACGAAAAACAAATGCAGCATTAAAAGATAATATTGACAGATTTATGAATGGTTCAGGAGAATTTGCAATCTTTCCACATAATATTCGTAAATACAATAAAGAAACAACAAGAAAAGAATATAAAGTTCCTTTAAATCAGGCACTAAAAGTTTTGTGATCATATAGTTAATGCAATTTCTAAATTAAATGATATGTCAAAATTTTTACCAATAAAATCAGAAATTCCAATGGAATTAGCAAATCTAGCACAAAAAATAAAATATCATGAATATACCAAATGTCAAGAAATTGTAATCAATGCATTAGACAACATAACATCAAAAGGCTTAATTTTATTCGGGGATTCATTCATGGGATTAGAAGAAAGGATAGACAAAAGCAATAAGTGTTCTAATTCATTTCCAATTTTAGATTTAGGTATTTAATGACTAAATATACTGGTCAACTAATAGAAAATCGGATTTTCATCCATGATATTATTGAATCTAGAGACTTATTTAGTGAAGGATATTACGGTAAACCATTAGGTATTTCAAAACCAAAAAGTTTTGATTTCGATTCACAACTGGTCCTTGATCTCATTGAGGGATACTATCTATTTGTAAACAATAAATTAAATATCATCAAAAACAATGGTAAACAAATTTCTTTAAAAGAGATAACTAATATCTGTAAACGACAATATACTGATTTCGAAGTAAAATACATTGTTTTTGAAAATCTTAGAGATAAAGGCTATGTTGTATCCCCGGGAATAAAATTTGGCTGCGATTTTGCGGTATATATCCACGGCCCGGGAATTGATCATGCACCGTTCTTGGTAAAAGTGCTAAAACCGTCTCAAAAAATATCCGGTGTTGATATAGTTTTAGCAGGGAGACTTGCAACTACAGTAAAAAAGCAATTCATATTGGCTATTGTAGAACTAGAAGGAAAAAGCATTAAATTCATTGGGTTTGATTGGTGGAGGGCATAATAAATTTACAATTTTGATTCTTTAATGAAAACAAATTTTGCCATATAGATTATTTGGTGAATATAATATGCATACTGTATAGGCAATAGCGAATATTTATTTTACAACATTAAGTAACCTAATTATTATATATTTGAAAAATTCTTCACTTCATTAGATAATTTTTTTATTGAAATTAGTAAAACTAAGATAAATTTACCTACCTTATAAGTTTTAGTAAATCTTAGGAAATTATTCTATAAATATTCGAATTTATCTTCCTCATTCCAATAATTAAATCGCTGATGCAACCAAGGAAAAAAATTGTTTTCATCATTTTCGAATTCCTTTTTAAGTATTTCCACTATTTTCTTTGACACTTCACCAGGCTTTCCATATATCTTTTTTTTATTATTGAAATTAAATCCATAATCTTCTCTTTTTTCATAAATCATTGATATAATATCTTTAAACCAATGCCTGCTAATTGGGGGGATCAACAAATTTCCCCTTGCATCAAATATAGTTTCAGGTCTATCAGTATTTAATCGAATTGTAAAAGAGCAAACTTTAGGAAAGTATAATAATTCTTCTTGCATCGATCCAGAATCAGTAACTTCTGCCCAACATTTGCCACTATCCAAAAACTCCACAACATTTCCATATTCTTTCCATAAATTTGTAATTATGAATTTTTCATGATATTTTTCTTCCAAGTTTTTTAGTTTTGAATATAGATTGTATTTGTTTAAAGCAGAAATGGTTGCATTTAACAATATCAGAATAACTTTAAACTCAGTTTTCGTTATCAAGTCAATCAAACCACCAATAATTGCATTAAACCTATGAAATGTCAAATTTTCCCTTCTATGTATATCCATTCGAATCCAATTACCTGATTCCAATATGGGATAAATATCAAATATGCTTTCTTTTGGCTTATTATTTCGCTTTAAATCTATTGCATCCACTACTGAATTACCTACCGTATAAATATCGTTTTCAGGATATCCCTCCCTTATCAAATGATCTCTGTTAAGGTTCGATGGAACAAAAAAGAATTTTGTACCGGATGAGCAAACCCATGTATCAATTTGTTCGGGAAATGGTTCATCTCGAGTCAAGAACCAACAATCATTAGTTAGCTGATCTAAAAAGAACTTTTCTAAAAATATCTTGTTTGGGATTTGATTAACTTTAATAGTCTCTAATATTCTTGGACTCATAGAGCGTAAACCGGCCTCGTTTTGCCCTACCTTTTGACCCAAACCAAAAACCCAAGATAATGTTGCCATCCCAGCTACTAATGTGTCACCGTGAACTATTGGCAAAATATGCTGATTGGGGTATTTATTCTTAAGATGTCGTCCAAAATTCCCAAATTTAAAAATTAAATCACTTGATTTCTCCATCAAATCCCCTCTTATATTTAGATCACAAACAATTGAATCACTTAAGCCGAATTCTTTGATACCATAGCTTAATAGATCATCATAGTGTTGGCCTGTGGAAATCACAAAAACAGGCAGATTTTGTCTTCTGGCTTCCAATAACAGCGGAGCCTGCTTATAAAAGTCGGGTTTTGTCCCAATAACTATTGCTAAAATTTTTTTAGAATCCTTATTTTGTGAAAATACATTTGTAAGATTATTTTTGTTAATTGTAATTGGTAAAAATAGATTTTCCTTCTTAAACTCTAATTTATTACCATTATCTTTTCTCAATTTTTGATAATTATTTTCTTTTTTCAATAGAGATGACTTTCCTTTATTCATGATCAATTAGAATCAAGTGTAGTGTTTCGTGTTTGTGTGCTTTTTCTATACTTAATCACACCAAGAAAAAATAATAATATTCCAAATACCACAAAAATTAAAGGTGTATTAGCAATCCATATAGGCAGTTCAATGTGTTTTACCTGAGGTATTAGAAATGAAACATAAATCATACCCACAATAAGAATAATTCCAGAAGAAATAACTAGAAGTGATGATAATTTTGAACGTTCTCCCGATACAGCATTTGTAAAAAAAGATAAAGCCACAGCAGGACCTACAGAAAGAAAAATTATTTGAATAAATGAACTAGAAGGCTCTATAATTGTTTGAGGACCCTCGGAATTAGGTCCAATCAGAAAGGTATAGAAAGAAATGGATAAAAATATAAATAAAACCACTAAACCTACAACGGATAAAGATAACCATTCGTCAGTTTTTAACATCTTTTATTTTTAGTAAAAAGAATGATTATTTTAATTTTATTAAATTATTCCAATTAGGCGAGCTAATTCTTTTCTCGCTGCAGCACCCAAAACCCCAGCTGAATATTCAGGATTTGGCAAATTAACATAAATTCCAAATCCTCTTTCAAGCCCAGACCATGAAGCTAAAAGTGGATAAATTTCAATATGCCAATGGAGCTGCCTACTATTCTTCTTTTCAGGAGATATATGAAATGCGATACTAAAATCAGTTTTTCCTAAAACAGCATCCATTCCGCGCATTGATGAACAAATAACCAAAGCCAAGTCTGTAATATCTTTTTGACTTGTCTTTGAAAAAAAAGTAGTGTGCCTCTTTGGACATATCCAAAATTCATAATTGTAAGTAGGAGCCCAAGGTACTAGTGTAATAAAGCTATCAGTGGTAAAAAGCTGTCTGGGGCCATTAATCTCTGATTCAATCATATTGCAGGCAGGACAGATACCATTTTCATTCATCGATTGATGAAAAGTTTTAGCTTCTTTTTCAATAATTGGTGGAATAGAGGAAAATGTTGTGATACGAAAATTAGGATGATTTATTGTACTACCGCCTTTATTCCCTCGACTCGCATGAATAGCTACGTATGTAACCCCCTTTTGACTGTACAGCCATCGTACTCTATCTTGTAAAACCAACAATAAATTCGTCCATTGATCTATAGATAAATCAGTTAAAGATTCATTATGTTTAGGAGTGGGTATTATAATTAAGTCATACCCATAAGCTGGTTCCCTATAGAAAGGTTTGTCAGAATATTCATGGTTTGGAGTTGTTGTAACTATTGGATTTTTACATTCAAATACTCTTATAGACCAATCTTCATTTTCGTCTCCTTGAGAATCATATAACCGTTGAAGCATGCCATCTTTGACAACAAATGATAAAACCAATTGATCAGAAAATTGTTTGTTGCCAGGACAATAAGGGCATTTATTTTCGTCTTTTAATTCATATGGAAAAATACTTTGATTAATGATATTTTGAAAGTTCTCATTTGTATTTGCATTATAAGGGATCAAAACGAATTTATCCTGAACATAATAGTCTTTCCTCATTTCAGACAATTTTTCTATCTAAAACCTACACTAAAATCTTTTAAATAAATATTATGTATTTATTTAAAAGATATATGTATGTTAAAATAATAAAAATGTTAAAAATAACAAAGTAATTAAAGTTTAAGGGATTCATGAGGATTAATTAAAAACTTATTTTTTGCATTATTACTGTTACATTTTGACAATTAATCAATAATTAAATTAAGCAAAAAATAACAATATTTATGCCCCAAGCATCAAAAGCTGAAGAAAAATGGGATTCCGTTAAAAAATATAAAATAACAAAAATGTTAAATGACTTATCAAAAATATCAGGACATGGGACAGAATTAGTAACTGTCTATATTCCTCCAAGAAGGCCTATTTATGATGTAATCTCACAATTAAGAAATGAATCAGGAACAGCATCCAACATTAAATCTGACCTCACCAAGACCCATGTTCAAGATGCCCTGAGTAAGACCATGGAACAATTAAAACTATATAAAGAGACCCCTGAAAATGGATTAGTCATATTCTGTGGAGCAATATCGACTGGTAAAGGCATCGGAACAGAAAAAATTGAAATCTACACCATCATCCCTCCAAAACCAGTACAAATAAGTTTGTACAGATGTGATGATCATTTTTGGATAGATCATATCAAAGAGATGTTAAAAGACGATAAAGTTATTGGAATAATTTCCATAGATACCCAAGAAACAGGCCTGGGAATATTAACAGGGGAAAGGTGGCAAACTGTCGAAACACTAACTTCGGGAGTAGCAGGCAAGCACAGACAAGGAGGTCAATCTGCAAGAAGATTTGAAAGATTAAGAGACAATGAGCTTAATGAATATTATCACCGTGTAGCCGATTATGCTCAAAAAATATTTATAGATGAATACCCAGTCAAAGGACTAGTAATTGGGGGGCCAGGGCCGACAAAAGATACATTTATTCGAGAGGAATATTTGGACTATAGGTTACAGAATAATATCATCTCCATACTCGATACATCATATACAGGCGATGAGGGCATAAGAGAAATAATTGACAAAGTAAATGAACAGGGTATAATGTCAGAATTTAGATCTATGGAAGAAAAGAAATTAGTTAAAAAATTCATGAGCGAAGTTTACTCAGGGAAAGGATTAGGAATATACGGTATTAATGATGTTGTTGACAAATTAAAATCAGGTATTACTGATCTAATAATTGTAACTGACGATGTAAATCTAATTAGGTTAGAATTTATTTGTAATAAATGTAATAATACATTTGATAAAATAGTAGACCATGAGCATCTGGTTGAAACCAAACAGAATTTAAATTCAAATCCTTGTTCGGTTTGTTCTAGTATGGATTATCAGGTAAAAGAAAAAGATATTATCGATTATTTAGAAGAATTATCTGCATTAAGTGGGACTAGACTTGAGATAATCGCATCCAAAACGGAAGAGGGAGCGGCAATACAAAGTTTAGGAAAAATAGGTGCATTACTAAGGTTTAAACTAAGCCACTAGTTTTAGCTATTTGTCAATAACAGGGTAAAGATATTGCAAAGACCGCTCTATAACTTTATAACCAAGTATTTTGCCAATTTTTCCTTTTTTTGAATATGTTTCAGTAAATCTTGATGTACCATCATTTTTAATGCTTTTACCGGATACAAGAAGAGGGATTGGATCGTCAGTATGAGATTTTTTGATGCAAGGAGTTGAATGATCCCCTGAAATAATAAAATTTACATCCATATCTTTAAAATCATCAATTTCTTTTTCTAAAGGTTTAAAGAAATATTTGTCTATTTCTTCTATATTTTTCTTTTTTCCTTTTGCATCGCCGTCATGACCAAATTCATCAGGCCCTTTAATATGAACATAGAAAAAGTCATGATTTTTTATGTTATCTAAAAGCGTTTTAGATTTTAGTTCATATTCATCAGGTTCACCAGCTTTATACGATTTAATACCAAGAATTCTTGAAATGCCTATTTCCACGGGCATATCAACTAATGATGCAAAATCAAGGTTGTATTTTTTATTTATTGGTTGGACTTGAGGGTATCGATTACCCGCATCTCTCAATAGAATACAATTAACTGGCAACAAACCTTGATTTACTCTTCTAGTATTAACCGCACAGTCATTTAACAACTGAATTGTTTGATCTGAAAAAGAATTTACAATATTAGCAGAAGATTTAGAATCTTCATCACCGTATTGAGAATCAGCAACATAAAGTTCATTAGTTGAGCTAGATTTAGCTATTCCAATACCATCGATTTTATCATATGCAGGATCTGTGTTAGTTATATTTTCACCCAAAACTTTGTCTTTTTTTCTAAAACGTAATATAACCCTATGACCAATTGTAGGCTCCATAGTGATCTGAAGGTCATCAAAAATCCGGATGTTTTTATTGATCAAATTACAAATTTCTAAAGAATCCGCCTTGGAAATGATTCTACCAGCTCTTCTATCAATTATTTTTTTATTAGTATCAATAGTGGCAAAGTTTCCTCTTAAAGCTAAATCTCCGTTTTTAAAATCTATGTTGCAACCTAGACATTCTACAACGCCTCTCCCAACATAGTCTTTATCTTTAAAATTGTATCCCAACATATTAAAAACTGCAATATCTGATTGAGGAGCAATTCCTTCACCAACACTCATTACTTGCCCTGAAATTCCATTTCTTGCTATTCTATCCAAATTTGGGGTAATAGCAGATTCCAATGGAGTCAATTCGTTCAACTCCGGATGAGGAAGATCACCTATTCCATCTAATAAGACATAAATAATTTTATTGTCCAATCTATCTTTTATTAAAATTGCCAAATTTAATTTTAATGAAACAATAACTTTCCATATTAAAGAAAAAGTACATAGCGAATACAAAATTAATATTATAACGAAAAATAAATTAAATAGTGATAGAATATAAGGTAATTCTAGATAAGAACAACGAAATACTATTAAAAAACAATAAAACTAAAATATACTTAGACCCTATTCACATAGTAGATGAAGATTATATCTTTATTTCTCATGCCCATACAGATCATATCTTAAATAAAACACACCTAAAAAAATTCAATTTAAAAAATAAAATCATTAGTTCTAATGAAACAGCGGTAATTGCAAATATCAGAGGATACAATATAAGTAATAATTTAGAACTATATGAAGATTTTCAATTGATAGACAATGGCCATATTCTAGGTTCCAAAGGATTGCTATTCAACAAAAAAGTTTTTTATACCGGAGACCTTTCTACCAGAAAGAGGGCTTTTCTAAATAAGCCTGAAATACCAAAGGTAGAAACATTAATTATTGAATCAACTTTTGGTAAACCAGAATACAAATTTCCCCCCCTTGATAAAATAATATACCAAGTAAATTCATTGATTTCGGAAATGTACTCAAGAGGAATTCCGGTAATATTGATGGGATATTCTTTAGGTAAAGCTCAAATCCTCACCGCATTGTTTGGTGCATGGAAACCACTTATAGTACACGATAATATTTATCAATTCAATAATATATATAAAAATTTTGGCATAGTACTAGAAGAATCAACATCTTTATCATGTGCAAAAGAAAAAAACATGTTAGACAAAAAACCATGGGTATTAATTTATCCATTAATTAGCGGCAAGCACAAATCTATCAACTATCTAAAAGAAAAGTATGATGCAGTTACCATAGGATTTAGTGGTTGGGCAGTCAACAAAAGTTATTGTCACATCATGAATTTGGATTATGTCTTTCCATTTAGCGACCATTGTGATTTTGACGAACTATTGGAAGTCATAAAGAAAAGCAGGCCCGAAAAAATTTTTACTGTGCATGGATTTCAGGTCGAATTTGCGAAACATCTCAATCATTTAGGATATAATGCGGAACCTGTGGATAAATTAAAAGGAAGAAAA
>JADDOQ010000290.1 GCA_016782315.1 Nitrososphaeraceae archaeon | reverse complement strand
TTTACAATTATTATGCGACAATTTAACCTATACATCAAAAGGTTGGCAAAATTAGATTTGGTTAGTAGACTGTGCTTTCCCAAGGTCGACTCAGTAATTATTATGTCTGGGTTGTGTGCGACAATTGACTTTAGTATCAGTTTGCCAAACTGCATATCGTCCTTTTCAACATCATCTGAAACAAATATTTCATTGAGTTCAACACCCGCCTGTTGGAAATATTCTCTCCGTTTAGTGTATTCAGAAGGACTTTTATCATTTGAGAGGGTATCCAATTTGTCCTTTCTGACTTCATATTGACCAGCATCTTCTTTTCTGACAATTGAAACCACATTCAAGTTGAAGTTTCCGGTGTTCGCAAACCAATTGGTTGCCTTTAGGATTTCATCGGAATTGTCCCCATCATCATACAAGACCACCATGTTTTTTCTATCGTCTTTGGTCAGTTCAGTTTCGTCTGAAAAGTTTTGTTTCTCCGTAAGGATGGCGATACGGAAAGGAAGCGAATTGATATATGGACCAATCAGAACCGTAGTGGATACAATATAGCATACATTCCCGTATCCCTTGGTCAACAAGGTTTCCCCGATGAGGTACAGCATATAATAAAGTCCTTTGAGATAAACAAGGCGAGATACTATTCATGATCGAATAGAAAAAACTAGCAGTTAATTTTTCTGAATAACCTTTTATTCCTTGTTATTTAGACAATATTGTTCAGAAAGGTGAACGCATCCGATTCTAATTCCAACAACAAGAACGATAAAGATGGGATCGGAAACCCTGAGGACAATAAAGACAACACTAAAAATAAAAAACATGACGTTCAGAAAAGCAAACCCATAGACCCGGTCTTTAAAAGAATCGCGTGGCACCTAATCTGCAGTACTAGGGGCGGAGTGAACAGGGCTAAAATACTGCATGTTTTAATGGAGAACCCGTCAAATGCCAACCAAATTTCAACTCAACTAAAACTGGACTACAAAACCATTACCAATCATCTTGAAGTGTTAAAGAAAAACAAGTTAATCATCACCGAAAATGAGGACTCTTACGGCGCCACGTATTTTTCCTCACCGATTATGGAAAAGAACTATTTTGTATTGGATGAGATTATGGGCAAAATTGGGAAAAAGTAAATTAAACAAGCGGTACAAGGTCATCTAACAGGCAAATGGATTTCATGATTGCAGCAGCTATTGCGGCTATACTTAACATTGGGCTATTGGGAGCAATAACAGTGATTTACGCTCAAAATGCAAGGCTAATCAAATCGTATTTTACGTATGGTTTGATAACTGTGGCATCATCCTTCATGGTTCAAAACATTGTAATTGTCATATTTTGGTTCAACCTTTATTCTGCCGGACCTGCAATAAAAAACATTGTAG
>JADDOQ010000002.1 GCA_016782315.1 Nitrososphaeraceae archaeon | reverse complement strand
TTGTCACAGAGAACATCAGCTTCTTCAATATAGTGGGTAGTCAACAAAATAGTGACACCAAATAGTTTGTTTATTTTTCTTATTAGGTTCCAAAGCAGTCTCCTAGTATTCGCATCAAGTCCGATTGTTGGCTCGTCCATGAATAATATTTTGGGATCATGAAGCAGAGCCATGGTTATTTCTAATTTTTTTCTTGTGCCTGTGGAAAATTGTCCTACTTTTTTTTTCTCGTCTCTTTCATCCAATTCGAAATATTCCATCAAGGTGAATGCTTTTTCTTTCCATTTCTTTCCTAAATTATGTAGCTTTGATTGAATCCAAATATTCTCCATTGAAGTGAGGGCATCATCCAGTATTACCTCAGAAGAAACCCATCCGATAATCTCTTTGACCTTTGAAGAGTCTTTGGCCACATCGTATCCCGCCACAATGGCACTGCCGCAAGTAGGGGTGGTTAGGCCAGTAAGCATTTTAATTATGGTGGTTTTGCCAGCACCGTTTGGACCTAACAAACCAAATATGCTTCCATATTTGATTTTTAGATCAATATGATCAACAGCTAATTGAGGACCATATGTCTTGGTGAGTTGGCTGCATATGATTGCATGATCTATTTTGACGGATTTTTTCTTATCATCCAAACTTACTTCGCCTGAGATGTTTTTGTTATAGTTGAAATTATATTATGGTATCTTTATTATTGCAAACTGTAGTTTTTTTATTTTCCAATAAACTAAATCATCATCATGGTTAAAAGCACAAATTATATTTCCAATAAATGGATTTAAGCGGATAACATCCCGTCTGCTCCATTCATTTAGTGAAAAGCCTATTGTTATAATCATCATTATTTTGTATGTTTTCTTTATTTAATGCCAAAGCACATTCATAATGGGCATATTGTGCTGATTGCAATATGGTGTAATTTTGTCCATAAGTTTGAACAACAACAATAAACATATGGTGCATAACATCGTTACATCGTCATTATCCATTACAATTTTGTTTTACTGCTAGTTTTGCTGTTGTTTTTGTGTTTTGTCCTCTCTGATGGAGTATTTTCTGCCACGCCAATTTATGGCATCTTCCTTTCCTGAACATAAAATTGATGAAAGAAAAGCGACAAATACAAAAGTACCAGATAAAGGCAAGAACAGTGAATAAATAGGATTTTGAAACAGAACATACCTTAACTGTAAACAATTTGTCACTACCATCAATAATATGGATATAACTGTTAGGAACAGTAAAACCATGTTTAAAGGATAGTTGATTTTGATATTCATAACCGAAGCAGTATATTCCCAGTCAGAATCGATTGTGATTGAGACAGGAACTATGATTAAAGGGATCAAAAGTAAAAGAGATGTTGCAAAAACCATCAAAGATGCCTTTATTTTCTCTTTTTTGTATAAAGGTATCATAAGCCTGCGCAATCCGTGCCATAAAGTAGAGGCATCCCTTGCCCATACCGCTTTTATGTGCTTTTCACCATGAAAGACACGAAGCCTAAAGCCATGCTCTTTGACTTTTCTTCCTAATTCACCATCCTCTATAACTTCTTCTCTGACTGATTTGTGAGTGCCTACCTTTTCATACGCTTTTCTTTTTATTATGAAAAAGCTTCCAAAGAAATACCCTACCTTAGTTTGAGGGTCGTTTGCCTTTAAGGCTGAGTATCTCGCCAAAGAGAATGTCCACAGTATTGGTAAGGTGATTCTAGTCCAGAAATCAAGGGCCAATATTTTTGGTATTGCGGTGAGTGCGTCCAGTTCTCCTAACGATAAATTAGTAACTGCTAAAGAGATCGTTGACACTGAGTGAGTGGTGTCAGCGTCTGTAAATAGGATAAGATCCCCACTGGATTTAAGATAGCCTTGATAGCAAGCCCAGTTTTTTCCAGTCCATCCTTCTGGTTTTGGTCCTGCGTCTACATGGATTATGTTAGAATGGATGATGCTGTATCCTTTAATTATCTCACCTGTTTTATCTGAAGATGAATCATTAATGGCAATAATTTCATAATTTGGGTAATCCTGTCTTAGTAAACTATCAAGGCATTTCTCTATGTATTTTTCTTCGTTTCTTGATGGAAGGATTATGCTTACCATTGGAATAAGCATGTCTTTGTAAGATTTATGGGCATGTAATTTTGGAACCTGTGTTATGGATTTAATGGAATAGATCAAAAAATATGTCCACGCAAAAAAGACGGTTGTTTGGATAAACAGCAGGGTTATCAAAAATACATTGGTGTAGTGGTAATAGTAGTCAACCATCCGCCGTCTATAAAGTTAGATTTCTTTCAATTATAGATATTTCTATTATTAGCTGTTAATCGATTGTTTTATATCCAAAACCGAAGTGATTTGGATATAGATATAATAAAACTCAACTAGTCAATAACTGGATATGGATGAGTCGTCAATTATCTCATGCTTCTTGGTGGCTCAAAAATGGAATTTGGGCCTTTGGGTATGAGAAATTGGCATTTGGGGAAATAGCGGTAGGATCCCAGTGTATTATCTCCGAAACATGATCAAACTGTAACAACAAATAGATGTGATGCGAAAACATGTTGCGAAATTTGGCATGAGCAATACAAGGTGTCTTTGTTTTCCATCCATATTGCAATCCATCAGAGTCAGTCGTATAATCTGGACCAACTTAAACCGGGATTTTGTAGATGGGCTCATACCCATAATTCGCTCTAAAACACTCCTTCTTTTAATGATGTCTATATGGTATTAGTTTTTGAATACGGGCTCAAATAGAGTTGTAATTTCGTCAAGATAATTAAAGGATAGTCTTAATGTGTTTTCCTTGGAAATGGGCTGAAAATTAAAGTTTTACTTGACATCATAGACAATGCATTTGTAAAAGGGAACGACATTGATGATGGGAAATAAGATCAATAATTAAAGTGGCCAAAACACAGCCATCATTTAATCATTGTTACATAATCATAATATAAAAATTGCAATAAACGGATAATAGATGGTGAGACTATCCTTTAACCTTCCAACACACACCTATACAAGCCGTCTGAGATAAAGAAAATGACGTTCTGAAAGACAAAAAACATATTAATTGGAGCCTTATGTTTATGATACCTTTAAGACTTGGAACGCTCTACCATCAACCTTCCTTTACATGGGGGACATGCACCTTCATATTTAGTCCGGCGAATGGTTAGGCTTTCATATGCAATATCCAAGGTTGTTATAGATGAATACGGCCAGCAGGAATTTTTAAGAAGGCTATCAGATCCATTGTGGTTTCAAGCATTTGGATGTGTTTTGGGATTTGACTGGCACTCCTCAGGAGTTACAACTGTGGTGACAGGTGTTCTAAAGCAATCAATCAGTGAAGATGTCCATGGAATATCAATTGCAGGTGGGAAAGGAAGGAGATCCACAGAAACAAAGCATGAAATTCCAAAACTTGCCGAAAAGCATTACAACCTATCTACAGCCAAAATAGACAACCTGCTTTATGCCAGTAAAATGGCGGCAAAAATAGATAACGCTGCGTTACAGGATGGCTATTCACTATACCATCATGCCATCATTTTTGATGAAGTGGGTAACTGGACGGTGGTGCAACAAGGAATGAATCCGGATACTAAGATGGCAAGAAGGTATCATTGGATATCAGATAACCTAACTAGCTTTGTATCTGAACCACATGCGGGAATCATAAGTGAACTTGAAAGTCGAGATACACTTAATATGACGTCAGCTGACTCTATTGAAAATCAAAAAATATGCGTGGAACTAGCAAAAGGGGATTTTCAAACCCTAAGATCCTCTGCATATAAAGTAACGGAAATGACCAAAACAAAAAGCACCACTACGAAAAACAACACATTAGATTGTTGGATTGCATCGAGTGATATTTCCGGTAGTAAATATGAATCACCGGTTGGCAATAAGAATGAGTGCCAACGCTTGGCTGATCATTATGAGATGCCACGAAGACTTGACTGGAATGTATTTAAAAGAATTTATGATATTCAGCCTCAAAATTATGAGCAACTAATTTCCATTCCAGGAGTTGGGCCGTCAAGTGTAAGGGCGCTTTCCCTTATAGGGGAAATAATATTTGGAACCAAAGCGTCATGGCAAGATCCAGTTAAATTTAATTTTGCCCATGGTGGCAAAGATGGTGTTCCCTATCCGGTTGATCGCAAAACGTATGACAAATCCATCGGTTATCTGCATTCTGCAATTGATGGTGCGGAAATACAAAGAGAGGATAGAATTGGGGCTTTAAAAAAATTGGCAGACTATTCAGATAGATTGTTCAATAAAAAATAAATAAATACTCCAATCTAAAACATGTGCTAGGTCCTATTGCTTTTTTGTAGGCATGAGGAAACCATATACAAATTTCAATATCCTCAATAATGTTGCCTTGTTTGTGTGTTTTGACGGGTAAACTAAATTTATATCGCAATTCAAAATGACCCTCTGATTTTGTATCTGGCCTAACTGGATACTGAAGACAGCAAAACCCAGATGGGTATATGCCCTACCAATACATTCAGTGATGTTTGCAAAAAAATAAAATTGCAATTATGGGCAAAGCATGCCGCAGTCGTCACATGGTGAGAGGACACCAAAATTTTCTTGTTTCATTTTGTCTTCAAAATTTAGATAACCTGTATTAGTTTTTTATCTGATACTTGTGACAAAGAACATGAGAAATGGGAATGAGAAGGGCATAAAAAACATGGCCGCGTTTCAAATATTCGCAATAGATGCGCCTTTGAGTGTGATTATTATATTATTGTCTTTTTTATGATTGCATGAGATTTAGTTTGTTAAAGGCTATTAAAAACACCCACAGACATCCGGCCAATAGAATACTGCATGTTGTTGGATTGTTATTGTATGTTGTAGCAATATCGATGATCTCAGGTAGCCTTTTAAATACAAATGTGAATCCATTCGCTAGTTTATTTTTATTTATGGTGGCAATCGCCTTATTTCTCTTGGGGCACAAAATAGAGGGAAATGTCAGAGCTACAACATGGGTTGTGCTGTTCAAATACCTAAAGGAATGTATAGGAAACAGAAAAAAACCAAAGTGACATAAGAAAGATTATGGTGTGATACCGCTCATTAAAACAACACAAGGACTAAAATGGCAAAACTCCTACCTTATCTTTTAGTTTTTGTTGTCTGTTTTTCTAAAACGAAAGTTTTGTTGTTTTGGTAAATCTGCATTTTGCATTCTTGTTGTTTTTAAGTTTTAGATATGCTGATTGGCGGCAGCAGCAAAGTTATTGATTTTAATGACTGGTTTTGATTGTTAAATTATCAATGGATCTAAGTCAGAAACTATTGCTAAAATGTGAGAAAGAGTCCACCAAAAGCATTTTGAGATTAAGGGATTGGGATCCAGATTCGGATTTCGGTAAAAGCAAAAAAGATGCGGAGACGGAGTTGCCCGGTATTTTAAGGCATTTGTCTGAACTACAGTACAGACTTTTTGCAGAAAACAGCAGGTCTCTTTTGATTATACTACAGGGCATGGACACTTCTGGGAAAGATGGTACAATCCGCAACGTAGTTGGTGCCCTAAACCCCCAAAGCTGTTACGTAAAGTCATTTAAGGTTCCATCCGAAGAGGAGCGCTCGCATGACTATCTTTGGCGTGTTCATAAATCAATCCCTCCAAAAGGCCACATTGCTATCTTCAATCGCTCTCATTATGAGGATGTGATTGGCGTTCGCGTTGATGGTTTTATCTCAAAAAGCGATATTAGCTTGAGGTATAGGCAGATAAATGATTTTGAGCGATATTTAGTTGAGAACCAAGTCACAATATTAAAATTCTTTTTGCACATCAGCAGAGATGAGCAGAAAAAGAGACTTCAGGATAGGTTAAAGGATTCAACAAAACATTGGAAAATTTCGGAAAGTGATTTTGTTAACCATAGAAATTGGGATGGTTATATGGAGGCATACGAAGACGCATTGAGGCTATGCAATACCGAATGGGCCCAATGGTATATAATCCCTGCAAATGCAAAACATTTCAGAAATTTGGCTGTTTCACAAATTGTTACCAGTAAACTGGAAAACATGAAACCTGAATTTCCAGACCCCAAATTGGATATCCCTAATTTTGTTTTTGACTAGGGAACGTATTCGTTTTGCAAAGGGATCATGATGTAACAATCGACTTGGGAAACATCCGTGTATGTGTGCAGGTGCATTATGTACAACCTTTCAACGTCATCATTTAACATTGCCTAAAGGAAAATATAGTTTTATTTTGATTGAATCTTTCATTGTGACTATAAACCATGATGATGTGTATATTTATTCGTGTTTAATGTCGAGTTTAAATGTTGTTATTATCAAATCCAGATTTTGGATTGGTGTTTTCATTGGACGGTACAAATACTAATCATTGGTAATCACCAATTTCTTTAAAAAGAGTTTGTGCTATTTGCCGTAATGCCGGAAGAAATTGCGCGACAACCTAAAAAATAGAGAGGAAATGGTATGGGCAATAGAAAGAAATGCCTTAGGGCTTCAGAGACTCCTGGGGGATGTTTTGGGCATTACAAGAATCGAAAGCAAAACTCATTCTACACAAATGCCGCTGCCACTGCTGCCACTGCTGCCACTGCTGCTGCTGCTGTCTATAGCCGTTAACTATGACAAATTAGCCCATCTATTTGCTACCACTTTAACTAGGAATTTATACTGCTAAATTGTTAATTTAAGGTTCATTGCATAAAAAAAGACCAATTGGCATATCTGTTCTGTCTATCCTAATGATTTTATATGGTGCTGTCTTTGAAGTCATCTCGGTAGCTAGCTTTTGGTTATTTGGAGACTGGTGGATGTTGGGTCTGATACTGTTTATTGTTGGAACGCCTTTTGCGACTGTTTCTATTGCTTTGGGTTTTGGTCTTTGGAAAGGAAAGAACTGGGCTCGAAACATAACGATAGTATTGATATATTTTGAAATTACGTTGGTTGTGTTTTCGGTGATTGGCATCAACACCATCATGCCTTTTCCTTTTTCACTCCAGCTATATGGAGTATACAGCCTTATCCCAATACTATACACAATAGGCAAAGATATTCTAAGTTTATACTATCTCTCAAAACCCAATACCAAAGCCTACTTTGGCCAAATCAAAAAATAAACACAACAGTTAATGGCCATGGGAAAGCAAATCCAAATTTTTCTAATTTAACCCATGTTGGGAAGTATCTTTCATTGCAAGTGCAACAAGGCCTACAATGCTTTTATTGGGCCTAAAAATATCCACTATAACCACTAAGAGCTGGATTGCACTCCAATAAGGTTAACAAAGGCAAAGGTTTCTTAACAATTTTTTCATGTCACCTTTTTCATGAAATCCGACTTTTTGAATTCGCTATGGCGAAAATCTGTTTAGGTTTCCATAATGTAATTTAAAAGTAAATGAAAAATATACATCAAAAGCCGCCTGTAATTACTGTTTGATGCAATCTAGGACAGCACACAAATCCGTCTATCACCTGTTAACATTTGAAAATCAAAACTGATAAAATAACTAAAATTTGGTAGTGTTAAATAGTATCTTAATACTCTAATTGCATTGAAGGATTTATCTGTAACAATGATTATAGAGAATACTAGCGAGAGGGTTGCTGACGATAGCAGCAATGACAATTCCACCGCATGGTTTTTATGGACAATTTCGGTAAAGTCTATCCCTGTTAACTTTATGGATTATATTGAATCTGTAATATATTACCTTCATCCAACATTTTCACAAAATGTAATAAAGAGTGAAGATAGGGAAAGTAATTTTCTATTAGTATCAAGAGGATGGGGGGAATTCAATATAAGGGTAGAAATAATTTTAAAGGATAAGAGAAGAGCATTGTTAAATCATTGGCTGTCTTTGGAAGATGAAAATGGGATAAAAAAAACCCAAACAAAAATTAATCTAAAAGACAATGATTTCAAAAATCCAAAGATAAACCTGACCAAATAAGACTTAACCTATATCCATTTTGTTACTCTGCATTTAATCGATGATAAATAACAAATATTATGAAAATGTTTTATTTTTTGTTTCGTCTAAAGAATACTGAATAGATAAAGAGGAACAACGGGAAGTTGGTAGAGTATTTGATTACCAAATATGCAAAAAGAATATATCCAAATACAGATCGTTTGGTTGTTAAGTTAGTTTCATAAAAGGGAAAAGTTATTATTGATTTTCAATCTCTTCTCAGGTAAATTGTTGAATCTGTATGCATCTCTCCCTTGTTTGTGTTTTTTTTTGCAACAAAATTGAGTTTAAACTTTATTCTTATGGGTGTGTGTTGTTGTCTTGCTTTGTTTGTCCTTTGATAAATTTCTAATTTCTGAACAAATCATATAAACATCACATTTTGCCCTTTAAGCATTTTAGCTATTGCATAATCTACTGCTTTGTCATGTATGGTGAATCTAACAAGTCCTTTGGTTGTTACATAAACTGAATTTCTGTTAGTGGTAGCCATCATATACTGTAGAATTAGTATTATCTCATTCCCATAATTTCAAGTAAAGAATGTCTGGATTGTTTATTGCTGCTAATGGCGCAAATACGATTATCTATAAAAGGGCACAGGCAACACATAGGTAATACCTTGCATCAAGCTACTAATCTTTCTCTCTTTTCTGAATACGATGCACTACAATATGGAATATTGCGTTATTTGTTGTAAAAAAATTGATATTGGCCATTCAAGCCGAAGGTAATCCGCAAATGAAAATAGAAAGGGATATGCTAATTACTCTGGCCTCTTCTATTTGTGATTAAGGATTATATTGTCAAAGGGAAAACGCATCGTAATTCTTGGTGCAGGGTTTGGAGGATTGGCCTGTGCGAACCTGTTGCGAGAGAGTCTTTCTTCAGAGCATCAAATTACAGTTTTTGATAAGAAAGACTATTTTTTAATGGGTTTTGTAAACCTCTGGATATTAAATGGAAAAAGAACATTTGAGGGTTCTAAAACTCCACTAAGCAACCTAAAGAGCAAAGGGATATCATTTTTACAGGATGAAATAATATCAATAAACCCTGCAGAGAAGGTAATTACAACAGTAAGGCAAAACCATGAATATGATTATTTAGTAATAGCATTAGGAACAGAATACGCCCCTGAGAAAATCAACGGTTTTGTAGAAAATGGTGGATTCAACCTCTATGACGTTGAGCATATTCCACAATTAAGAAAAGGGATTCTTGCAATGGAACAGGGAAGGATAGCAATATGCATAACAAGCTATCCATACAAATGCCCACCAGCACCATATGAGGCATCTTTACTTATAAGTGATATATTAGTAAAAAACGGAACAAGAAATAATATTGGCATTGATGTGTATTGTCCTGCATCAATTTCATTGCCTGTCGCAGGACCAAAGGTAAGCCAGGATGTGATTAATTTGCTTGATAAAAAGCATATATCTTTCCATCCGTCACATAAACTGAAAACTGTAGCGGATAGAAATTCCCTAGAATTTGAGTGTGCTGGCAACGGAAAAGAATTTGTGGATTACAGCCTTTTGATAGGTATCCCACCACATGTTTCACCACTGGTGGCGAAGCGTTCCGGGTTTATCAAGGATGGCCAAAATTGGATAAATGCTGACAGGTTTACCTTGAGGACAGAACATGAAAATGTTTTTGCAATAGGGGATATAACGGAAATTAAAGTTAATCAGGCGGTATCAATCCCAAAAGCAGGGATATTTGCTGAGGGACAGGCAAAGGTAGTTTCCCAGCAAATTATAGGCCAGATTAAAGATAAGGCATGCAATTCTAAATTTGATGGAAAAGGATTTTGCTTTATGGAAACAGGAGAAAGCAAAGCCGGATATATAGACACAAACTTTTATGATGAAGAAGGTCCGATTACAAGCCTTTATCCGCCTTCCGAAGAATCATACAGAAAAAAAATTGATTTTGAAAAAACCAGATTAAAAGATTGGCTGTTGCCTTTACCATGAAGGGGGTAAATCTTTTCTTTGTACTTTTGCAATAATTGTTTTCTAAATATATTGTGAATCATAAATTAAAAATTGTAGGGATTTTGTGGGGCTTGATGTTGTATTGGAAAAACTGTATCTTATTGATCCTTTTCTCTATCCGTTTCATTTAAAGTTGGCTCATCACCATCATCATTTGCACCGGGAACTATATCTTTTGCTAATTCATCAGGAATTTTTTTCCTGTATCTTTTAGACAAATCCTTAGGTTTGTATACTGCGCCCATTAGTATGTATAGTCAAATGCAAATAATAAACTTGACCTTCAAAATCATATTTGAATACCAATAGGTATGTCTTGTCTTGTTTTTGTTATCATCATTTTTTCTAAATTGGGCAAACTGATCCTAAAGCTGTGAGATCTAGTGATTTTTTTGTATTGGTTTCCAATATGCGATTCCATAAAGTTATGAACTGACCTTTTTTTCATTGAAGTGATTGTTGATTTTTTTGTCGGTGCAATCAAAATGGACAATGCTTGTATTTTCTTATGATTTTGCAAAAGTATGATGGAGCGTGTTTCGTAATCATGTTTAATATTTACCTTAAATAATACTCTATGGTATTTGAAAATATTCAAATTGAATGCTTGATAATTGAGACGGTGGGAGAAAAATTGAAAAAATCATGTTGTTAAATAGATTATGAAAGTACGGAAAAACATGGCATCAATATCTGCAAATTTGGCCTATGCACATTGTTGTTTAAATTTTTATATTGTGTTCAATTGAATGGGTTGAAATTGATTATCGTTTATTATAAAAGGTAAATTGATTTTGGTTTTAACTTGAATAAATGGATTGACGCTCATCCCAAAATATGCCGTTATGATGGAATTGACGCCATAAATGCATTAATAACCATATAAAGGCGATTTACAAGGTAAATATGTGAATTATAATAATAACAGTATCTACAAAAAATCCAAAATTACTGAGGTATTGGAGAGATTGGTGGAACAGTCCAGGCTTGAACGGATAGGGGGGGAAAATGTTGCTAAAAAAGACTTGATGCTTGCAATTACGGAAGATACTGGAAAATTTCTTAGCATATTGCTAACATCCATGAATGCGAATAATGTTCTGGAGATAGGCACCTCTGTTGGTTATTCTACCTTGTGGTTTGCGCTTGCTTTGTCTCAAAATGAAAATGGTGTGCCACATAAAACAAAAAAAAATATTGTTACTATTGATAATGACAAATCAAAAATAGTGAGGGCACAGAAGAATTTTATTGACGCAGGCGTTTTTGAGATGGTTACTGTTGTAGAAGGCAATGCTGTTGATATCCTTACTCAGCTATTGAATAATTATAACTCCAATTCAAATGGTGGATTCGATTTATTTGACTTTATTTTTTTTGATGCTGACAAAGACAATTTAATCCGTTATTTTGATTTGTCTTTACCGTTGTTAAAAAAAGGGGGATTGATTGTAACGGACAATATCATATTTCCTGAAGAGTATCGATTAGATATGTCCAAATTTGTTAAATATGTTAGAAACAATGAGTCTGTTTTTTCTGTGACTGTTCCGATAGGTAACGGGGAGGAAGTCACCATAAAAACGAAATGATCCGACTTTTTTATCCTGTTGAGAACAAACAAATTTAATGATAAAATAAATGTGGCATAATGCAACATGGTATTACTGAAAACTTGGTATATTATTCCATTGGCCATATAGGATTTGTCTTTTTCATTATCGAAAGCCTTCTCTATCTGGAGGCCCTGAAGTTCGTTTGCCATGGAATTTCCATTATTTACCTCTGTGATGCAGAGCTCTTCTGCCATAACATGCATCAGCACATCCGTCACTTTGCATTATCTAATTACACAATCATTGTTTATTCTAAGCACTGCTTTATCCAAATCCCAAATCTTATAGTTTGCGATGTATTTGTCAACTTTGGAAATCACTTGGCTATCGTAACAAACGATATAAAGTTCCAGTCATTATCTTATGAATACTTAAACGGACGGTTATTATGGTCATCTTTCTCCAGTATGAAATAGTTTATCCCAGAATCATCTGCCAAATTGTGTGTATACTTTTATCTTTCAACTATAACCATGCAGTACCCTGGTTTTATGTCAGGTCCTGCCATGTCAATTTCTGGAAAGAATTAATGCAATTCTGACCTACCATGTGAGATTATATTGATATATCCACTTAAAGTCTGAGGGCTCCAATATCTACCAAATATATATGCAACAATAAAGAAAAATATTTTTTATTTTATTCTTTTATGCCCTTATTATTAATAAAGTTAAATGTTTGCATATTATCTAGTATTATGTTTTTTTATGGATATGCTTGGATCTTGACTCTATTGGCAATTCAAATCTAAATGTGGCGCCTTTTCCATCCACATTGTTTTCAGCCTATAACTGACCACCATGGGCCTCTACAATACTTTTTGAAATATACAATCCAAGCCCAGTGCCATGAAAAGACTTCGAAACAAACTTTGTGAACAGTCGTGGCAGTATTTCTTTGTCTATTCCTTCACCATTATCTTTTATAGAAACAACAATTGTTCCTTTGCTTTCTTTAGTGTCTCTGTTGGATTCCTTGTGTTCCACACCTATGGAAATGACGCCTCCATCCTTTTGGGGAATAAACTTGATGGGGTTGTTAATTAGATTTGAGAATACGCGGCTTATGCCGTTTCTATCTGCATGTATGGTCAAATTATCATCGTCAGGTGAATATACAAATTTTATGTTTTTAGAGTCGATATTGCTTTTGTAACTATTGATGACCTCAAGTATTATTTCTTTGGCTGTAAAATGTTCCTTATTTAGTTGAAGCGAATTGCTCTCTGTTTTGGATGCCTCTAATATGTCCTCAGACAGTTTTTTTAATCTCTGCGCATTTCTGCTAATAGCCTCAAGCAATTCCCTGTCTTCAACCCTGTTTTTTTTGTTTTTAAGAATGGTTGTCATGCCAAGTATTGGCTGTATGGGGGTTCTTAATTCATGCGCGGAAGTGTTTATGAGCTCCTTTTGCATCCTGTCATGGATTTTGAGTTGCTCGTACAATTCTGTTTGTTTCCACAGGCTTTCAAAAATGGATAAATAGGAAAGCACGGTGGATTTACTATTGGAATAAGTGGCCAAACCGATTGCCTCCTCAGATGTTTTTTGTGTTCGTCCTTTATTTCTATAACAAGTGAATATTTACTATCTATTACTAATATGGAAACCTTGGTCTGCATGGATGGTTCTATTAGACGTATGTCAACACTTTTTGATAATTGTCCGCTTTTTAAATCCTGGATGGTTTTCTTAACTGAGCTGTCTTCGGGTACAAGTATTTTGACGCTTATACCTTTAAGCTCCACTTTTTCTTTCATCTACTGAATTGAGCCTGCGTATTCCTGACGATGAAATGCATTGGCTGTAGCAAATATTCCTGCTATATCTTTTTTTGCCGTTGTATAAGATCACCGACCAGTTTTTGAACTGTTTCGGGATTTTGAATTATTTATATATATTGGCTTCCTATTCCTTGTTCTATGTCCTTTATCCTATACTTTGCATCAACTCCACTTTTCCATAACTCCTCAAATATGGAAATAAAGTGTTCTGTGTATGCGCATTCGTTTGCTGTAAGGAGATTTTGAATCACCTGGCCTCCTTCTGTTTTTTGTATTGTGGCAATCATTTCTTTTTCTGAAGCGGCAAAGTCAATTGGGGGTATATTTTTGACATTCCTTATATTTACGCCTATGCCAAAGAACTTTGAGACCAGCTCTGCGTCATCCTTGTTTAAAATGGATGTAACTAGCCTTATGCCCCTATGCCCTTTATTTTTTTGTTTGACCATTATCTTTTGGTATGTGTCAAAATAATTGTTATAAGCTAATCTTAGTCCGGTAGATTTTGAGCATACCGTAAACTCTGTTGAATCTATCAAAATGTTTTTCCCCTTTTTTTATGATGTCATCAATATTCTGTATTGTTTTAATATCTATTAATACTGCTGTTAAATACTGTTTCATGTCCTGTTCTGTAAATGATGGCTGTACTCCGCTGTGTTCTACCAGTTGCTCTTTCTTATTCCGAGCAGCTGCCATCACCTTTTTTTCTAGTTCTTGTACCATTTGTGCTGATCCAATGCCAGCTAACAGTTTTGATTCGTTTATTGCCGATTCTCTGATAGATTGACGTATCTTTAAATCCTGTGATACTGAAAGTGCTGAGGAGAATAGGCCCAAAGTAAACAAATATGAAGACAACAACACTAATGAATGACCCGCTACTCCATAGGTGGACTCTATTGCCGATGTTGAAAGCGAAATTCCTACGATTGTGTCACCTATTACTGCAAGAATAAGATAATCTTTTACTTTTGAGGCCATAAGGCGCCTTGCAACCATAAAAAAGGCAAGTCCAAAAAGTATGTTTTCTGCGATTGTTCAAGCCCTAAAAAGTATCCTAAAGAAATAGCGATATTCTTCATCTATTCCTGCCAATCTTTCGCCTTAAAAATCGGCATTTTTCCAATGAGGTACAATACCAGTGGAAGGAAAAGTATAATCCAAAGCGAAAGTGGCAGTTTGGTTATTCTTTGATATATGTTACGCAAAAGCATGGTGGAAGCTATCCACCTAAATACAAATCCTATGGGAAGGACTATGGAATTTAGATAGTTATATAATTTAAGATGCGAATCAGGTATAACGTAAAGCGTAGTAACGTCTGGTTTTACCTCCTTGTATACTATTTGACCACCACATTCTTCAGATTCTGAATAAAGAAAAGATGAATCTGTAGGCGTCACAATTGGTGTTTTCTCTTGTATTACATTAACCATTAATAATTTTGTACCTGCATCTTCCCCCTATTGAGAAATCAAGCGTTAAAGCAGCAATGGCATAAAATAAAACAATTGATGTTTTATAATTGCTGGCTTTAAACCATGAAAAGAATTTGAATAATATTATTCCCATAATTATTGTAGCAAATATCGAACTGACAGCAAATACTGTGCGAGAAAAATAATGACCCGGATTGCCAAAGATAAGCATTACCAATAGTATTGCAAATAGGGAAAACTGAGTTATAATGACAAATATATGCATTATATTGCTAAACCGGGATTTGCCTCTGATCTCTTTACTCACATTATGAGCAAACTCTAGGAGAATTATTGATCCTATCCCATATCCGATGGACATGGTTAAAATAAACATCAGACCTTCTGAAGTATCATTGTATGGCAAAAGCTGCCGTGTCATAAGCAAATCAATAATCACAAGAAAAATTATGGACATTCCTATTGCTATTGGTGCCTTCTTCATGCCTATAAGTGACAATGGTATTAAATTCTCCAAGATAATGACTAACTATCATATAGAAATAGAATATTTTATATCTTTCAATATTTTATTCACATAAAAATCTTATATTAGAGTGAAATGGAAAAAAACTACCTTTTTATTGTTATTAACTAAAATTAAAGTGATTTTTATGAAAAATCCATTGAGCCTTTTTGGAACTTGCTAGCTGTGATTACTTGAAAAATGGAAACATTTTATAAAAAAAATAAATGCTTATTGTTTTATTGAAACACCTTTTGAAACAAGATAGCAAATAGTGTATTTGGAATAGATAATCTGTTCTATATCCTTCCCAATCATAATCTAGATTTATTACCCCTACATCACCAAAGTTATGATGTTGGATGGCAAATTCCGAGATAATATAAAAAGAGGCTCTAGAGTAAAAGTGATACAAAAAGTTGATCAAAAAACTGGTAATGTAACTGAAGGTGTGGTCAGGGAGATATTGACCAACTCCAAATCTCATCCTCATGGAATCAAGGTTCTGTTGGAGAATGGGGTTATTGGCAGAGTCAAAGAGATAGTTGAAGTATCGAATATAAAGTAAAATAAAAAATGTAAAAAGAAAGAATATGCTATTTTACTTTGACTTTTCGCTGTATGGTAAAAGAATTTTATCCCATCAGGATGAGTAAACCTTAATGTGTTAATTCTGTATAATCATGTTATTATGAATATTGGGTAATGCTAATCTTTAATTTCGAACCATTTTTGATGTTTGTTTCAATTATTTAGTGAATACTGTCAGCATAACAAAACCAAATAAAATCACTTTAAAGTTAAAAACTGCATTTATATTGACGTGCTTTTAACTTTAACATGTTGTTTTTATTTTTATAGTGGGAATAGGCATTGGCAGATGAATTTAATGATAAAAACAATAAAAATAATGTGCCAAACATGAATTTACATCAAGGAAATGCCACAAATTCTCCTTGGGGGCTCCTTCTGATTCTTAGCTCAATATCCATTATGGTAATGTATGTTGAAACAATGCTACTTCCTGCCATACCTAATATAATCAAGGAATTTGGTTTAACTTATAGTGCATCCGCTTGGGTTTTTACATCTTTTATTATTTCTGCATTAATATCGACAACAATAGTGTCAAAGTTATCAGATATTTATGGACGAAAGTTGATTCTTTTGATAGTTTTAGCAATTTACATAACAGGTATCATTGGTGTTGCATTATCTGATAATATTTTTATGCTGATTGTGTTTCGCATTGTTCAAGGCATTGGGATGTCCATCTTTCCAATTGTCTTCACTATGTCCAATCCCAGTTTCCAAAAGATACAATTTCAATCGGCCAAGGGACTTTGGCTTCTATGTTCGCTTTTGGAGGAATACTTGGGTTAATTGTCGGCGGTAACATAGCGCATATTTTTGGATGGGGGATGACCTTTCATCTCTATACTTCCATTTGCAGTTATTGTAACCATTATAATAAAATATTTTGTAAATATTGAACATGTCACCCCTATTGGAAATAGAGGTAGAAACTCATTATTGTCTCCAACGACAAATAAACATAAGCAGAAAAGAGATGCTCGCTCAAAATTTGCGTCGGATTTTGACATCAAGGGCACCTTTGTCCTATCTGTAGCAATCACCTCGTTCATACTTGCACTTACACTTGTAGAGTCCGAAAGAAACCCCTCGGATACAATAAATGCGCCATTAGCTCAAATCTCCGTTTTTGTAACAAGTATTGTATCTATTTTTGTTTTTATAATTGTTGAAAGGAAATCGCCGAAACCTCTTATCGACCTCAAGTTACTAACATTAAGGCCAATATTGTTGACAAATGTCATTGTTCTAATATGGGGAATATCTACATTTGCTATTTTTCAGTCTATACCAGTACTGGTTAGAACCCCATTACCAATAGGCATTGGCGGAAACGCGTTAGATGTTGTATATATGACACTTCCATTCTCCATCATGTCTTTGATATTTGGACCCACATCAGGCTTTATAATATCAAAAATCGGATCCTCTAAGGTAATTTTGGCAGGCAGCGTGCTGACAACCGTTGGCTTTATCAGTATTTTAGTATTGTACTATGATGCTTTACAAATTGCGGTAAACCTTGCAATAATAGGATCCAGCTTATCATTATTAAATGTGGGTCAAATCAATATCAACACCGCCTCTACACCCTTTGAAGACATGGGCATATCATTTGGAATTAATAAGCTGTTCAGATTCATGGGATCTACTATTGGCCCTGCTTTCGCAGGAATGTTTATGCAGGCGAATCAAACAATTGTCAATACTTCTTATGGCACCAATATTGTTTCTTTTCCATCTGCTATGTCTTTTGTAAATATATTTTTTGTATGTTCATTTTGTCTGCTGTTACTATATATTTATCTGTTATTGTTAAAAGGTAAATGATGGCAATAATAGCAATAATAGAATTGGAAAATGAGTCCTTGACATTGATGTCTCATCCTTATCAAAATTATCATAAACTTTTCGCTAAATGATTGTTTAGAACTTTAAGCCGTATCAATTAAATACAAAAAGTATTTTTGAGGTAATTTTTTAGATTTTTTTAGGAATGATTCATTCTATTGAAATCATTGCTACAATTTTGAATTATGGATGCCCACCATTATAATAAACTTTAATTGTTATGGAAAGTTAAGCATACCTATGTCAAAATTGCTATTATGCGACAACTGCCAAAAAGGCAATCATCACTCTATGCAACATATTGAAAGCTGTAACTGTAGGTGCTCTGACACAATTCAAGACCAAGGAAACCCGACTTAAATATACAGGCCTGGTTGTATCTAAAATGAATATTTGTTAAACAAATATGGATTATATACAATTATCTTAGAAATATAATAATCTAAAAATGATTATTAGGATATATCAAATAGCTTACGACAATGCTCTTGTTATAATTGGCTGTGACATGAAATTTTCAAATTGACAATTATAAAGTATAATTAGCCTAAATAATAATAACTAAAAATTGCAATTATGCAAAAAAATATTGCCACCATTCCCAATTAGTATAGTGCGTGCAATTTATTATCGAATTTTGTTTTACAAAACCAATGACAATCAAACTTAGGGATAAACTGCCATTGCAAATTCATCTGACTCTTCTTCGGCTATATCGTTGACTGATATTTTGCTCAAGTCAATCCTGTAGTAATCCAGTTTATCTGGATCATATTTCTGCACTATTTGTATGATTTCGCCCTTGCTTCTCCTTTTCATTATCACATTCCTATGGACGTATCCGGTTATGTACGAGTAGCCTCTCTTCTTTGCTTCAATCAGAAAATTCATCCTAAGGAGGTGACCACCAGTTGATCCCCAATAGCCTGGCTTTATACAAATCCATTCCATATATGCCGTATTTTTCTTTCCATAATTCTCATCGAATGTCCCACGCCTTAGGGTTTGTTTCTCAATCGGCCCTCCCTTTACATATCCAACTATGGCGTCATTTTCATATGCATTATTGTTCTCTTCTGCAATGTTGATGGTATTGTCTCTCTCATTTCCGTTGCCCTTACTATTGTCGTCATTGTCATTTTGGTTGTGATGATATTTTTGCCCTTTTTTTATTCTAAGGGTGATTAGAATTGTACTTGGATTGGAAAGCGAAGATAAAAAGTGCTGTTCCCCTCTCTTTAGTGGAATTGGCAATTTGTTATATATATTAAGAACACAATTTCTTACCTCAGGGTCAAGATTTGATATTCTATTCTCATTGTTATGATCATCTGAAATGTTCTCGACTTTACAAATAAAACTAATTTCCCTCGTTTTTGTCAAACTCCTTATTTTCTTTTCCTCTTCGTAAAGTTTTTGAAAAGATTCTATATTGTTAAAGAAATTCTCTTTTAATTTATCGGGTGTGCCTTTTAACACAAACTGTAGCATTTCATTTTCCTGTTTTATGGCTTCAAAATATTTCACAGACTCCTCGTTTATGACAGAAGGGTGCCAACCTAACGCGTGTGCGTTACTTCTGGCTAATTTATTTGCATATTCAAAGTCACCCAACGCATATCCAGCCATACGCTCGCAAACAGACAAAAACCATCCAAGACGGATGTAATGCTCCATTCCCTTTGAATTGGCATCTGTGTCACTACCTGTATCATTATATTTTCCACCTTTGAATTGGTCTTTGATCGAAAGCAAGTCCTCAATTCTTTTCATTGCGTTTTTTGCTATGTCTCCCTTGAAAGGATATGCGGTTCTATATATGATGGCAATCACAATGTCTATATCAATCCCTATAATATCGATAAACTTCATTATTTTTGGATCATTTCTTAAAAACCATTCTACAGACTCCTCATTTGGTTTATCAAATTGTTTGGCTGGATCATAATCATGGAAGAGGGCCGAAACAAAAAGATATTTTATATCTTCCATAGTAAAAGGGATTTTGTCTCCGTTGTTTTGCCTAATGTGGCTGTTAGCTGAAAGCAGCGTAAAATATGTGGCCTCTAGCTCATGATCTATGTTGTGATATCCATAATAATCTTGACCAAGACCGTTCTTTGAGAACTCTGAGACGGCATGCCTAACTATCTTTTTTACCCATTTTTTTTCTAAATTCATTTGCGAGGCGAGATGGATTATTTTATCCTTTAGTTCTGATTCCCTAGTATATCCTGCATTATACTTTAGCCACCATGGCAATAATTTAACTCTCTGATACAATTCAGTCCACCAGTGAGAGGGTTTGGCTAATGGATTTTCCATCGTATCAGTAACTGCATTATGGCGATTACCTTTATTCAACCCATTTCCAAGTTTTTTGGTGAATGATGAGGGTAATCTAATCAATTAGTATACCTATAGGTTGTTATAATTGTATTTAAGCGTTAATATTTGAAATTTTTTTCATATTATCCGATATATATTAGAGAATATTGGATATGTTTGGGAATAAAATTAAGAAAGTAATTATGATTTGTTATGGCGTGTTTTCATAACTTTGATTTAAACAATTTCCTTAGTAATTCGTGATTTATGAAAAGACAATGATTTTATCCAATTAATTAAAATTGTCCCTTTATCGCTTTTTAGGGCTACTCTGCAATTTAGGCTGATGCGAGAAAAGACCGATCGAAAATATGCATATATATTTTTTTTTATCGATAGTGATATAAATAAAAATACAATATCGGCATTTTGTATCAATGTCTTTTTTTGCTTGTCTAATGGACTGGCCTAGAAGTTTAAATCAATATAAATTACAATAGTTTATTAGTATTAGGCTAAATATATAATAAAATTGAATGATGATGCGACTGACCAAGAAAAAGGTTTTTCTAAAATTCTACTTGCTATAGATGGCTCAAAACCTTCAATGGATGCTGCAGAAGATGCGATTGAGATTGCCAAGAATAATAAATCTCAACTAATCGCAATACATGTGATTGATTTTTACAAATATCCTTATTTGTTATCTTCAACTGTTTTGGCCCCATCCTTTGGTTCCCAAAGATTTGATGAAGATAAAAAGAAAGCGGAAGAATGGATAAATATTGTGAAAGAAAAATATGTTCAAAGTAATTCTATTGATAATGGTGATGCAGATATCAAAAACTTTAAAACAGAAATTATTGAAGGTAAAACATCTGTTGCAGCGACTATAGTGGACTATGCCGAATCAAAAAATGTTGATTTAATTGTGATTGGTAGCAGGGGAGTAACAGGATTTAAGAAGATGTTGGTTGGTAGCGTGACTTCAGACGTTGTCAAATATGCTCATTGTTCGGTATTAGTCATAAGGTAGCAATACTTATCTCTTGATAAGGTTTCCTAGATATTATGTTTCTGTTTTATATTAATGTGTAATCTGTTGCAGAAACTATTTTGCTTTGTGTCGGGTTTCTTTATTGGAGCTGATTTAATCTATTGCATTAGGTTATGACTTTATATGTGAATGAACTCTTGGGTAATTGTTTTTTGAAACGATGTCAATTAACACTTAATTAATGAGTGGTTTGGGGCATAATAATTCCTACCCTATGCTGAAGATGAGTAAACACCACCTTATTGAACTGGTATTTAGTAATGTTATTTATTATGGGAATTTTAGTTTATTTCATGATTGTGTGTTTTCGTCAAAATCAATTTTTTCCTATATCAAATTGCAATATGTTGAAATCTATTGTATCATAATACGTTGTTTACAAAATGTTTGTGAAACATGTTATATTATCTTTAGACTTTGGATTATTATTTAATAAAAAAATTATCTAATATTAGTTAAATTTATTTTATGGTGGAGGCGAATTCTCTTCTTCCTCTTCACTTAAGTCGCTATCGCTTAACGATCTGTCCATGTTATAATAGTTTTCATTATCATCCAAATTTTCTTCCCGATGAATCTTTTCTATTGCCTTGTCTTGATTTTGGATATCTTCACTCATTAACTGAAACATATAAAACAAAGTATAAAACATTGTATTTGGTTTGCTTAAAATGATGCAATAGCTATTAAGGTATATTGCGCAATATCTTTTGATGAATCAAGACAATTATATTCTCATCGCAAATCAATTAATAAAAAGGTAAAAAGCGGCATGTTTAGTGAAAAATTTAGTTTACGAAAGACTTTTGCAGAGAGTTATAATCCACTGTGTGTTGGAAACCCCGGACCTCCCAAATTATATGGGACACGGAAAGTATCCCAATTGACGGGGGATGTTGATCCTGAAACAAACAAAAAGACCTTAAATCAAACATCATCAAAGTACAGTGTATATGGAACTGACTTGGGAGTTTCTTTTCCATATAATGGGAAGCTTTATTTTCTTTTTGGTGATACCACAAGAAGAGGGCCATCAGAAGGCCTACCTAAATCAGCTATGCCAGGGGCCCCCTACAATGAAGATGAAACCGATTATGATGCCATAGCGTATACGACAAGTGATCGTGCATATGATGGAATTTCACTTGTATTCAATTCTAGTCCACCGCTTGTTGATGATATTTCCCAACTTACAGCAGAGCACCCTATTGAAGGCATTACTATAGGTGATGATATGTATGTATTTTTTGTTACTGATTTGAATCCAAATAGGAGAATTCTGCCACGGCGGTCAGTTTTGACAAAATCTGTTGATGGTGGGTATAATTTTGGAAATTCGCTGTATACTCTATCCACCGACAAGTTTATCCATATTTCAGCGCAAATAATTGATAGCGATAAAATTCGGGGATTGCCAAAAACTACAGGCAAAGGCCTGCTTTTGTGGGGAACTGGAAAATATCGTCAAAGCGATATTTATCTTGCCTTTATGCCTTTAGATGAGATTGAAGACCAGTCCTCAATCAGATACTATGCTGGTTTTAACAAAGACTCGGGCAGGCCAATATGGCAATCAGATGAACCCTCGGCCATACCTTTGTTTTCAGCTAGTTGTATCGGTGAGTTATCAATTAGGTGGAATTATTATCTTGACAAATGGATTTTGCTTTACAACTGCGACTTGTGCAATACAAACGGTATTGTTGTTCGCCTCGCAGATGACCCCTGGGGACCCTGGCATGCTACAAAGATTGTATTTGACCCTGCTGACGGTTATAGGCGTTTTGTACACCAACTAGGACAGGACAGCCTTGTTGATGAAGAAAGAGATGATCAGACCAATCCTTTTGATTTAGGTTATGGGTACGGACCTTATCAAATGGCTCCGTATGCTACCGGTGTAAAGGGGCGTTACACAAAAATATACTTTACACTATCTACCTGGAATCCTTATCAAGTAATACAAATGTCTGCAATTATTCTCAGTGAGAACGAGGAAAAAAACCCTTTGCTCTATGCCAAAGATGCAAACGATAGAAACGATAGAAAGTATGCCTATGTCTCAGTATTCTTGGCACACCTTGCAAATACGAAAAAAATCGGTTTCCATGATCCTTTTGGTAACAATCCGTTTATTGCAGATCATATAGAATGGGCACAATTTCATACGCATTTGGAATTACGAAATGAATTGAAAACAAAGGTAAATCAACTAATTTCTGGCCTTGCTGCCGATATAGATAAAGCTGACGTTTATACCGCTATTATCTCATCCGTTGTCAGATTAGGATATGACTATAACTTATTTAATAACGTTGTAAATGCTGAGGTGTATAGAAGATGGGCATTAGATGCCGTGCACACAGGAAATAAGGAATTGTTGATTGAGGAAATAAACCAAAGGATAGATTCAGAGCGATTTTTGCCAAATCATGATTATCTTTGCTATGCATATAGCTCTGAAGATCCAAACGAATTCAAGTATGCCCGAGTAAGTCTTTTGCAAGCAAAGATTGCAGAATCTGTTAAAATGGAATGGGATTTGCAACACCAGGGGACATTGGATTGCAATTCCTACATTAAATGGGCCAGGTTCAGGCACATAGAAGAATTGCGTAAAGATCTTGTATCTAAATTCAAGCAGATGGTCATCAAATTTTCTTCTTCTGATGATATTGCTAATGCCTATGAGGAGATAAGGAAAGCAATAGCGAATCTCTCGGATACAGCAATTGATGATAAAAAAGTTTCCAGCAACGATCAATGGATACTGTCAATGATCAATGCCAATGAAAAGGATGTTGTCATAAGAGAAATGTCTAAACACATCTGTAAGGATAACTTCCTTATCTCACTTCCCACCAACAACATTTCATTATAGCATTTAGTTTCTATATTTTTTATTTGATTATGGCACAGTGAATACTATAAAGGTAATTATCAATCAATTGCTCTGCCAAAATTTACAATTGACCTTCCTCTTTTACGATCTCCACAAAAAACAAAAAAATTGACTGTATGTATTTGGTTTAATATTATGCAATCCTAAAAAAAATAGACTCGCCACAATTGTCTCAATTTGTTTAATATGTGTTGGCTAGATTTTCAAAAACCGTTTTTCAGGTTTAAATTCTCCAGTGTTTCATGTATTTGCAAATAATCGGTATTTGCCAATTTGAATTGTTTCTACAACAATGGATAATATGGATTGATATTTTGTAATAGGGCTGTCAATGTTTTTTTTGTCTAGTATTTTGACTATTTAAACAGTATGCTGTTTTATCCGTTACAGACAGAAGTCCTAAAAAAATTAAAATAGGCCATGCATAGGTTTTTGTAACAATACAATCGACTTAAAGTTTTACAAACCAAACGAAAAGTAAATTCACTACATTAGATAACTGATAATGTGAAATATGATTTTTCAGATAAGGTTATTGTAATAACAGGAGGGACAGGAGCCTTAGGGAGAGTTTTAACAAAATCTTTTTTGAACTACAATTCTAAAACAATAGTCGTTACTTATAGATCAGAAAAAGAGATGCTGGAGTTAAAAACAGAACTGGGTAATTTGTTTGAACGGCCATTAAACATGTCCACCACAATAGAATTCACAAAAGTAGACGTAACGAGAGATGACGAAACAAAGAGATCGATTTCAAATATTGTTGAAAGGCATGGCCAAATTCATGCATTAATCAACGTAGTTGGTTCATACATTGGAGGTAAAAGCGTTACACAGCTAGATGAATCGGAATGGGATAAGATGATTAGCATTAACCTAAAATCTGCATTTTTAATTAGCAAACACGTGATTCCTGTGATGGTCGCAAATAATTATGGAAAATTAGTCCATGTTGCTTCTAAAACCGGCTTAGTTTCCAATGGGTATGATTCTGCTTATGCTGCATCAAAGGCGGGGCTGATTAGGTTTGTAGAATCTGCATATCAGGAAGTGAAGAAATCAAATATTAATATAAATTGCATATTGCCCACAATATTGGATACAGAATCTAACAGAAAGGATATGCCTAATGCGGACTTTTCAAAATGGATAAAGCTAGAAGACCTGTCCAAAGTAATTTTGTTCCTTTCCTCAGATAATTCAAAAATAATAAACGGTGCTGCAATACCTGCGTACGGTTTACTATAAATAAGACCAACATTATTTATTGAGAGCCGAAATATTGTATGTTATAGAGAGCAAATGGTGTTTTACTATTGTTATGGACCTCTTTCATTTGAGTTTATTTGTCTCAATAATTTGTTTTCCTTTAATTTCATATAGTCAAACAAAGTTTTTCCTAATGGCGGATATGTGTTGTTGATAACTTGTTTGCCTATTCACCATATTGGATATCCTTATTTCGATTGTTTTTGTTTTCCTTTAGATTGTTTATTTCCCTGATTAATTCTTTAACATACTCTTTGATATCATCCTGACTGTTTGCATCAATGTCTTTATATTTAGAGTTGTGGATTTGCTGATCCTTAGGAATCATTTGTATCTTTTCTTCTAATTCATCAAGCAATTGTCTAATGGAAGTTATAATGCTCTCCATTCATGTAGATAGCCACAACATAATTAAAAATGTTACGCAGTGTAACATTGTGTAATAATGATTAGCATTAATAGTTGCCTTTTGATATGTTGAAATTGACCCATATTACGATGATTATTTCATTTACTTGATGCTATTTGTGACGGAATAATCTTGCGCGATAGGACATGATATTATGGCATTTACAGACATTGTGTTTTTAATGATTCGTCTTTGGATGGTGTTTATTTGTGAATTCATTGATTATCCGTAAACAATATGTCAATTTCCTAACCCTCATTAATTTAAATTAATTAAATTGTTTATATTATTGTGCTTTGTTTGCAAAATACTATTTAATTTTGTCATAATAATGGATCTTATGATAATTGCTATTAAGTTAATGTTGCCAATAATTGTAAAAAACATCAGAAATTTTTATATCCTACGATAATGTGTGTGTTATTAATAGCCAATAACATGATAAACAACCCATTATCAAGAATGACCATTGATGGTTTTCCATGCATTCTTAATATGGCTTATTATATTATGATTTATTTATCTCTCCTTCTGATCGCACTTTTATTATATTTGTCTCGGACTCCGTTTTTCGGGAGATATGGGTTAAAACAGCAGTTGTCAATTGTCTCTTAATTTTTCATCTCTTTATCATAAACATGAAATTATTTTTAAATATACCATTCTGCCCGCAATCCCTTTAACAATAATTGCCTTTTTTGCCGCTAATCCTTACCTTTGGGTAACATCCACAGTTCATCATTTCTACATAGAGTTATTTGCAGTGGTATTTGGTGTGGTTTTGTCGTTTTATTATATTTCGCGTGCCCGCACGTTAAATGATGTCTTTAGTCTTTTCATAGGAATGGGTTTTCTTGTTAGTGCCCTAATTGATTTGCTACACGTAATAATATCCTATGTTGCAATCAGCGACCCCATGTTCATTAAGTATTTTATTCCGCAAACCTGGTTTGCAGGGAGGATATTTCTAAGCACCCTATTGGCCATCGCAATAATAAAATATTCGACTTTGTCAAAATGGGAAAGCGAACTATGCCAATCAGAAGAAGAGCAAATTGAGCAAAAAAAGGCAAACAAGAAGTTACAAAAAAGAATACTGTATTATCTAATACTTCTCTCTTTGTTTTCTATTGGGATTGCTTTGGCCTCTATTTTCCTGATCTTGCCCGCAAGTGTAATAGATGATTACTCTTTGCACAGGCCTTATGAAATTCCACCCCTTATATTATTTTCAGTTGCTTTGTTCTTTTTCTATAAAAAGCAATTGTACAAACAAAAGGATCTTTTCTATAAGGGATTAGTCGGTTATCTCACGTTAGATATATTTTCCCAGATAATTATGTCATACTCTGCAACATCTTTTGATACTGCGCACAATATGGCACATGTACTCAAGGATGCGGCATATTTTGTTAATATTGTGGCTCTTGCTGTATCTAGTTTGCAATACAATGTTGAACTAAAAAAAAGCAGTGATCACGTGAGGGTTCAAAATGAAAAGCTGAAAGAATCGGGAAAAATGCAAAAGGAGTTTATAAATGTGGCCGCTCATGAATTACGAACCCCTATTCAACCCATAATAGGATTATCCGATATGTTAGTTTCTTCTAACGACAAAGGATCGGATAACCGAAAGATGGCTGAAGTGATTTATAGAAATGCAAAAAAACTGCAACGTCTTGCTGAAGACATTTTGGATGTATCGAAAATAGAAAGTAACACCTTGAACCTAAAGGTAGAAAAGTTCAATATTTGTGATGTTGTTTCAAGCACTATTTCTGATTTTGAGAATGGCGGCATAAGGGGGGCGGGGGAATTGTTGCCTTCTGTGAAATTAATTTACAAAGCCAAGGGGCAAACCCATAACTATGATCCAATCATTGTAGAAGCCGACAAAACCCGAATCAGCCAAGTATTGTCGAACCTTTTGAGTAATGCAAATAAATCAAGTATCGGGGAGGCAGAAGAGGGCATAAAATTTATCCATATAGATCTAAAAATAATTGAAGATGATGAGGACGGTTTACAACATCAAAAAACCCACCACCAAAATGAAAAACAAAGATTTGTTATTATCAGCGTACGGGATCAAGGTTCTGGTATAAATGCGGAATTAAGGAAAAAACTGTTTGAAAAATTTGCTACAGGCTCTTACGGTGGGACTGGCTTGGGGCTATTCATATCAAAGAATATTATTGAATCACATGGGGGCAAGTTGTGGTTTGAGGATAATGAAAATGGAAAAGGTGTTACCTTTTACTTTACTCTTCCAATATTTAATGAACAGTCTTTGAAACCATTTGATTATTTTCACATTCCAAAGGAGCAAAAAAACATTATGAAGTTTATTCATCCCGAGTTTTCAAAATATGGCGATATCAAGAAGATATTATTAGTAGATGATGATCTTGATATTAACATAACACTAAAAAAAGTTTTAGAAGAGAATGGGTGTATTGTTAATGCATTTAGTAATCCGTTAGATGCACTAAAAGAATACAAAAAAAACATATACAACCTGATACTCCTAGATATAAAAATGCCACATATGAGTGGCTTTGAACTTTATGACGAAATAAGAAAAATGGATGACAAAGTGAAAGTTTGTTTTCTCACTGCTGGCGAAATCAGTCCAGACAATAACCGTGAAATTATACCTAACAATTTGTTTCTTCGCAAGCCAATAGAAAACGAAGCGCTACTGGAGGCAATTGAAAATATTAGAGAACCATAAATTTTAATTGACTGTTTTTATTGTCTATATCTTTCTGCGTGAGTATTCAAGATTAACAGAAGGCCAAATAGAGTTAAAGATATTATCCCAATAAAACAAAGGATTAAGAAAATGTCTGCTATGATAAAAAAATTAGTCAATCATGGTGTGTTTAATAATTTCATCACCGCAATTATTTTAGTACAAGCAGCAGTATTGGTATTAGAAACAATTTCTGAACTAAAAAATTATATTTTTCTGTTTGATTTGATTAACGCGTTTGTATTGTCAATTTTTATAATTGAAGCTGCATTAAAGATATTCTCATCTTATCCCAATATGTTAAAATATTTCAGAAATGGGTGGAATATTTTGGACTTTTCAATCATCGTGGTATCGCTTTTACCTCTTTCTGGGGGTTACACCACCGTAGCTAGGTTAATTAGACTGTTAAGAGTTGTTCGTTTGACAAATCGATATAGGGAGATGTCCGTTGTAGTAATGACACTTATCAAATCTTTACCAAGTATGGTAAATGTTTTCCTGCTACTGTCTCTTATTTTCTTTATCTATGGTATTGCAGGCTATAACCTGTTTAACAGTGTAGATGCAGAAAACTGGGGAACATTGCCAAGGTCTATTTTAACATTGTTTCAAATATTGACCTTGGAGGGCTGGGTGGAAATAATGTCTGATGTAACAAATGTTAATCCGTTATATGTAATTTATTTTGTAAGCTTTATCATGATTGGAACATTTGTTGTAATCAATATATTTGTTGCAGTAATTGTGAAGAAATCAGAAGATGCATATAAGCAAATAGAAAACACAATTACAACCCCTGTTACACAGAAAGAGATTTTGGTAGAAATTAAAGAGATCAGAAAAAAAATTGAAGACTTGGAATCAAGGTTAAATAAGTAGTTTTAAATTAAAACTGTATTTTGAAAAAGTTGCATCTTTTTGGATTTGTTGGCTACTAGTGGGTTTGCAATTCTATATTGAGTAACTGTTTAAAAAACTTTTTTTAATTGAAGTAGGCTATTATCAATCTTGATAATAATTGGAATTAGGGCAATAGACAGAGGGAGATACTTTTAGAGGACTGTAATTTTCTTTGAATCACGATTTTGTCACTAAAAATTGGATTATGCTCGCATCATATCAAAAAGTTAAGGAACAAAAACTCTGTAAGAAAAGATGTGAGTCATCCGTAATTCGCATTATCGTTTTTCTCTTTCCTAAAACATGCATAATATTGATTGGTTTTTTCTAAAACTTAAATCTAGGTCACATTCACATTAATCAATTGATTTATGTCATATTCTCCTATTCTTTGAGCTGTTGTTTTAATCTCCCAGTCACCTTCTTGACTTAAGAAGCTCCCTGTAGAAGTGTATTTTCCTGGTTCTATCTTATCCATTACATCAACAATAGGTCCTAAATTTTTAGCAGGATTGTTAAATTCCAAAAACACGTCCCTGATGTTTTCAACCGCTGTACCATTCACATATGAAACTTGAATATTGAATGTGTTTTGACCTACTTTAAATGGTGATATATCAAAGTTTAAGATAACATTATCAGCTGTAATATTTTTGGAATACTCTGACGAGGCATTGGTGGCTGGTTGTCGGTTTTGGTTTTGGTTTTGTCCGCTCTCAGCTAACGTAAATGCATAGGAGCCTTTGGTGATGTGACCATCGGCTTTTGATAAAACTAACCAATTTACTGTATAAATTCCTGGTATTACTTTGGGTTTATCAAGTGAAATAGAAAGAGATTTACTTGACTCCAACACTTTTAAATCATTATTATCTATCAGTTCATTATTTGGGCCCATAACTTTTAAGCTACTTGCTCTCGGTTCGGGACTCTCTGTAAAAGTGATGGTTACATCATTCGGAAGCAGTTGCTTTGAATTAATTATTTGATTGGGTTTGGGGTTATAAGTAATAGGACTCGCATGACCAAAAACAGGTACAAATGATAAACTTGTGCCAATAAGATAAAATATGGCAAAAAAGATAACAATTGTTAAATTCATAATATTAATTGCAGTCAAAATATTATAACTATTACTGTACAACTATCGAATTTAAGAATATGTAGTTATTTTGTGACTATTGTGTGTAGATTGTCTTTTACGCCAACCAATATAATGATTTAATTCCACTAACATTATAAAAACAGATGATATGGTGTTTTCCAACATGTTTTCCAATACCGCAACAAAGTATTTTTCAGGTATGTTTAACAGATACCCTTAATAGTGTATTTGAAGATGTTATACTTGGAAAGGAAAGATAAGGTAATATTGTCTAGAAAATCCAAACTAACACTCGACAGACCAATTTCATCTACTTATTTAGATATTGGGACAATGGCTTTTATGAAGTGGCTATCGTCGACGGAAGATAACAAATCAGCAGATTCTCCAATTGTCGTTAAATGCATTTTGAAAGACAAATATATAATTTTTTATGATGGCGATCTGCTAAAAGATGTAACTGTTGTTTTCAGAGATTGCATTCCATGGTGCAAGAATTGTGAAGCAGATGATTGCGGACATGTGGGGTTTGCGATATGTTTGAAACAGTACTATACCCGCTATGGTTCAACTGATGTTTAAACCGCTTGTTAAGGTTTAAGTGAATGTAAATGCAAAAACACCCCATTATGCTATAGCAAAATTATCTGCTTTTTCTGTTGGGATCATTATTATTATCAGATGTGGTTATTGCTGTTGTTGTCGTTGTTTTTTTGATTTTTCTTTGAATCGTTGAGCAATTTTCCATCCATATTTTATAACATACGGGGAGAGAAACGTGGTGATGATGGTCATAGTTCCCACCATGGGCAACACTATGGAACTGGTTGCTCCGGTATCGCTTCCGCCCTTTGCTACAACCAGTGCCAATTCCCCACCAGATGATGATAAACCAACGGCGGTGCGAACTGAGGTTATTTTGTCTATGCGCTGGGCTCTTGATGAAAGAAACACTGTGATGAATTTAGCACTGATGGAAACAGCAATCAATACTATTGCCGGGACTATAAATACGGGCATCAGTTTAAAGTCCATTAAGGCACCAACCGACACAAAGAACATGGCTGCAAAAATGTCTTTAACTGGCGTAGCCAAAACACTTGTAACTGAGTGAGATTTTGATTCGGCGATAAGAACTCCTGCAAAAAACGCACCAGCAGCGACAGATATTCCCAGCTGGGATGAGACAAATGCAAGAGCAAAAGCTACCCCCACTGCAGCAACAATCAATACATCATGGTGATTGGTTCTTGCAATAACATCAATCAACCGAGGTATGGTTTTTGAGCCTATTGCCAAAACCCCAACAATAAATGCAATTGTTATTCCAATTGAAATCATGATTTCATTTATAGAAATATTGCCACTTGTTCCTGAAGATTGAAAGATCGCAAGCAATGATATGACAATGATGTCTTCAATTATTGCAGTCCCCAAAATTAACTGGGCGGATTCGTCTTTCATCATGTGCAATTCACCCAACACTCTCATTACGATAACGGTGCTTGTTACTGAAATTGCCAAAGCCAAAAACAGGCTGTCATAAAAGCCAAGTCCTAAAGCCTGTGCGGTAGAAAAACCAACAATCAAAGTTCCAAAAGCCTCACTAACAGCAATGATAGTGGCTTTTTTTCCTATTTTCTTTAGTTTTTGTATGGGAAACTCCATTCCGACAGTGAAAAGTAATAATATTACTCCAAGTTCTGCAAACAGATTGAGAACCTCGTCATTATGAATCAAACTAAGGGGGGGGTATGGGGTCCGATTATGACTCCTGCGATTATGAATCCTATCACGATTGGTTGCCTTAATCTGTAGAAAACCAGCGTCATTGCCGACGCTATTATCATTATAACTGCTAAATCTTGTAGTATTTGCTCAATAGGTACAGCCACATGGAAAATGATGTACATCCCCATTATATATTATATATTATATAGAATCAGATACCTTTTTTTTTGATATTGACAAAGTATTACCATAAGAAGAGATAATCTAAAGGCTTTAATTGTTCCCATTTTTAATAATATTATCTTTAATAGGTGATTAAATTAATACGATTTTGCAATATGCTGCTACTTCTATTAACAAAATTGAATTAAGGAAAACCGATCTCCTAAAATTATACACAAAGTCGGGATACTAAATATGAAATATGGGAAATGCTTAATACACTATAGGTTATAGTTGCCATAAAAAAAAGTTTCTGGAACTTTTGCATACCGTCTAGCTTTTTAATTTGGCGTATATCAGAATTTTACGTGACTTTTCTTATTCTTTTTTTTCGACCAACCCTGTCGCCATCTCTACCGCATAAACGCTATCATATTTGATCCCGTCTTCAAGGTTGTTTTGAACGGCCTCAAATACATCATTGATTCTATTTCCCATTGATGGGGACTTTCTGTTTATATGACTCTTTATCTCATCCTTGGTTGCTGGGAATTGTAATCCCTCAAGAAGATTTGCCATTTTAGCCGCAACATCTCTATTGGTGGCCTCATTTACAGGGGGTTCTCCAGTCAGATCCCCTGCTCTCTCCGTTGTTGAGCCAATTCCTGATTGGGTTGGATCGGTGTAGTTTCGATCATCTGATACATAAGACATATTATACATCTATTTCCAACTGTTGAGATTTATATTATTCGGATAAGTATATAGTCAAAGCGCCAAAAATTCTATCCTACAAGCATGGGATCATATTTTGCTGACGTTTTGATGAATCAAAATTACAATTAGGTATGGAAATAGTAATCTCATGTCACTATGTGGCAAAATAAACTCATCAATTATAATTTAACTTTATGATTTGCTAATTGAAAAACAATCCATTAAATAAAACCTAGCATTAATGTTCTCACCTTTCTTTATCAAATTCCGAGAATTACACAATTAATTTCTCTATGGGGGTTTATTGAGGTTTACTTTTGCTTATTGCATTTCTTACCTTAATGGAGTGAAAATTACTAAAAAAATTGTAATTGCAATCTTAAAAGATAATTAGAAAATACCTAATAAAACTGAGACAAAGGTGGTGCTATATTACGTCATTGCATAAATTGGACTTTATATGCACTTTGGGTGTATGTGACCTTCTATCAGGAATGCTTCTAAAGCACCTGCAAAAAAAATCATCTAGTTTTATAGTTTGGTTATGGCTTTAATACTTACCAAATGATAACTCATCTAAACAGGGATATTGAAAAAACTTCATACAAGGTGGGAAATTTCTAATTCTAATTCTGTTCTCTATCTTTTTCTCAAAGCCTGCCTTAGTCTTCATCTTGTGTTCTCTTTGTTATTCATATTATAGGGAACAAATTTTAATATGCTATTATAAATGGTGGTTTAAGATAAGATTAATTTTATAATTTGTTGAAAGTAGAAAAATAGCGATATAATAAATATGACAAAAATAATAACTCTTGGTAAATATTGATTATTGAAATTTTAAGGCTGACGTACAGGAATTTGGTAGCTTCAGTTGACAAGGTGTTTTTGATATGGCAGGTTGTCTTCCCGATTTTTTATATTTTCATTTCTGGGTATTCTTACTCTGCTTTAATTGGAAACCAGGGTATACGATTGGGCGATATTTTTGTTTCATATCCTTCATATTTAGCGGTAGGAATGATTGGTTTTAATGTTATGAACAGCAGCACTGTAGCTGGAAGCATTATCTGGAATGATAAAAGGAATGGGATGTTTCAACAATTACTTGTAATGCCTTTTACCAAACTCCAGTATATAATCAGCAATCTTGTGACTATTATGATTATGGGATTGGCAAGTGCATTATTAATCCTACTAGTGGGATTACCAACCATGTTGGGTAGTGCTAATCCTACATTGTGGAGTATACCTTATACAATTTTTGCCATAATCATCGGCTCCATTTTTTTCGGTTCTTTTACCGTTATAATATCCACTAGATTAAAAAGCAGCGAAGGTTTTAATGTGATAAGTAACGGTATTTTTTTGTTTTTTGCGTTCGCAAGTTCTACGTTTTATCCTGCAGAAGGTGTAACCGAACCTCTTAGGACAGCCTTTTACATAAATCCTTTAACGTATATAGTTGATATAACAAGAGCGGGAATATATTCACAGATCACTGATTTTGTTGTTGTGGAAGTTGTAGTTATCTCTATTTTGTCGTCTATAGCTTTTTTTATTGCGGCTATTTCCATGTTGAGGGTAAAAGCATAACAAAATGCTCTGAAACTAAATGATCCCATTATTTACTGTTTACCATATTTAAGAACACCTCTTCCAAAGAAGCAGACTCAATTGTGATGCTTTCAATTTTTATATTGTTTTTTGAAAATTCCTCCATTATTTTAGTCAGAATTTGTTGGGAATTAAACGATTTTATCTTAAAACCGTTGATCCCATTAATCTCTATTTTAGAGCCATACGCAATTTTGTTTATCCTTGGCAGGATCGACTCAGCAGTAATATCCTTTACCTTCAGGTCAATAATGTTGTCATCACTATATTTGTGCTTTAGGCCATCAGGTGTATCAAAAGCAATAATCCTTCCTCTGTTAATGATAGCTAATTCGTCGCATAAATATTCTGCCTCTTCCATTATGTGTGTTGTAAAAAATACTGTTAGTCCAGATTTTACCTGCTTTTTAATATAGTCTAAAAGCATCCTGCGAGCAGAGGGATCTAAACCAACTGTGGGTTCATCAAGGAAAAGCAATTCCATGTCGTGCATAAATTCCCTTGCAACCTGAACCCTTCTTCTTTGACCTATCGATAGCTCGTCATTTTTTGTCTTTCGGATTTCTTGAAGATCAAAGGCATCAATAATTTCACTTACTTTGTCATATCTCCTATTTCCTTTAATTCCCCATAACAATCCGTACAGATCGAGTGCTCTTTCAACTGTTAGATTGTTTTCAGAACTTGGTTGTTGTGATACTACGCCTATTTTCTTTCTGATTTCTGACGCTTGATTTGTAATGTTTTTACCAAAAATAATAACATTCCCTGAAGATGGGTTTAGCAATGTGGTAAGAATTTTTATGGTTGTGCTTTTCCCAGCCCCATTGGGGCCAAGGAATCCAAACACCTTTCCATAATCTACATTAAATGATATTCCATCCAGCGCTGTTTTTTTCACTCCATATTCTTTTCTTAAATTGGATACTTGGATACATGGATAATCATTAGATTTCTTGACCAAAATATTACATTTATAAGATATCAGTCAGTTAATATGAAGTTACTTTGATGTTATGTTAGTTAATAATTCTTAAAGATTAATATGAAATTATAAATGAATGTGTGAACAATTAGATTAACTTGGAATTTTTAGATATATTGTTAGCGGGATGTATTTCATAATGGGTTCTGCAGTTATAACTAATTGGATATTGCTTAATCTTTAAATTTTTTTTGATAAACATGCCATACGGCCTTTTATACGGGTTTGACTATTCTTATGTGATAAAAGCCCTTTAAATATTGTAAAAAAAACTCAAGTATTTGAGTCTGAATTTCATTTTTTTCTTTACAAATAACTGTAACTTTTTATCGAGATGATTAAAGAATGCGTTATTTTCAGATATTGTTTTTATTCTTTCTCTATTGCAGAGGCATAAACTAAATGTCACTTGTCAAATCCTATTTATTTTCGTCATAATCAAAAAAATGCTAATTGTTTTTGTATTGGGAGTCTTATTCTTTTAGATATCAAAAGACTCAGAAATGTCGCAAATGAATATCTTTCCTTGAAATGACCCACTTTTTTTAATCGACTCGATAATTTCATTAACTTTGGAATCTGGAACAATTGTTTCTACCCTTGTCCTTCTGGCAAATCCTGGAACATACTTTTCTTGTGTTTTGTATTCTTTGGGTCTTTCGTTGAATTTTCTTTCTAATTCCCCTTGTCCCATAATATTAAAGTATGAAATACCCTCAACCTTATTTTCGTATAATATTTGTCTAATGATATTAAACCTGTTTTCCGGAATATATATAATCAATCCCTTCACATTGTTTAATTCAATTTTTATTATATAAAAATTAAACTTTATTTTGAAAAAACGTTAACTATTACCCATGTGTTTAATTTGCATGATTGTCTTTATTGATTCCTACTTGGGATTTATATGGAAATGATTTGATTTTGTAAACTCTGTGTAAATGCGTTCTTAAATTTCATCTGGCAATTGATAGGGAATCAAAAACAATGAAATTGAGTAATGTTAACTTTACTACAGTAGTTTATTTTGTATAATCAAACCATGGGTGGTCTTTTATATTTGATATGTATTTAAATTTTATTTGTAATGCCTCAATGACCAATGAAGGTGTATATCAATTTTCACTGATCTGTTGTTATTTGGGATTATTACTTATCAGGTGATCATTATTTTTTATGGAAATGTAAATTAGATTATGTTGTAATTTATAAGACTTGGTTATCGCAGACACAAGCATAAAACCTCGCATAGCGTTAATATTATTACCAATAGTGGCTAATCCGTTTGAAAATAAAAAAATTGCTTTTACCTGTAAGAATGTTTTCATATTATTACCAAAAAGAACTCATTTTTTTTTGGCCCTCAATAACATATAATCAATAACCCCCTGGTTTGAGGAATCTTTCATTTCTAACAGTGACCTGTAGAGGATGGTTTCTAAAAACTTTGGGTACTCTTTAGTAATTATATTCTTTAGTCTCTCTCTGTTTTCAATATAGTAGTTAGCTAATGGCACATATACGCTTGGGCCAATACGTCTGACATCTTCAATTTGAAAGCCCTGTGTACTAACCATTGACTTGACATATTCTAATTTGTAATGTTCGGATGCCCATGTCACAGATAGTATTCCAAGTTTTATAAACAATGGTAATGATACAAAGTGGGACGTATCTGTTATAACTGGCATAGCTATTACTAAAAGCCCTGAATTTTTCAATACCCTGCTTGATTCTTGTATGAATTTGTATAGTGGCTTAAAATGCTGAGCTGACTCAAAAGCAATAACCCTATCCGCAGAATTGCTTTTTAGTGGAAGCGCCGTAGAAGTGGCATTTATATGAAAAATGTTACTGATTTGCAGACTCTTACCTGGTATATAGGCAATGGTGTTGTCTCTCATTTTACTGTTTGACTTGAAAGCAATAGCAGTCTTCAATTGTTGTAGATTTAAGTTTAAGCATAAAATTTTCAGTAGATTGTATTGTGAACTCCATTGACGTGCAGGAGCCGAATATCCGCTTCCAATGTCTATCAATATTCTTGCCTTATCCAGTGATGCAAATTCTCCAATTATACTGGAGAGCTCAAATTGCGCTTCCAACGGATTTTTGGTCTTGTCATTCCAGTAACCAAAATTGAGCATATTCCCTCCACTTGTAATTTGCATTAGCCTTGAGAATGAATTGTAAAGATTGATAACATCGCGCTCATTGCGTCTGAAAGTTAATAGAAGTAATTCTACCGGGCTGATCAAAAGCAATATCAAAGAAGACCGTATAGGTATTTTTATCTATTTAATCAAAATAAATCCGGGATGTGCTTTACAATATTTAATGTGCTGTAATATTACAAAACCATATAATTATTGCCATATGCCTTAACATGCATTATTTTTTCTGGGTGATTGTTTTACAGATTTTTCATTTATGCATAATTTCTATTCTATTTCTCCAAACAATATGGCATTAGTGACTAAACGTTATAATATGACTCATATTCTTGGCAAAATTAAAACAAAGTTATTTATTCATTAAAATGCAAACTATAAGATTGATGTTGAATTTAATTGAAATTATGTGGGTCATTGGTTTTGCATTATCTGCCTTATTGATGATTGGATTAGATGCTGCGAGGATATACGGGAATTATATTTACAACATGAAAGTCAGGGAACGTGAAATGTCTGAATCCATGGCAAGACAGCAAGATGTCGTAGAAAGGTGGAAGCGTAAGGTGTTACGACCCTGATTCATTACTGAACTTTGTCCAACTGCTTGCATACTACGCAATGGAAACATGATATTTGCATTGGAAAGATTGGGATTTCCTTAATGAAGATCCTCAAAAAAATATAGATATCGGCATATATTTTGAGATCTATTATCCGTTAATAATCCTACGGCAATAATGAAGATGAGAGGTTCTATGTCTATTTTAGAGGTTGTGCGAAAGATATTTGATACCCCTCTGGATCCCTTATGTGGAAATATCTTTCACCCCATTTGGCATTCAATGGTGTTGATTCTATAATTATTAGTTTTGACAGGAAATCGTCATTTTTTAAATAACAATACATGGCATCTGCATTATCCGTATGAAAAATTATTCTTCCAAAGTGCCTGGGTTTATTATCCGTTATATTGTCTTGGATTGACAATTCTAAATTAAGGTGTGTTTGTTTGCCCGTATTTTCTTCTAATGTGAATGTTGTAAAGTTTTTTGAAAAATAGGATAAAGTAAAACCAGGGATTCTGGAATAAAATCCATATGACTTATTCATATCATTCACTAATAATGTGACTGCGGATATCCGGAGTAATTTCATGTAACTGTACTATGATATGCCCTAATAAAAATAACAATAAGATTGCTAGCCGCATCAGAAGTAGAAGGAATGATGTTTGATACTATTGATTTTTTAGTAATAAGAAAAATAAAAAGACAGCGCATATTCGGAGTGCCCTTTACCTATGCGAAAAACAACAATAGTTTGACTTATCTAATGTTTTTATATCATTAACTTATTTATTAAATCCATCGGTAGGTGTTACACTATATAGTGTGTGAACATATGAGAATCATTTAGACTTCGCTCACTCACTATTTATGCAATCAAATTTAACAGAAATAATTAGTTGAAGATAATGCTATACTTTGGTAAAACAAAAATATAGATTCTGGTTTAATGGTTTCTTAAACAAATAACAAAATAGCCATTACTATCGGGATTCAAATCCTATCCCTATTGTACCGAATTTCATTTATCTCAATTATGTCATATCAAAGATTAGAATCTTTATCTTTTTTTATTTTAACCTGCAATACAATACAGCAATTTTTTCAAGACACAATGCATCAACAATGAAAGGTTTTCATTTAATGTAGGGAATTATATTCAATGGTTTTGCAAGAGCAATCGATAATACGGATCATCAACTATTTGGTATGGTTTCTTTCTTTTTAAATGGTTTTTATACATGTGCTCATTGTTTGGAATTTAAGAATTATTTTCAAGTTATTTCTGTTACTATTTCAATATAATCGATATTGAATCAAAAGCATTAATTTAACTATAACTGTATTAATTATTTATGGGTTTGAATAAATGCTAAACAGGCAATAGGAATTCATTACTAATACTTTTGTTATACATATTAATACTTTATTGCTTCTTATTAATAAATGGCTTATAATGACAATGATGATTCAAAATCCAATGATAATAATCTATCAGATAACAAAAAAAAGGCATTGACTCCAACTATAGGTGAAGCAGTTAAAGAAGCAATAGAGACAGGCAAGGAAGTAATCATGGAAGGCCCGACTGACGCGGGTGACATTACCGGGTTCAATGCAGATGATCTTCTAAATACAAATGAACAGGAAAAAATCAATAAGGAAATAGTTAATGGAATAGTAGTGTCTCTAGATAATGAAGATGATTCTAAAATCTCAATAGACGTTAATGACACCTCTGAAGAAACGTCATTAATCGAGGACAAAATAATTATTAATCCTGAAAGTTCAGGCGAAGTTACAGAAGCTTCCGTTGCAACTGTCACGACAATACCTACAGAGGAAGGGATAGAGGTAGAAGTGCAGACAGATGTAGAAGTACCAGTAGAGGATAAAGACAAGGGTGTGGAGTCGGAATTAAAATTAAAGGTTAAATCACCTACCTCATCTACCGAAGTTCCACTAACGGATGAACAAACATCAAATTCACCTTTGTCAGCTGAATCGGATTTAGAGAAAGAAAAAACACCGGAGAGTCTGGATAACCCTTTGACTCAACGGCAATTATCAAACAATGATTTGTATGCTGAACCCACATTGGATAGTGCAAATAAGAACATGGAGACAAAAATGACAGATATTCCAAAATATGCCAATACAGATGATGAATCACAAAAGAGGGCGTTGCAGTCTACCAAAGATGCATTTGACGATTACGTGAAATTCCAAAACCAAACAATAAACTCTTTTCAAGGCGCATTTATTCCAATCCTTGATACAACCAATAACATGTTTTTGACAAATCAAACTTTCTGGGGCAGGGTTATGGAAATATATTCCAAGTCTTCTGCTATTTATACAGAAAATGCCATCGCATTAGGTAAAATGATAAACGAAATTGCTACGGCGAATATCTCTGCATTCAATAGTTTATTTTCTATCCAAAAACGAGATTAAAATAACCTTATAAAATCTAAACCAAACAATTTCTTTATCTTTTCCTTACTTTTATTTCTGAAAACCAAACAATACTTTATCTAGTAAATTGAAAGATAATGTGCAAACAAAAGATATGGTGTTATTACTGTTTTATGTTACCGTATAGGTTGTATATTCCTCCGGTAGTCTTATGCATATAACCCCATATATCTGGATTAGCAGGTAACTGCCTGAAAGTGTTTTTTTGTTTTGTATCTAATTTATCAAATAGTTTTTGGCCAATTATTATATGATCGGGTTCAACAAGTGATGTCATTTTTACTACTATACTTATAGTGTATCCTATAAGGTCAAGATGTGGTTTTTTTAGGGTTATTTCCTTGTGTTCGTCAATATCCCAACCATATTGAACTATGGCGATTTCTCCAAAATCTATACCTGCCCTTACTTTAAGTTCTGGGTAATCATACTGGCTTAAAATGGGGTTGATGCCTTCCTGGATTACCTTGATCATGGCATATGCACAACTTATCGCATTACTAAATTGAAGACGATAAAAATCATCATTATCTTTTGACTCGGCCTCTTCTGGCTGGTTTTGAATACTTCTATCCTGAATGTCTTCAACTACAAAAAATGCCAAAACCGCATCTCCAATATACTTTAATACAAATCCGCCATACATTGATACTATAAGAGACATTTGCTGTGCAAATGTTCTGATTATAGTTGTCAATCTCTCAATAGGTAAATTCAAAGACATTCTTGTAGAACCTACTAAATCAATATGTAAAATTACAAGATTGATTTTGGTTTCGCCGCATTGCTCCAATATGTTTTGAGTGTCCTTAAAGGATGTGTTAAAATCTGGTTTTGATTTTAAAGCCTTCCATGTTTTGACTTGAGAGTCGCTTATTATCTCGTTGATATCAATGACTGCATCAAGATATAACTTGTTTAAAAGTACACTTGACATGTTTTTTGGGGATTTTTTTTGATTCACCTTTGACTCATTTTTTATTACATTCATAACAGTATCTTGGTTGATGTCTAACTCCAAGGCTATGATTTCTGGATCAATTCCTGAATTGTATAAATTAAGTATCGTATTTCTTTGGTCTATCCTATCAGACATATCTTTTTTATCTGCACGCTCTTTAATTAATTCATTAATAGTGCCAGACTGTGCCTAAAGCTAACATTACTGCAGTCATTTATTGTGGAAGATTTTTGAAACATGCTTAATTTATAATATTTACTTATATCATGCTGTAGGTTCTGTTTTGTATTGTCACGTTATAAAGATATTCTGGTTATTCTAAAAACCATGCTACACCTGGTTTTGCTTAAACTGCTTATTATCTGGTTCCTCTTTTGTAGTTTTTGGTCTAATTTCGTAATATTTCTGATCCCATTTACCTATGATCAAAGACATTGCATTGATTAAATCGGTGATACAATCATAAAAGAATTGTTTTGTCAATTGTTCTGAAAATATTACTTTATAAATGTTAATTATCGAAGGGGCTCGGATAATAGAGACCCTCATAGGTAAAATGACCTGTTCTATCTCGATGTATGTTAATTCTATTTCTCTGGCTCTATTTTGATTTCTTAAATGTAATTCTATATATTTATCAAGTTCATATGTGGTCCTGATAATTAATCCATCGTCAAAACCATTTTGAAACTCAAGAAATAAGGGTGTATCTGAACCTGATGAGTAAGAAACAAGTGGGGCAATCTCTGCTCTAAACAGGATATCTGCATTTTTGTTGTCTTTTGACCTGTCTATTACCTTGTAACCCCATTTCTGTAACCATTGAATTAATTCGTTAAATTTTGATTCTTTTGTATTGGTTGAATCCTTCTTGTTATCAATAAAACTCTTTTTTTCCTCTTTTCCTTTTTCATTATCTTTTGTTAAGATGGTGTCTATTGTCGTTGTTGTAGAGTCTGTTGATGAAGACATGTTTTTTTAATTAGTATTACTATGTATATTATTTAAATTGTGGTTATTTTGACTCTGCTTCAAGTATAAAACTGGCATGGCGAATCTATTTTCAAATTCTTAATTTAGGGCTAAAATCATGTTGTAATGGGTTTTTAAGTTTTAGATTAAATTGAGTCTTATATTTCAATTATGTAAGATCATAAACAATCCCATATCTGCTTGTTAGTGTTTTAATTGACTGGTGCGTATATTTTTGCCAACACTAGGCCTAAAAATAACAAAACAATCAATTAGAATTTCATTTTTATTAAGTTTATGCGCATGCCTTTTAAGACACCAAATAAAATGATTTCAAACAACAATATAAAATAAATTTATGACATGAACCAAAATTATTGTCCAGATGTAGCGGTGACATTTTTACTATGTTTTGTGTTCTTTTTGCATATGGTCGTGAAGATATTTTTCGCTTTTGGCCTTAAAATTACAGACACTGCATGTTCTTTTGTCATTACGGCCTTGAAGGTAATCTGCCAGACGCATAAGGTATATCGATATTCCCCACATACTTATTCTAATGGGGAGTTGTTATTTAATGTTGCATTCTATAAGAATATGACGAAATGCAAAAAATGATCACCGGTTTATTGATTTGACTTTACTTTTATGACAATACCTGTGATGTATTAGATCTCTGCTTTTTCATATATTATTTCATCAATTTTGATCAATAGCTCTTTTATCCTTATTGGTTTATGAATTAGAATTGTTTTTTGATTTTTTAAGTTGGGAAACATGTTTCTGATTTTATCCTCGCTAAATTCTCCAGCAGAAAAAAAACAAACTTTAGATCCTGATTCTTTTTCCATTTTTTTTAGATTGGTATAAAATTCTAATCCATTCATATTCGGCATTACTATGTCTATCAAAATTATGTCATATGTGTTGGATTTTATTTCATACAATGCTTTAATTGGATCATTGTATACTGCTACACTATAGAAACCCATAATTTCAAGGCCTTCTTTGAATAAAAGAGCAATATCTTCCTCATCGTCTAAAATCATGATTTTCCTCATATTGCTTATTGAACTTCCTCTTTTCCCTTTTTATGGCTGTTTATAATTGGATTCGTTTTTTTTATTGATTTGTTTTAAAATCCATTTTTTATCCCCTATGGCGTCAATCTCAATGATAGCGGACGTTGAGGCATAGCTGATTCAGGATTGTATCTTTGTCTTTGCCATGCCTATATACCTCAAAAGCACGTCGTTTGCGTTGCCGGTGTCATCGCATACCCTGGGTAATGTAATATTTAAAACTGAAGCATTGCTAAACATATTTTTATTATTATTGGATATTGGAGATTACCTTCTCATTATTATAGTGAGGATTAATTTATATATCTTGTATGGTGGAAATAAAAACTTTCATAATGTTTAACTGAAAAAACGGGTTTCAATAATATTTTTAACATGGCATTAAATTTTATGCTATAAAATAGAGTAATGGCCCTAAAAAATATGATATAATGAAATGCATTGCTTAAATACTATGAAAGTATTTTTTCTTTATAATATTTGTCATTACCTTCTGATATCCAAACCCAAAGGACTGATGTACTTTATGGTTCAGAAAATGTATTAAATATGATATTACAACTTTTAACCAAATCAAAAACGATAGACTCCTGTGGTGACGAAATGGCTACTTCATTAGTTATTGAAATGCAAGATTATCAATAATCATTATATAAAAAACTTGAAAAAAAATAAAAGTTAGATATATTACAAATATAACCAAAGATCGTCTTAATTATTTTAAAGGTTTAATGAAATATTTTCGAGAAATTCGTCACCTAGATGGACCTAAGGCAAACTTTTCTGTGAGCGAATCAGAATATCTGGCTCCTTCAGCTATGACTCAGGATTTTGAACCACCAAAACCTATAGAGCAGATTATCTATAGTAATGTTAAAGATATTGTAGATCAACAAAAATACGTATTTGAGAGTTTTTGGGATAGGGCTGTCCTTGGTGAGCAAAGAATAAGGGAAATAGAAGAAGGCAAAACCCTGGGTAAAACTGAGGTAATCCGGATTCCATCCAAAACAAAGGATCTGTTTATCAATTTAGTAAAATTGGCCAAAGAGGAAATATTGTTACTACTTCCAACTACTAATGCATTTTTACGGAGCACAATAAGGGGATAATGAGTACCTTAAAAGTAAAATCAATAAATGAAAATGTAAGTATACATGTTTTAACTACGACAAATGATTCTGTCAACAAAATATTACTGGATTTGGGTGTAGATGATAAAAACAATTTTACTATAACACCTTTTGAATTTAAATCCGACCAAATCAATGTAAGTTCGGTCACTATACTTGTAGTTGACAAAAGAGAGTCATTGGTGATAGAAAAAATAGATGATTCAAAAGATAATATACTCGATGCTATGGGATTGGCAACATATTCTACAAGCAAGCCCACAGTTTTATCTTATGTTAACATCTTTGAAGGCTTGTCAAAGCAGCTAACGCTATATGATCATCTAAAAACCCATGGCAGAATGCAAGAAGAGTTTATAAATATCGCAAGCCATGAGCTTAGGACTCCTACCCAGTCGATTCTTGCATATTCTGATCTACTGGAAGAACATCCTGAAAAAAGAGAAGAAATGATACAGACAATAAAAAGAAATGCTTTGAGGCTCTAAAGACTCACCGAGGACATTTTGGATGTAACCCGAATTGAAAGCAAAACCCTCAATCTACATAAAGAGAAATTTAATTTAAAGAGTTTGCTATCATCTATTGCAAATGACTACAAAGATAATAACGAAAAAAAGGAAACACACTGAAGCTGGTAATGTTAGAATTTTTTATGATGATTTAAATCATGAACCTTGTTTGGTAGAGGCAGATAGTCAAAGGATTATACAAACAATCTCCAATCTTTTAGATAATGCCATTAAATTTACAGAAGAAAAGCGTGGTGGTGGGTAATACCACCACTGAATGAAAAATCGCCACCCATCATAAAAAAACTGTATTGGTTGATGATTTATTTTCAAATGTCAAGGCAGGATTGGAATAACAATATGGCAAACCACAGGTTGTTATTTTGTATCTATTTGAAATCGTGCATAGGTTAACTTGTATGTTTATGTTCTGGTCACTATAACCAAATAATATTCTTATTGGTAACTATGGCAAATAGATATACTTTATTGCACTAACCATTACATTAGTATTGGAAATTAGTATCAAATTCAAAATGTTTTCAGTTTAGTAATAAGTAAGTTTAGTTTCGATTTTGAGTTCTTAAACTAAGATTGATAACTGAGTTACTGATCCGATACATGTCGTTGTCTGCCTAATACTTCTCTGAAGATTTAATTATGTTCTTTGCAGTTTTGAAGACCTCAATCCACATTTCCCATGTCAGTGTCTTTGTGTTTGTGTTTCTCCTGCTTGGATGATAAGAAGATATTAGCGTTTTGCCTCCTTTTAATTTGTAAATTGCATTATGGCCAAAAATTAGCCTTTTCAATCCAACTGATTTGCAATAGTTGTCAAAAGCGATTTTTCCCAGTGTGATAATAACTTTAGTAGTGCTCTCTAGTAGTTTTATTTCCGTTTGAAGATACTGAGAGCAATTTGTTATCTCAGATGGTGTTGGAATATTTTGAGGAGGGGCGCATTTAACTACTGCGGTAACATAAGCATCATTTAAGGCATATCCATCATTTTTTGAAATACTAATTGGCTGATTTGCAAATCCTGTTTCAAAAAGCGCTTTTGCTAACCAATCGCCGGAGCTGTCTCCTGTGAATATTCTCCCTGTTCTGTTACCGCCATGTGCTGCAGGTGCTAATCCAATAATTAAAAGAGTGGCTTTTGGATCCCCATAACCTGGGATAGGTTTTGCCCAATAGTTCTCATTCGTAAATCTCTTTACTTTGGCTTGACCTATACTTTCAATATAATTAATTAAACGCGAACATTCTTTACATTTGATAACTTTATTCTGTAGATCATCATCATCATCAACATTAAGCAAAACAGTAACACCTCCATCATTTTATAATAGGTTATTATCCATAAATCCTACAATATACAACGGAACATTATGTATGCAGCTGTTTTCCTATATACCTTTCTATGATTAAATACTTATTCTATTAGGTGTGAAATCCTAAACAAAAGTTATACTATGGGTATATTCTTTTTTTTATATGACATAGCCGAATAAAGATTGCGCAATAAATATATAGCTTATTTAAAATTCATTTGAAATCTTCACATACAATCCATATAATCATGATACCTTAACTTAATATAATGTGGAAATATCGTAAATAGTGAATCTGATAGTATGTATTTATCAATAGCACAATTTATCATGCATACATAAATCCATCTAATTGCCCCTCATATGACACAGTGTGATGGATTCATGCTTTATTTTCTATATTCTTGATAAGATTTTAACAAATAGCAATAAAAATTAGTGGCTATGACCACATCCGCAGCCACCTCCTACATTACTACTCTGTTCTTTGTGATTGTGACTCTGTTCTTGACACGATGGACATTGGGTACTATTAGTTTCAGACATAAACATTGTTCCACACGTTGAGCATTTTATTTTTTGAATACCTTGCATAACTGTACATTGCTCTATAGATATTAATACTTATTTGTTGTGTTGGATAATTGCTATGCATATCCTTTGATAAATCCGTATTAAAACTAAAATTAAAATTAAAAGTTTGCATATTCTAGATTAAACACAAATTGTTATTTGTACAATACTTTTTGAAACATTTTACCTAAGTTTTGTACCATATTATTTAAAATTTGGTTTTTTCTGGATTCATTTAGTTTGCGATTTTTCAATAAACAAAACAATATTACTTTTCAATGGGATGTCAAGGGCTAGTTTTTATTTAGGTAATGGTTAATGAATCATTGCCATAAAAACCTCCTATTAATTTGGAATTTTTTTATAGAGTCAATACTGATTCTATTGGGATTGCCATTATTTGATGTATTCTGAATATTAATACCATGTGAAATGATTTGATGCATATGAACTACTTAAAGTAGATCCTTTTAGGATACCGTAAATAGGCTTTTTGATTTTATGAAAAATAAATTTGAAATATACGATAGTGAATACGAAACCAATAACAATAATTTAAAAACAAAGCATAGGCCAATACAATTGTCATTATTAATTTATGTATAAAATAAATTCTCTATCGTAATTTATTGAAATTGTATTTTGAATAGAATATTCTCGTCATATTTATTGATAATTCATTAATAAATGGTTTAACACTATTTGTTAAAAATCGAAATTAAATAAATTGAGTTAGAAATAATCTGTTTGGCTATTGGGAAGCAGAAGCAGCAGCATCAGACATATTCTCTTCTTTGAAGCGCCTAGTAAACTCTTTTTCAATCTCCTCCTTTTTTATTGCCTCGCCTCTGCGACCAGGTGTTCTAATTGCTTGCTGAAAAACTTGTCTCCTTTCGTCTTCTAACTCATTGAAGCCTCTGTTATTATTGTTAATCTGTTGCTTTTTCTTGCGTAACTCCGATGCATAATAATTCTTAAAGGTTTCTTCTTGCTCATTTATAGTAACATCCGTAGTCATATATAATCTGCATATGGTGACTTCTGTTATATTAACATTTATATACCCACCTAAATTTCATTTTGGAATTACTTTCCATTCTGGTGGATTTATAAAAACAATAAATCGACAACAATCATCTTCTCCTGTTTTTCTATATTGAAAAGCGGGATGAAGTACATGGATGCATCCTATACTCCATAATCATTACTGTATGCTCAAAAAATGATATCATTTTTTGCGTACAGTTAGAAAGACCTTTGCCAAAATCATTCATTTGGCTTCTTTTGATATTCTTTGTGATTGCAAGTTAAATTGCAAATATTCATATGGACAAGATGGTAACGCTTTTTGTATTTATCGATATATTACCTATAAATTACCTAACGTTACTCTGTTCATTATATCGCATCCATAGAGTATTTAGATAAAAAAAATATACTAATGAGAACTGTTGGGTGGTTTCAAAAAGTAAATCTGCCGGATAGCCAAAAATTTTAGCAATATATATCAGCATAATGCCATTAAATCATTTTGTCTTCATGTAGTTTGTCTAACAAAGGTCTTAATTTGTTAAGAAGTTCTTTTTCTCCTAATGTCAATGATGCATCTATACCAAGCAGTATAGATAGCATATTTCTATCTTCCCTAGCTGTATAAATAGAACTACCGATTATTTCGAATCTTTCATGATTGTGTTGTATCCATTCTTTCCATCCTTTTGTTCTCTGTACATTTTCTTCTAACGTACTAATAGCATAATCTAAATCTATTCCATCTTGATTGTCAAGGAGATAAAGTTTAATCATCGGAAGCATCAAATTTCCACCAAAAACAGTAAGGTTTTCTTTATGCATTTTATCTATAATTTCTGTTTCCTCATCAAAATCATAATTTTCTCCGTGTGTTTTATCATTACCATCTGTATCTTTTGTTTTGTCATAATTGGGAAAGAAATACCCTGTTAAATTTTTGTCCCAATCATAGATTTTGTAAACTGTATCTTCATATTCTAATTTCCATTGTTTGTTATTGTTGTTTCTTTTTGAAAATAGCAATGTAAACCATTCTGAAATAAACTAGTATTTCACAGTTAAGTTTACAATAACAGTAGATCTCAATTGATTTGCTTATGGGTGTTGTATGTGTACATTGCTTATACTAAAAGGTCAACAAGGGACAATACAAAATATTCAAACAGAATTGCAATATTATATGTTCTAATGCGATGAATTGTCTCTACTATTGATCCAAATTCTTTCCTAGAATATGTGCATTTCAAAAAACAAATTTTTGGATTGTACTTGAAAAAAGAAATGATCATTTCCTAAAAAGAATAAGAAAAGATAAAAGCCTTTATTTTTATGAAACTGAATAAAGCAAAGTTTTCTAATGTTAATACTCCAATCTATATATGTTGTTAGTGTTTTAATCTGTATATTATTAAATTTACATACTTGTAATTTTTTTGGTTAAATATGCTATTATTGCCTTCTTCAAATGCATTTTAATTTAAGGGCTAATTATATCGAAACATCATAAAGAAGGAACTATTGAAATTGAGAGTAATGAATAATAATATTATTATTTATTGAGAATACCAATATGGAAAATATGACATTTTTAGATAAAATTAATGATGTTGAAGAAGCTGAATATGATGGCTTTGAAGAAGATTTAATAAAAGACAAAGAGGAAGAGGAAGAGGAAGAGAAGAATATAAATAATGAAATTCCTCGGGACGAAATCATAGAAAATAATTTAATAAACTGGATAAATACATTATTTGCATAAATTTATGCCTGCTGTTTAATGTGCATTATTGTCATTTGTGTAAGTTTCTATATCGATTTTGTTTTTTTGATTGATACTTTAGAAAAGAATTGTTATTGACAACTAATGTCCATTTACCCATGTAATCTAAATGGTTATTATTCTCGATTGTGGAGATGTTTATATGCCATTGATGGGCACAGATGCCTAATGTCATTTATCATTTGTGAACATATCGGTTTTCTGAAAGGGGGATTTGGTTAGACATGGTTACTGACGTTTTTGTATTAGGCATAGTAGGAGTGGCCTTATAATAATTATAAACTTAATCATGATTATCTGTTTTTATAATGTAATTATATTGCACATTTTTTAAAGGAGCAAAAAGATTTTGAATTTTTTATAAATTGTGTTTTGTCTGTTGATTAATTTTTTAAATGGTTTTTGTTAGTCTATAAGAATAAAATAGGACTATTTGAATGCTAATTGGCATTAACCAATTTATTTACTTCAGTTTGGGATGTCTCTGTCAGGTTTTTTATTAATGGGGAGTTTTTAACTTTGTTGAACCCTTCATATACGCTTGATATAAAATTTGACCATCCCATTCCTATTATCGCAAGAATAATCACTGCTAACAATAACAATACAATTAAGGTGCTCATAATTTACTTAATATATATATAGTAGAACCGTTATAAAAACTAACTGACCGATTTAGTCTTACTTCACAATAACTCTTGAGAGTTTGATTCTATATATACTTAACTGATAATCAGAATAAGGCATCTGCATCGGAAGTGCTTCATTAAACCGATTAATATGATTTATTTTGAGTATATTGTACTAATGTACGTACGCTAAAACAAAAGCATTAATACTTACTTCTTTGAGAATATCAAATTTAATGTCTTTAGTTACTATGTCATATACCATCGTGATAATAGGATCGGAACTTTGGATACCCTAATCATGCCATAAATTAATATTATCTTTGCACTGCCTTTAGATTTTTAAAAACAGTCCCTGTAAATGTATTAATGCTAAATTGGCATCAGACAGCCATAACTTTGTAGCAATATATTGATAGTATTATTGAAGGTAACAAAATCTTTAGATGATATATTTTGTGATTGACAAACATTTGTTAAGAGATTGTAAAAATAATGTAAATGAATAAACTCTCAAAAAAAGCTGATACGAGATTTATGAATCCCAGGGCAAATACCAGTATTTTGATTGTGTATTTTGAGTTTTATCGTATTTGTTAAAAATCAGAATAGATAAAAAGCTAAAAAAATAATAACAATGGTTAGGTAATGAAGAATGACGAGTGCAAATAATATAAATAACATTGATAAAGTTTCAATAGATGTATTTATAAGGCTTCAAAAACCATATAGAGAAATTAGATATTTTATAGGAGATAACGCATACATATCAATAAATAAAAACTCTATTTTACTTAACAATTTGAATTATTTAAGCCACAATAGAATTATTTCTGATGCAATAGTTTCAATTGATTACAGTATTAATAGATTGACCATTTTTTCCCATGAGACCGAGCAAACTATTGAAATTAATTTCAACGGGTATGTCCGATGGTGATGGGCAACTAGAATAATTGAAATATCGGAAAGTATTATGGATTTATGGTAAAAGAAAAACGCTTTACCAATCTCAATTAATTAAAAATGTATTACCATATAATTTAATAATAAAAGAAATATGTTTTTATCAATGTGTATTTTTAATTTAGGTAATGGATAGAATTATAAGTGGTCATAATATGTTATCCTAAATTGGTAATAAAAATGCATGCCCTTTATATTGTGAATATCCCTTAAAATAAGGTGATGGAGTATCCTTATACCTAAATTAAACAAAAAAAAGAACATTATGCGTTATGTACAGCTGGTTTATCACCCAATTCAGATAAATGGGGATCTAATTTACCACATAAAGATCCATTGTAACGGATATATCCAGTAAATGAATTAAAGTGATTATAGAATTACTTTTCGTTTTAATATTAATGATTATGAGTCTTAACTTTTAAATTGTTTTTCTTTAATCTTTTGAAGTGGCGATCAAAGAATAATATTACACTTTCTTGTGTTAATATTTTTATTTTTATTTGTATCATTGCATGTTTAGTGCCAATACACTTTATATTCTGCATAATTTTTGTTTAACCTGCAAACCCACTTTCTTTTACTGAGAAATTTTTATTATTCTATATACTTTTTTATTTTGTATTTTGGATTTCTTGAATTATTTCTTAATTTATAGCTGCAGCATGGACACGATAAGCCATTCCATTTGATGAAAATCTCACAGATTTGACATCTTTTTTCGTCATTCTCATAACGACACGTATTGTATGTTTTTTTAGATTTATATCTAATACAAATTCCTCTGCAAGTCAATATATACTATCTCCACTTTTCGTTTTTATTTAGTTTTGAATCGTTAATATAATACTTTACATCCTTTGTGATTATCTTCAATTCAATTGTTGTAGGCTTTTTGCAAGTTTGTGCTCTCACCTTGTTTTTAAAATTTATGAATATAACTATATTGACTGTTGTGTAAGGTAAAACTAATAAATAGATATAATAAAAAAAGACAGTAGAAGATTGAAAATAGGGAATTACGAAATCCCTGATATACGATTGTCTGAAGCCATCCAAGATGTAAAAAAAATATTTGATAAAGTAAAAAACACACAGGACCTAACTCACTATTCCGACATCGCCGTAATGCTTGATTATAAAAGTAAGATTGGGGGGGCATTCTATAGGAGACTAAATAGTTTAACCCTTTTTGGATTATTAGAGGGCCGAGCTAAATATAGAATTACAGACTTGGGTGAAAACATATCATACCCTATTAATGATGAACAGAGGGCTGATTTATCTTCCAAAGCTTTTCTCAATGTACCATTGTGGAATAAACTATACGCTAAACATGGAAAACTATTAGGTGATAACGTTTGGTTTGATATTAAAAACATTACAGGCATATCTGCTCCAGAGTCTCAGGCGGTAGAAAAGGACATTAGAAAATGGTATCTGGATGATGTAGTATTTGTGGTAGAAAAACCAAATACCAAATATGGAGAACAAAATAACACTACATTTGAAGAAAACACAAAATCAAATGAGATTGCTAAAGCAGAAGATCCAAAACAAAATCAACAAGAAACGTTAAAGATAAACGATACTGTTCTGGAAAAAATACCTTTTGGCGGGGATATCATTATCTATTTACCAAAAGGAAATATTGCTAAATCGTGGGAAAAAGCTCAAAGATACATGAAGCTTTATCTTGAAGATTATGATGAGGATTACAGTAAAACTAACCCATTAGAGAAACCTGTAAGTGATACTGAAGAAGTATATGAGGAGGATATTTCATAATCCATGGCCTAATGACTTTTATGTGTGTATCCATATTTGGGATAACTTTATTATCATGAAATCTTTATAGAATATTAGGTTTTTAAGCTTTAACTGTGAAACTGTAAATGGTATTGTTTAGTATTATATATGCGGTGATATTTTTATTTTATCTTCAATATTTCCAAATATACCGAAATATTAAAACAATGAAATAAAATCTTATAATTTAGTATATTTATCAATAAGCATGAATGAATTGCAAGTCAAACAACAATTACTTTGTAAATTAGAAAACAGTGATTATTTTGTAGAATGGGGAAGTAAAGTTGCAATTATCTTTAATAAAAGAAATAAAAAGTACCGCATAGAGGAAACTGATGGCACATATTCGTTAGAGTATGATTCTGACTATGAAACTGTTAAAATTGAAATCAATACCCGTGGAATGCATGAAAAGTTTGAACAATTGGATCTTCCAGATAAAGAGCAGGTTAGAACTTATTTTGGAAAGATCATAAAGTTTTGAACTTTTCCTGCCATAAAATCATACGTTTTACTAAACCAAACAAAAACTATGTTGACTGTAAACTCTACCATTAGATGCCTATGAAGATATTGGATGAAATTTAGGATTTTATCTAGGCTAGTTCCAAGGTTGTAACTAAACCATAATCAAAGATATAGATATCAATCTCTTTGGAATTCCTAACTTTAAATCAAATGTCTTTTCAAAATGTGACATTTACATATTTTGTGGAGATCACATTTCAGTGTAGATGTTCCTACTGTTTCTACTATTTCTAACAATATTGGCTATAAATAATATATGTATATTGTAAATATATTTATATAATGCGTTAAATTTAAATTTTAAGTTATGAGGGTTGATCATATTGCAATAGCCGTAAAAAACGCCGAAAATGCTCTTGGAAACTATAAAAAAATATTGAAAATAGACAAAATAGAGACCGAAATGGTCCCCAACGAAAAGGTAAAAGTTGTCATGATGAATTTGCAAGATACACGTATCGAATTATTGGAACCCATGGATGATGATAGTCCGATCAGCAAATTCCTTAGGGAGCGTGGTGAAGGCATCCATCACATTGCTATAACTGCTGATGAAATAGAAACTGATGTCAATCGAGCTAAAGACGGTGGTATGAGATTTCTTGGCGAATTGAGAACAGGCTCATACGGCAGGAAAATTACTTTTATTCATCCCAAGTCTCTCAACGGAGTTTTAGTGGAGTTTTGCCAAGCTCCACCTACACAATAAAAAACAGTATTGATTACTTTAAAAAAATCATTACTTGTTTGGATTGTCTTTTGCTTTTTAGTGCCAACATTGGAAACTATACGACGACATTTTCCATATCCCATTCGGTTAGCATCAAATATCTTTATACAACCTAAATCATATATGATCTCGAGGTATTTCTTACATAATCTATGATTTTTTAAATCTCTTATAAATACCCGTATTTGGTATAATGGTATAAACTAATTAATACAGCATGGTAATATACCATAATGCAAATTATTGCTATTCTGACATTTGGTTTTATGTTAATTTTTTTTAATATGGCCATTAGCACTGATGTTGATTTTGTTGACGCAAAAACCAATGATTATATACCGTATTCAAAACCCGTTTCAGATGAATCAAAAGTGGCAAAGTCATTGGGGTCCCATAACGGTTCTACCCAAAACGATACAGCGGTTTCAATAAATGATGCTAATGTGAAAGGTTTGTTGGTTGTTAAGGTAATTGTTAACAATAATGATATAGGAAACAAGACTTCCTCTGATTTTAAAATCAACATACATGCGAATGATCCCATTCCTATCTCTTTTGTTGGTAATTCAAGTGGATCGAATGTAAAACTAGGTATGGGAATGTACAGTGTTTCGCAATCTACTTTCCCCGGGTACGCCACATCATATTCTAACGATTGTTTTGGCGGCATAATGGCCGTTGTAACTAAAACATGTATCATTACAAATAATTATGACAATTCTTCTTCATCTATAAAATAATTGAAACAACAATGCCTTCCCAAATTCACATTACAGTCCTGTACTTTGCTAGCGCGAAAGACGCGACTGGCAGAAGAAGGGAATCAATCAAATTACCTGAATCTACTACAGTTAGAGAGCTGTTATCAAAGATCTCATCAACCCATCCGAGAATCATAAATATCTTAAATACCATGCAGATTGCTGTAAATTACAAGGTGGTGGGTGTTGATGCCATTTTAAAAGAGGCTGATGAAGTGGCGCTTTTACCACCAGTTTCTGGAGGGTAGTAAATGTGAGTAGTCACAACAATAACACACAAAATACAAACAAGAAATATAATTACAGTAAAAACCGCAACAATGATGATAATGATGAAAATGGATATCAGTTTGTAGACCTTGATCCAAATATCAAAAGGATAACATCAAAGGAGATTGATGTTAAATCCGTGTTGGATTCAATAGATAACACCGGAGATTTTGGAGCAACAGTATTATTTATAGGGACAGTAAGAAACTATGGCAATAATGGCCAAGTTATAGGCATGAGCTATGAGGCATATGTAGGGATGGCGGAGGAGAGGATAAAGAACATTGAAATTGAAGTAAAAAAAAAGTGGGATGTTAAGGAAATTAGGGTAGTTCATAGAGTGGGGGATCTAAAGATAGGTGACAACAGTATTGCGATAGCAATATCCACACCTCACAGCAAAGATGCATTTGATGCCAGTCAATTCATACTGAACAGAGTTAAGCAAGATGTCCCAATATGGAAAAACGAGATGTTATCGGATGGTAACACAAAATGGGTGAGAGGAAAAGATTTGCAACGGCAATAGGGTATGTCCTTTGGGGTGTGTTTTATTTTTTCACCTCGCAAAATCACTTGTATCTGAATATCTCCGCATTATTTTTAACAGT